>SXND01000078.1 GCA_005777235.1 Pseudomonadota bacterium
CTCTACAACGTCATCGAGTGTCTGCCCGGCATCAGGGTTGAGCAAGCTCCAACAGACAGCGTGGAGGAGATGAGATTGGCTGGTGGCACAAGCCGTGCCCAACTGTGTGAGGAGACGATGGCGCGCTGAAAGGTCTCGTCCCCGCAACAGCACAGGGACATACAGGTCAGCCAGGGTGATGGTATCGAACCATAGCCCAGTAACAGCAAACCACGCTACCAGGGGCAAACGGTCTACCCCCCAGGCACAGACAGCGGGATGCGAACCACCAGTCAGCACGACGTCGTAGATTTGCTCTGTGCTCCAGGATAACCCGCCGCGCTGCGCTACCCAGCCAGCCAGCTTCTCTGACCACTCCACCTCGTAAGCGGGAAACGCGGACACCACCAGGAAGAAATCCGCGCCGATGGTCTCTGGGGTGACCGCCTGCCATTGCTGCTCGATCCAGGACCGCACCAGGCTGTCAAAGCGCTGCGGCGTCAGTTGGTGCAGGCGCTCGATCACGGCCTCGTTGAACACGGCACACGTCGCCTCCAGGACGCCACCGGCCAGGCGCTGCTGGGCGCTCCAGCTCAAGCCACTCTGCGTATCGAGTAAGAGCTCGGCAAACAGGGTGTCGGCACTCTGGTGTGCCTCTGGGGTCGTCACCCGTTGTTGCAAGGCGTCGGCCAGGTCATTTCCGATGCCGGGAAACTCGGCCAGCAGCTCGAACAGCAGCACCAGCGTTTCATGCCAGCGTGCATTGACCATGCGTGCAGCACACTGCGTAATGATCTGGTCAAAGCGGTGCAAGCCGGCCCGCAAATGCCAGGCGGCAAAGTACTCCTGGAACGTCAGGTGCACAAAGGCAAACTGCTGTGGTCCGCGTGGGATGAGCAAGCCGCTACGCCGGGCAATGTAGTCGAGAAAACTCTCCGCTTCCGCTGTGGCATCGGGCCGATCGGTAGCAATGGCGTCCCTGAGCCACTCCAGGAGCTGCTCACGTGACACCAGGATGTCACCACCATCCCTATCTGCACTAGCGGCGCGCTGCGACTGCATGTGCCAGCCCACCTGCGCCAGCCAGCGCTTCATCTCCTCCAACGAGGCCTCGTACGCGGTGAGGCCTCGGTAGCGCTGGATGGTCTCCAGATAGGCTTCGACGATCTTGTCGTAGAGTTTGACCCGACCGGACGGCAGTTCGGCGGTAACGCGATGGATCAGAGTCATCAGGGTGAGCAGCGACGGATTACTCGCCAGGCGGCGAATGCGGTCACTGCGCGCCAGGGCCTCACGCAGCGACACCAGGCGGCGCTGGCGCTCACGCTCATCGCGCTCGCGGGCCGTATACCACTTACTGATGAACTGGTCGATCTCCGCCTCGTTGAACGGCGCCACATAGCAGCGCCGCGGTTCGAGGCCTGGGAGCGCCGGCGTTTCGCCTGCTTCCAGAGCGGGCAGGAGGCCCGCGCTCCCAGGGGCATCCTGCCGCACCCATCGTGCTGCCAGCCCATCAAACGGCGCTTCCTCATAGCCAATCACCCGACTGGTGAGCACGGCCAGGCTCTGTGGCATGCGCTCCAGCAACGGCAGCACCACCTGATCGCGCAGTTGCGCACGCTCCGCCTGCCCGCCCACTTCGTCCAGACCATCCAGCAGCAAGGCGCCACGCCCGCTGCTGAGTGCATCAAGGAGCCACGACACCGTGACCTCAGCCCGGATCTCCGCGTCCAGTTGCGCGATAAAATTGCCCAGCATATCCTCCGGCGTGTGCCAGGCGCGCACCGGGTAATCGCGCAAGATAATGGGAATGGGGAGATGCGCCCCCAGGCGGCGCGCCAGTGGCGTGGGCTCGATACGCCCAAAGGAGTAGGCCAGGAGTTTAATCAGGGTGGATTTGCCGGAGCCCGGATCGCCGAGCACCACCAGGTGCCGCTGTTGCTCCAGCACATCCGGCACGTACTGCCGCTCTGTGCCGGCCACCTCCCAGGTCAGACTCAGCGGCACATAGATTTCGGCCAGGGTCAGGGGGCGTTCCTCCTGCAAGTAGGGCAGGCCGAGGAACTCGACCGTCTCGTACTGCCAGGCGATGCGGACCCGGTAGCGGCCCTCAAGGCCGCCTTGGAGGGCGGGACTGAATACAGTCATAAGTTTCGTCCTACGGTAAGGCGCCGCCGGTGCGCACCAGATGGCACCGCAGCCGCGCTGCATCGACAAACACCCCCTGGCTGGATAGCGTGTTGACCAGGCGGCTGATCCAGAACACACGCGGCACGGGGGAGGCGGCAGCGGGCGTGCTGTCAGAGGTGGAGGGCGCGGCGGCGCTACTGGGCGGGGCTTCCAATCCCCCCGTGGCCTCAGCCATGGCTGCAGTGGCACCATAGGGACGTTCGAGCCCATCAAACAGCGGGTGCGGGCTGCTGCCATCGCGGCAGAAGCGCACTACCTCGTCACTATAAAAGCCTGGGGCCTCTTCGATCTTGCGAAACAGCGGCTCTTCAAACTGCCCAAGGTACGTCAAGATCAGCGTCAGACGCCAGTCCAGCGGCGGCTGTGTGGGCTGTTGCACGTCGAGCAGATTGAGGTGCAGCTTCCAGGCAGCCAGGAAACTTTTAATTTTGCGCGGGTTGTGCGGCAGATTGTGGTCCAGGGTGTCGAGCAGCACCTGCCACTCCTGCTTGGGTAGCCCAAAGCGCTGTTGCAAGAGATTTTGGTAGGGCGCGATATCTGGCGCCAGGAGCGTCTGCATAAAGGAGGTGGTGTTTTCCGGCACCGGCAGCAGAAACAGGCTCTGGAACATCTTGCCCAAATACTCCCGCGCCAGAGGACGGTACAACCGAGGCGCCTCGCCTCCAGACAGGACGCGGGCAATGCTCTCCTCCAGGTGCACCTGATCCAGACCCAGCACGTAGACGCAGTTGCGCACGTTGAGGTGCAATTTCAGCGCTTCCAGCAGGCGGTAGGCCACCTCGCCTTCGCAGCGGTCGAGGTCGTCAATAAAGATGATCATCCGGCCCTCGGGACCAATCACCGCGGCCAGGGCCTGTTCAAAGAAGTCACGAAAGCGTTGCGAAAACAGCGGCGTGTCCAGGCGCCCAGCCTCGTAGGCCTGTCCGCGCTCCTGGATGCCTGTGGCGCTGGGCACGGGGAGAGGCAGTTTGAGGGCTTTGGCATACTCGTTAGCGGTATTGAGCAGGGCATGCGTCGCCACATGCATGAGCTTGCCCGTTTCATCCATGGCGCGATGCAAAAAGCTCAAATGCTGGCGGATGGTGTGCAGGAGGGCGATGAGCGGCGTGTCCTCAAATTGATGTTGCCAGGGGTTGAACCAGATGACATGACAGCCATTCTTCTCGCGTGGTGGCACGGGTTCCTGGTAGCCTTGGCCAAACCACTTCTGGCGTTGCTCCCGCTGCCGTTTGACCTGTCCACGCGCTTCCCCGACGTCAAACGATCCGCCTTGATAGGCCCACAACTTGCGCAAAAAGCTGGTTTTGCCGGAGCCCCAGGCGCCACACACGCCCAGCACATACGGCGGATGACAGGTACGCAGCATGTTTCCCACCTGACTGACCAGCGGGAAATGGCCCAGCGCATCTTCGTAGACCGGCTCATCATTGGGAATAGCTGCCATGGGAACCTCGTATGCCGCGGACCTGCGGGGCATGCCCTACGTCGCTCCCAGTCTAGCACCTCCCCCAGCTGCGGGGAGGAGGCAGGGCCATGCAGTTGTCCAGTATGGGCGAGCAACAGACCGGATTTTCCCAGGCACCTATCGCGCCACAAGCGACACCTACATGACCCGAGGGAAGAGGGAAAGCCTGTGCTGCGTGTGTTAAAATCAGCCTAGTGTCTCAACCGACCTCCGTTGCGTCGTTATCCTGGGAGCGCCACGCTCCAGCGTAGCTTCCGGAGCCGGGCTGGAGCCCGGCGCTCCCAGGGGGTGGCTCTCACAAGAGCTCGGTTGAGGCTCTAGCAAGCCCCAGAAGGTCCGCGCAACCGCGAAACCAAGGAGACCGCCTATGTCCATCGCTCCATCGCAGGTGTTACCGTTCATCAATCGTGCCCTGGATGGCATGTTACAGATTGTCGAAACGCTTGGCGATGCGCGCGCCAACCAGCGCCCGACATTTGTCGGGGCGAACTCACCCTACGCCATCCTGACGCACTGCGTGGGCTTAACCCACAACATCCTGGGGGTGGCGCTGGGCGGGCGGACCTACCAACGCGACCGCGACGCCGAATTTCGCGCCCATGGGACAGTCGCGGACATTCGCCAGGCAGTGCAGGCGTTGCAGCAGCAGATCCAGGCAGATATTGCGCAGGTGCAGGGCGATCAACCCCCAGCCTTCGCGTGGCAACCGCGCAGTGGCCGCATGCAGGGCTGGACCCAGGGCAGCATTCTGTTGCAGTGTTACACCGAGCTGGCGCAGCACCATGGACATATGGAAATCACCCGCGACATCTTGCTGGCGCTGGCAGAGCCGTAAAGTCGGGCTGGGATGTGCGGGTGCGGCAGGTGTCGGGACATGCGGAGCGCGCGGCGAGATGTCTGTTTCATACATACGCTGCCAGTTCTCCAGGATTTTCCCTGGAACCGCCACGCGCCAGCGTGGCTGCCGGAGCCGGGCTGGAGCCCGGCGATCCCAGGAGGGCACTGGCGTAGGACGTACGACATGGACATCTAGCCGCCGCTAATTGGCGGGATAAAGTGCACCTCGCTGTCCTCACCGACCAGTTCAGCCACCCCATCCAGAGCCGTCTCGCCGTCAATCGCCACGGCGACGTCTGGGCGTAACTCACCATCCTGGAGGAGGCGTTCCTTGATACCAGGGAAACGCTCCTCCAGGTGATTGATGACCGTGCGAATCGTCCTCCCTGGTACACGCACCTGGGACACACCACCCGTCAGAGGCTGCAACATAGCCGACAGGAAGACGATTGCCATCACGCACCATCCTACTCGTTGAGCTTGCTCAAAATATGCGTCGGCGACATCGGGGCCTGGGTCATGCGCTTGCCGGTGGCCCGGTAAATCGCATTCGCCACCGCTGCCACGGGTGGCACAATCGGTACCTCGCCGACACCACGCACCCCGTACGGATGGCCCGGATTCGGCACCTCGATCAGCACCACATCAATCATCGGCAAGTCGAGCGAGGTTGGCATGCGATAATCCAGGAAGCTGGCATTCGCCATGTTGCCCCCAGCATTATAGACATACTCTTCGTTCAGGGCCCAGCCAATGCCCTGCGCCGCGCCACCCTGGATCTGCCCTTCGGCATAGCTCGGGTGAATAGCACGCCCGACATCCTGAATCGCCGTGTAGCGCAGAATCTGCACTTTGCCGGTATCAGGGTCCACTTCCACATCCACAATATGCGTCGCAAAGGCGCCACCAATGCCGCGTGGCTGCGACGTGGCCCGCCCGGTGATGGGGCCGCCCAGGCGCGCCATCTGGGCCGTCAGATCTTTGAACGTCATGCTCTTGCTGGGGTCTTTGGCACACGTAAACACGCCATCGCTGTAGGTCACATCGTCAGGCGTGATGTGTACCGTTTGGCTGTCGCCCTCTTTCTCCATCTCGCCATCCCAGCGTCGTGCCAGGCGTTCTTTCATCTGCCGCAGGACATCGAGTGATGCCTCATGCGCCGCATAGCCGGTGGCAAAGGTGGTACGGCTGCCACCGGTGACGTCCGTAAAGCCGATGCCATCTGTGCCCGCCACCGTAGCGTGCACATCTTCGTAGCGAATCCCCAGGGTTTCCGCCGCTTGCATAGCAATCGACGCGCGTGTCCCCCCGATGTCCACTGAACCTTCGACCAGTGACACCGTGCCATCGGCGTTGACATTGATTACCACAGTGGACTGGAAGCCGACATTGAACCAGAAGCCCGAGGCCACACCCCGGCCCCGATTCGGTCCCGTCAGCGGCGTGGCATAGTGCTCGTGCTCCAGGGCCGCGTGCACCGTTTCCAGAAAGCCAATCCGCGGGAAGGTCGGGCCATCGACGCGCCGGTCGCCTTCTTTGGCGCCATTAATGCGGCGTATTTCCAGCGGATCGAGGTTGAGCTTTTCCGCCAGTTCGTCGAGCACGGTTTCCGAAGCAAACGCCGCATTGGTGGCCCCAGGCGCCCGATAGGCCGCGGTCTTGGGCTTGTTCACCACCACGTCGTAGCCGTCTACTTGCATATTGGGAATGGCGTAGGGCGAGAAAATGCACATACAGCCGGCGCCCACCGGCGAGCCTGGGAAGGCGCCGGCTTCGTACATGAGCGAGGCTTCGGCGGCGACGATCTGTCCGTCTTTGTTGGCGCCCATCTTCACTTTAATGTGGGATGCGGGCGTCGGGCCGGTCGCCTCAAATTCTTCCGTACGGCTCATGATAATTTTGACGGGCCGCCCCGATTTGCGTGACAGCATAGCTGCCAGGGGTTCCAGATAGACCGGAATCTTGCCACCAAAACCGCCGCCAATCTCGCACGGCGTGACCGACACCTGCGACACCGGCAAGCCGAGGATCTCAGCGGTCTGGCGCTGCACCACAAACGTGCCCTGCGTGCTCGTCCAGATGGCGAGATGGCCGTCAGTGTTCCACAGCGCCGTGGCATTGTGCGGCTCAATGTAGCCCTGATGTACCGTGGCGGTATCGAACTCGCGCTCGACAATGACATCGGCCTGGCTGAAGCCTGCCTCCAGATCGCCGAGCTTGAAACGCAGATGATTGGCGACGTTGCTGTGCTTGTCGGTCTTTTGCCCCAGTTCGGTGGTGGTTAAAGACTCGTGCAGCAGCGGTGCCCCGTCTTTCATAGCATCGAGCACATTCAGCACCGCCGGCAGCACCTCGTACTCCACCTCAATCAGGCCCAGCGCTTCTTCGGCAATGTGCGCATTGATCGCCGCCACGGCGGCCAGGGCATGGCCCTTATACAGCACTTTATCGATGGCCACGACGTTATTACTCAAGATCTTGACATTCGTCGAGATCTCGCCGGAATTGACCATACGGTCTTCGGCCACCGGGAAATCTTTGGCGGTCACCACCGCTCTGACGCCTGGCAGGGCCTCGGCTTTGGCGGTGTTAATGGACTTAATGCGGGCATGGGCATGCGGGCTGCGCAGCACTTTGCCGTGCAACATGCCGGTCAGGCGCATATCGCCACCATAAATTGCCCGACCCGTCACCTTGTCCGCTCCGTCGGGGCGGAGCGGGCGTGTCCCGACTACTTTATAGGTTGCTTCTGCCATACTATGCGCTCTCCATGACACTTGCAGCATCC
Organism: Pseudomonadota bacterium; assembly: GCA_005777235.1. Classification (GTDB taxonomy): domain Bacteria; phylum Tectomicrobia; class Entotheonellia; order Entotheonellales; family Entotheonellaceae; genus SXND01. Next base: position 7,260 of record SXND01000078.1, read on the forward strand.
AGGACGGCCCGGACGATTTTGTCGTACCCGGTGCACCGGCACAGGTTCCCGGCCAGCCAGTAACGCACTTCGTGCTCGGTCGGGTGGGGATTTTTGGCCAGCAGGGCTTTAGTCGCCATGATGAACCCTGGGGTACAAATGCCACACTGCAGGGCGGCATGTTCGAGGAATTTTTGCTGGATGGGATGCAGCTTGCCTGGTGTGGCCAGCCCTTCAATGGTCGCGACTTCTTTCCCTGCCGTTTCGACGGCCAGCACCAGGCAGGAATCCACCAGGACGCCGTCCAACAACACACTACAGGCGCCGCAATTGCCGTTGCTGCAGCCCTCTTTGGTCCCAGTGAAGCCGAGGTCTTCACGCAGCACCTCTAACAGGCTCTGCCGGGGTTCGCAGAGAAAATCCGTGTCTTCCCCATTCAGCCGTGTCTGTACTTGTACTTTAGCCATGACTCACCGCCTCTCCTCTGGCTCGGGCAATCGCGCCCTGGATGGTCCGCCGCGTTAAGACCCCTACGAGGTGGCGGCGTTGTGGAATAGTGCCGCGCATGTCACTAATCGGGCTAGCGATAGACTGGGCTGCGGCCTCTGCCGCGGCAATGGTCGCGTCAGACACGGGCTGGCCGACCAGCGCCGCGGCTGCCGCTTCGGCCAGCAACGGGGTCGCCGCCACGGCACCCAGGGCGATGCGCGCCGCCGTGAAGGTTGCCTTATCGTCGCTCAAGGTCACGGTTGTCCCGACGCCGACGACAGCGATGTCCATTTCGTTACGTGGGATAAAGCGCAGATAGCGCCCGCCAGAATTTTTGGCCGGGGCCGGAATGCGCAGGGCCACGAGGAATTCGCCATTGGCCAGCACATTACGTCCTGGCGCCGTGCAGAACTGATCCACCGGCACTTCGCGCCGCCCGTTGGGTCCGGCAATCACGCACGTGGCGCGATGCGCAATCAACGTGGGGATGGTATCGGCGGCGGGCGACGAGTTACAGAGGTTGCCCCCAACCGAGGCCCGGCCTTGAATCTGCGTGCCACCCACCAGCGTAAAAGCGTCCATCAGGCCAGGGTAGGCGGCAGCAATGGTGGCATCACCATAGATTTTGTAGCAGGGCACGGCGGCGCCGAGTTGCAAGCCGCTCTGGGCATTGTACGACAGGACGTTGACATCAGGGATCGTTTTAATATCTACTACTAGCTCCAGGCGCCGCCGGCCTTCCCGAAGCTGCACGATGAGATCGGTCCCACCTGCCAAGACGCGGGCTTGCGCGCCTTTGGCGGCGAGAAGCGCGATGGCCTCATCGACTGTTTTGGCCGCTATATAATCGAATGCTTGCAAGTGCTCACCTCCTTGCGGGGTCCAAACGGCTCCACACACGATCTCTCACACCAGCCGCGCTGTCTCCATTCCTCGAGCAGAGAAGCACGCAGGCATTGTCGTGGAAGAGACAGGAGAAGAAAGGCGTGGCGCGTGTACAGCCTACCGTATGCTCCATCCCAACTGAGGCATCAGCCTACCATAGGCACCTTTACGGAGTCAATGGCTGCGCGTCGGGACCGCTGGCGCCTGTGGATGGGTCAACGAAACCATCTATGCACCAACCAGAGCACCAGGGATACCCCGACGCTGAGCAGCAGGGACGTCATCAGAGGCACGTAGAGTTGGAAGCCAGGCCGGGTCAGCTGTAGGTCGCCCGGCAGGCGTCCAAGCCAGCTGAGCTTGTCGGCAGCGAGCCACAGCAGCAGCCCCACACCCAGCACCAGCGCGCCCAGACCCGTGAGCGTTTTACCGAGTTGTTCCATGGCGTGCCTCCTGGCCCCCGCCCCGTCGCCCGCGCCGGGGAGTTACTGACCGGCCTGCGCCGCACGGGCCCGGTACAGCGCAATGATGTTGCTGCGCATGACGGCCCGGGCGCTGAGTAAGCCCGCCAGGAGGCCATCTTCATAGTGGAACATGGTGTCCGCCGCGACCTCTGGGTAGTCTTGGGGATCACCGATGTCCTCGGGCGTGCGCTGCGGGACAATATCCAGGGCCACAGACAAGACTTTCTCACGTTGCTGGTCGATGATACGGGCAAACAGCGCTTCCACGTCAGCGCAGAGGTGTTCCAGATCGTCCATGCGTATGCTCCGTCAGACAAGAACTTCCGTAACGTACTGCTGGCACTAAAGTGCCGCAGCTTTGACACTCTCGTGCGAGGCGTCTTCAAGCCGGGTTACAACGGCTCCAGCGGCAGCGATGTTCATGGCGGCATTCCAATCGGCATCCATGACCACGCTGCAGCGTGTACAGGAAAACGTGAGACCAGAGCGATGCCCACGATGCTGACACAGATGACAGGTCTTCGACGTATAGGCTGGATCAACCAGCACGACAGGCACGCCCGCATCCTGGGCCTTGTAGGCCACAAATTGTCGCAGTTGGTAAAACGCCCAGCTCTGGTGTTGGTAGCGTTGGGGCTTGCGGACCTTCGTGCGCTGCCGAATGCCCGTCAAGTCTTCTAGGGCAATCTGGCGCCGTGTGGTCCGTGCCTGCGCGACTAGGCGCTTGGCTATCGTGTGGTGGATCGCACGCATGTGGCGCGCCTCTCTGCCAGACAGCCGTTTCAGAAGCCGTTTCGCTTCTTGCGTGCCTTTGCGTTGAAGAGAGCGCCGGACTTTGGGGTAGTGCGCCCGGAGCCGCTGGACCTCCGTGGCTTCATAGCGTTGTGCATCCGAATCGACGGCCACACGCCGTAGGCCCAGGTCCACCCCCAGCGTGGCGGTTGGCGTCCGTGGCATGGGAGGCAGGGCCGTGATCTGGACATGCAGCAGGTAGAGGCCATCACGCCGTTTGACCAGGGTGGCACTCGTCGGCGTCTGCCCTTGCAGTCGGGCTTTTTGGGAGTCGCCAAGCACGGTGGCCAGACGGGCTCTGGTATGGAGCAAGGTCAGGCTACACGTCCAGTCCCATGCGCGAAAACTGAAGATGCGGGCGTCATAATCCACCGACGTCGGCGCAAAAGTCGCGTGCATCTTTGCCGGGACTTTGCGCGCAGCACAGACACGCGCGATGGCACGAATAGCCAGGTTCGCCGACAACCCAAATCGGCGACGGACCTCCGCATAGCAGGCATGTTGCACCTTCACCTTATTCGTCGTGTGCTCCTGCCTCGCCACGTCGGCAATGAAGGTACACGCAGCGGCAAAGGCCGCACACGTGGCGTCTAACTCTGTGCGTTGCTCGTCGGTTGGCGCCAATTTACAGGCAATCGTGCGGACAATTTTCATGAGGAGATACTATCACAGGTGTATATCACACGCCACCTCTCTGGCTCAAGCCAGGAACGTGTCCTCCACTGCCGTTCAAACGGCGTGGCTTCCACGGGCTAAAGCCCGGTTTCCGTGACTAGGGACCGTGGCGAGAGCATACCATACGGCCTGGCACCCGGCGACCCAGCTTGGCCCCGCCGCCGACCCCCTCAGCACCCCCTGTGCACCGTTGGCAGCTCTGGGGGTGCCAGCCGTGCGCGTGCCATGCATCCCGCGCCGCGGTTGCCCCCAGATGAGCGCGGCTGATGACTGCGTGGTCGCTCGTGGGCTATGTGAGCGCATGCCCGCACCCCGTGCCTGGGGAATGCTGGCGTCCCGCCCGCTCGGGCAGCGGCCACGAGGGCCGCGCTCCCAGGTATGTGAGGCCTTTGCCGTGCCCAGCGCTCACTCCCGCTGGGCAGCAAGGTTCCTTGTGGCCAGCGCGATGACTGTTGCATCAGCGGCGACTTCGCGGGCATGGCCCGCAAAGGGGTGTGCATCGTCTAGCCATGAGTATGATGAGACTTATTGACCTCTGGGTCATCGAGCTTGCTATCCGTACGGGCCACGCGGTAGGATAGTACCGTATGTGTCCTTTATCGCCAGGACGCGTGTGCCGTGTGGGCCTGTCGTGCTGACGTGTATGAGGTGTGCCTGTATCCCCCGTTCGCATTGTGGTGTCTTGATGCGTCTAACGATCCGTAGAAAATTAGGCTTAGGTTTTGGAGTGTTGTCGGGGCTGTGCCTCATGACGGGACTTGTCGTGGACTGGGGATTACGGCAGACGGCTGCCCGTCTCGGTCAAGCCGTCACCATGGCAGAGCCGCTGAGTGCGGCAGCCCATGCGATGGAAATCAACGTGATCAGGACCGGCCTTGGGGTGCTGCAATACCTCGAAACAGGCATGCCACAGCACCGGGCGCGGATAGCCGAAATCCAGCAGAATTTTGCTCGTTTTCTGGCCCAATACAGCGATGTGGCGTCAACGCCACACGCCCAGGAACTGGGCGTGCGTGCTGGGAACCTGTACGAAGCGTTCCGCGCCCTCGGAGAACGGCTTGTCGAGAGGCACGACCAACAGCAGACGCTGCTGGCCACCCTGTACAGGGATATTGCGGCTGCCGACAACCTTCTTGATGCGTACCGCGACAGCCAGGAGGCATCTGCCAGCGAGCACATACACGTCGCGCAATATACAGCTATACGTCTGGAGACGAGCCTGGGGGAGATGGGTCACTGGCTTGGACGGTATCTCCAGATGGAGGAGTCACACGCCAAGACGCAGATGCTCAAAAAGCTCGACGAGATACAGGTGCTGCTCCAGCAATTGGTCTCGCTGTCCCTGAGCGCGCCAGAACGGGCGATAACCAGGGATGTGACACACTACGTGAGCGAGATCCAGCCTTTGCTACCGCAAGTCTTTACCCTACAGGAGGCACGCCGTAACGACCTCCAGCAGTTTCTCGGCCTGCGTACGGCCTTGGATGCGCTGCTGGATGACGAGCTGCAACAGTTCCCCGCACAGGGGCTGCTGCACGCCATACTCCAGGCGCAGGATGCTATGTGGCTCCTGCGTCTGATCTTCGTGAGCCTGCTGGCCGTGGGCCTGCTGCTGGGCGGCGGCGTCTGGCTGCGCCTTAGGCGAAGCATTGGTCGCGCTGTGCACGGGTTAGTCGAAGGCGCCAGGGCCATAGGCCGTGGCACCCTGGCACACCGCATTGTCCCGGTCAGCCGGGATGAACTGGCAGAGGTGGCCATGGCCTTCAACGCCATGGCGGCCCAACGGCAGCAAGCGGAAGTGGCGTTGCATCGCGCCAACGCCACGCTCGAAGTCCATGTGGAGGAACGCACTATGGCCATCGCCGAGGCCTATAAAGACTTAGAGCAGCAACTCTCGGCGCGCCAGCAGGCTGAGCGCGCCCTGCACGCCAGCGAGGCACGCTATCGTGCCTTATTCGACAATGCCAATGATGTGATCTATATTACCGATGTGCGGGGCCAGCTCCTGACCATCAACCCGGCGGTGGAGACCATCACTGGCTACCGACCCTCCGAGATCCTGGATCGGAATATTCAGGAATTTGTTGTTCTATATAAGTCTGAGATAACAGACCCCATGCCGTCGCTGCCGCCCCGGCTCCCTCTGACCAACTATGAGGCCGATATTCTGAGTAAAGACGGCCGCATGGTGACCCTCGAGGTCAGCAGTCGATTCCTGCGGCAGAAGGGTGAACCCGTGGTCATCTATGGCATTGCCCGCGACGTGAGCGAACGTCTCCGGCTTGAAGCCCAGGTGCGGCACCAGCAACGCCTCGACTCACTGGGCACCATGGCCAGTGGCATTGCTCACGATTTCAACAATATCTTGACGGCGATACTAGGGTATACCGACCTCGCGCTCCTCGACCTCGCACCCGACAGTGCCACGGCCGAAGCGCTGCACACCGTGCTGACTGCCGGGCAACGCGCCCGGCACCTCGTGCAACAGATACTCACCTTCAGCCGTCAGGCCACGTCGATCCGCCAGCCTGTGATGCTCCACTCTGTGGTACAAGAAGTCTTGCATTTTCTGCGTGTCGCGCACCCGCCCAACATCACGATTGAGCAATCGTGTGCACGGGAGACAGACCGCGTCCTGGGAGATGAGACCCAGCTCCACCAGATGGTGCTCAATCTCTGCCTCAATGCCATGCAGGCCATGCACGACACGCATGGGGTGCTTGATCTGCGCCAGAAGCGCGTCGTTGTGGATACCGAGTTTGCCACGGCGCATGCATCCTTACGGCCCGGCCTGCACCTGTGTCTGAGCATCAGCGATACCGGCCATGGTATGGCGTCCGGGGTTCTGGCGCATATCTTTGAGCCCTTCTTTACCACCACAGTTCCCGGCGAGGGGGCGGGTATGGGGCTGGCGGTAGTCCATGGGATTGTGACGAGCCATCAGGGCGCTATCACCGTGGACAGTAGCCCTGGACAGGGGACGACCTTCAACATCTATTTACCCTATATAGAGGACCAGGAGGACAGCCCCACGCCCGCCGCCGCACTTGCCCCATCAGGCCAAACGCGGGTGCTGTGCGTCGATGACGACGTGCTGCTGGTCACGCTCTGGGACGCCATCCTGACGCCTCTGGGGTATGACGTCACCACCTGTACCAACAGCCTGGAGGCCTTGCGCCTGTTTCGTGGGGCGCCGGAGCGCTATGATATCGTGGTGACCGATCAAAACATGCCCGGCTTACCCGGCGACGCGCTGATCCGGGCCCTGCACCAGCTGCGTCCGACCCTGCCGATCGTACTGTGCACCGGCGTGCGCCACCTGTTGACCCCTCAGCAAGCGCAGGCGTTGGGCATCACGGTCTTTCTCAGGAAGCCCGTCGGGGAGGATGAGCTGCCCGACGCCATCCAGCGGGCCCTGGCCAGCCACCGGGGCGACAGCGAGCCTGGCTAGAGGTCCGTTGCCATCATACACTACCAGTCTGCCTGCCCGGCCCTGGGCGCTCTTGCTGTCGGAGCGGGCACGCGGCTCGCGCTTGTAGAGGTGGGCAGACTGGCGTCGTACTCAGGAGGTCACGCCATGATCCACCCAGCAGTGAACTACAGCCCTCTGACACCCATAAGCTTTTTATACCGCAGCGCGGCCGTCTTCCCTGAGAAAACTGCCGTCGTCTATCACGACACGCGCTACACCTATCGGCAAGTGTCGCAGCGCGTCTATCGCGCTGCCAGCGCCTTGTACGCCCTGGGGGTACGCCAGGGCGACCGCGTCGCCTTCTTGTGTCCCAACATCCCGCCCATGCTAGAAGCGCATTATAGCGTGCCCCTGGCCGGTGGGGTGCTCGTGGCCATTAACACGCGTCTCTCCTCAGCGGAAATCCTCTATATTCTCAACCACTCTGGGGCAAAGGTGTTGTGCGTTGACACGGAACTGGCTGGGTTGATCCGTCCCATACTAGAGCAATTGCCGCACCTTGAAACGATTGTCAACATTGTGGATGGGGACCACGGTGACGGTCTGGAGGGACCGGACTACGAGACCTTCCTCGCCAGCGGCACTGAGATCCCGCTCGCCAAGCCGGTGACGGATGAAAACGTGCCCATCAGCATTAACTATACGAGTGGCACCACCGGCCATCCCAAAGGTGTGGTGTATACGCATCGCAGTGCCTACCTCAATGCCCTGGGCGAGGCGCTGGAAATGGGCCTCACCAGCCGCTCGACGTACCTCTGGACCCTGCCGATGTTTCACTGTAATGGCTGGTGTTTTACCTGGGGCGTCACGGCGGTGGGGGCGACGCATGTTTGCCTGCGGCGCTTCGATCCCGCCGAGGTGTTTCGCCTCATTGCCACGGAGCGCGTGTCCCATATGTGTGGTGCGCCCACCGTGCTCATTGCCCTCACCAGCCACCCGAGCGCCGCAACCGCCGTGTTCCCGCGCACGCTGCACGTCACCACCGCCGGGGCGCCCCCTTCGCCGACGGTCCTCGCCAACATGGAGGCCCTGGGCGCGGAGATGACCCATGTTTACGGCCTGACGGAAACCTACGGCCCCCATAGTATCTGTGCCTGGCATGAGGACTGGGATGCCCTGCCCGCTGACGAGCGCGCCCGCAAAAAGGCCCGGCAGGGGGTGCCGTATATTATTGCCGAAGAGATGCGGGTGGTGGATGAACAGATGCAGGACGTGCCAGCGGATACGCAGACGCTGGGCGAGGTGGTCATGCGCGGCAACAATGTCATGCAGGGCTATTATCAGCAGCCGGACGCCACGGCCGAGGCCTTCCGCGGTGGCTGGTTCCACAGTGGCGATCTCGCCGTGGTGCATCCAGATGGCTATGTGGAGCTGCGCGACCGTCAGAAAGACATCATCATCAGCGGTGGCGAAAACATCTCGACGATCGAAGTGGAAAATACCATCTACCGCCATCCCGCCGTGCAGGAAGTGGCCGTGATTGCCATTCCAGACGCGCGCTGGGGCGAAGTGCCGAAAGCCTTTGTGGTGCTCAAACCGGGTATGCAGTCCACGGCGGAAGAGATCATCGCCTTTTGCCGTGAACATCTGGCGCATTTTAAGTGTCCGAAAGCCGTGGCGTTTGGCGAGGTGCCCAAGACTTCCACGGGCAAGATCAAAAAATTTGCCCTACGCGAGCAAGAGTGGCAAGGATATGGCACGCGTGTGCACTAAGAATCTGGCAGGAGAGCGTTATGCTAAGTGCTGAGCACAACGAGTTGCTGACGAGGGTCGGAGCCGGCACCCCGATGGGTGCGCTCATGCGGCGCTACTGGATTCCGGCGCTCCTGGGCTGGGAAGTGGCCGAGCCCGATGGTCCGCCTGTGGAGTTACGCGTGCTGGGGGAAGACCTCGTGGCCTTTCGGCAGACCGATGGACGCGTCGGCATCGTCGCCGCACGCTGTCCCCACCGTGGCGCGAGTCTCTTCTGGGGCCGTAACGAGGCGTGCGGTCTCCGCTGCGTGTATCACGGTTGGAAGTTCGACCTCACGGGGCAGTGTGTGGAGATGCCCTCTGAGCCGGACGCGACGAATTTTCAGGCGAAGGTCCGTACTCCTGCCTACCCGACCTACGAAGTCGGGGGTGTCGTCTGGACCTATATGGGGCCGCCGACCCGGCAGCCCGCGCCCCCGTTGTTTGAGTGGACGCAAGCGCCGGAGAGCCACCGTGGTGTGACCAAAGTCTGGCAGGAATGTAACTGGCTCCAGGCCCTCGAAGGCGGGATTGACACCGTCCATACGAACTTTCTGCACTTCGGCAAGCCTGCCCCGGCAGCCCGTATGGACACTGGCGCGGTAGCCTTTGGGGCGGAGACGGTACGCGGACGCGCCGTCAACTTCTCCAAGGCCGCGCTCGTCGAGGTCGTCCCCACTGCCTACGGCTTCACGTACGGGGGCATTCGCCGCTTACCCGATGCGGCGCAGTTCGTGCGTGGTTACCACTGGATTATGCCCTGGACGCAGTTACGTGGCTACAGCCTCGACGTCGAGAAGCCCGAGGTGGACGGCCATATGTGGGTACCCATTGACGACCAAAACACGATGGTCTGGAATTTTCGCTATACCTACGGCACGGCACCGCTGACGGACGACGAACGCGCGCTGGTGGGCACGGGCAATCAGTTTGGGGTGGACATTGACCGCGAGACGTTCCGCGCCCTCCGTCACAAACGCAATCGCTATCTGATTGACCGCCAGGTGCAGAAGACGCAGACCTACACGGGGATTGTCGGCGTCAATACCCAGGATCGGGCCATTCAAGAGAGCATGGGTGCCATCGCGGATCGTCGCACCGAACGTTTGGGCAGCACCGATCGCGCCATTATCAGCGCCAGGCAACAGCTTCTCGCCGCGCTCACACAGCTTGAGGAAGGGGCAGACCCCCCTGGCGTTACCCCGGAGTACTACCGCTTGCGGGCGCTCGAACAGGTTGTGCCGCCCGAGGTGCCCTGGTTTGCGGCCATGCGCACGCGGCTGTTTCAACTCGAGGATGAGATTTGACTGGCATCCCCCACCGACAGCGCCGCTGATTCCCGTCATCCCTCCGTGCTGGTGTACGTCGTGTGCTGCTCTGTCGATGCGTGGCCGATGGTCGCAGAGGTGCAACTATGGCCCATGGCATGGGGCGCTGGGCCTGGCAGCAACGCACCGTGACGCACCGCAGCAGGCGTGCTATAGTGCGCCGTATGACCCAACGGTACGCCCCAGCCTTGCGGTGGGGGCCCCAGCCATGAGGAGGAAGCAGGTATGCTATCCCACGAAGACAATACCCTCATCACCCGTGTTAGCCCTGGGACACCCATGGGCGAGACCATGCGGCGCTACTGGATTCCGGCGCTGCTCTCCTGGGAACTGCCGGAAGCGGATTGCCCGCCCGTCCGCGTCAGGCTGTTAGGCGAAGACCTGGTAGCTTTTAAGGATACTGAGGGGCGGATTGGCCTGCTCGACGAATTCTGTCCCCATCGGCGCGTCTCGCTGTTCTTCGGACGCAACGAAGAATGCGGGCTGCGCTGTGTCTACCACGGCTGGAAGTTTGACGTAGCCGGCGAGTGCGTCGAGATGATGAACGAGCCGGCCGAGCTTAACTTTAAGCACAAAATTCGTGCGACCGCGTATCCCACCGTGGAGATGGGCGGCATTATCTGGGCCTATATGGGACCGCCGGCATTGCGACCGCCGCCGCCGCAATTCCACTGGGTGCAGATGCCGGCCACCCACCGCCATGTCTCCAAAGTCCTGCAGGAAAGCAACTGGTTGCAGGGGCTTGAAGGGGGCATTGACACCTCCCACGCACCGATCCTGCATCGTTTGATCTCCGAGACCTCAACCCAGCCCGGTTTCAAGCCCTCCAATCCCTTTGTGCGTGGCCAGGCACCGAACCTGGTGGTGGACCTGACGGACTACGGGTATCAATACGCTGGCGTGCGCTCCCTGGGTGAGACGGAGGTGCATATCCGCACCTATCATTTCGTCATGCCGTTCCACCAGCTGCGCCCCTCGCGTACCGAAACCGGCAAGCCGTCGGTGGCGGGGCATATTTGGGTGCCGATAGACGACGTCACGACCATGATCTACAACTGGGAGTATAGTCTCGGGGAGGCGCTCAACGAGGAGGATCGCCTGGAACGTCGCCTGGGCAATGGGCCGCTCGACGTGGATCAAGTGACCTTCCGGTCACGGAAGAACCGCGCCAACAATTACCTGCTGGACCGCAACGTGCAGAAAACGGAAACGTTTACGGGTATCGAAGGGATTAACGTCCAGGACCGCGCTTTGCAGGAAACCATGGGGGCGATTGTCGACCGTTCCCGCGAGCATCTGGGCCCAGCCGACAAGGCGATTATTCAGGCCCGTCGCTTACTCCTGCAGGCGGTGCATACCGTGCAGGAAGGGGGCACGCCACGTGGGGTCAATCCGACGTACTACGGCCTGCGCGCCTCAGAAGGCGTCTTGCCACGCGATGCGGACTGGCGCGAACTGCTCACCCCGGAGATGGCGGAGATCGACATTCTGCAAACGGTGCAACCAGCACTCTACGCCGGCGCGAAGGTGCCTGATGCAGGCACTTGTGGAAACAAGGCCACGAGATGACGGCGGAGATGATCCATATTCTGGAAGCGCTTGGACGGATCAACCGTCATAGCACGGAGGATCAGCGCTTCCAGATCTGCCGGCAGTTCTGGACGGTGTGCACGCGGCGGCGTTGGCGCTCCCTCCCTATGCTGGAGGAGGAGCCCCACGGGTTCGGCGTGCGTATAGGGTGGCGTACCAGTGAACATCTCATACATGATGATCCCGAGGGTATAGATATTGGCCCTGGTCTCCAGGATGCCCTGATCCATATACTCTGGGGCAAGATACATGGGCGCCCGGAGCAAGATGTCTGCATCACGAGGACGGCCACTGACCTGCTCGGTGGCCATAAAATTCCGCACGACCTTGGCGCCCCCAGCATAATTGACCAGGATATGCGCTGGTGTGAGTTCGCGATGTACCATCCCCAGCTGGTGGGCATGGTGCAAGCCGCGGCAGATATCGCGGATAATGCGCATGCCGCGTCGTATCGTGAGAGGCCCTTGCTTCAAATCTTCGGCCAGGCTACGGCCCGCAAAGTACTCAAGGGACAGCGCATAGGCCGAACCGAAGAGCAACAAATCGTGCATGTGTAGAATGTTGGGGTGGGCGATCAACCGTGCGTCACGTAATTCATGAATCAAGCCGCGAATGATGCTCTGGCTCGATGCCACAGGCAGCAGAAATTTGAGGATAATTTCCTCACCCCACATCACATCTTCCACCAAGAGAGACACACCACTCGCATCCTCACCCATTTGGCGCACCAGCCGGTAGCGCTGGGCGATGAACGTCCCTGGTTCGAGGGATTTGACCTCAATAAATACTTCGGAGTCAGATGTCTCGGCGCTTGTCTGTGGAATGTTCGTGTCCGTGGTGTCCATAAGTGGCCATCCCCAATACTATACAATACTTCAATCCGGTGTTTTGTATGATGATTATAGCCAGAAAAGGCTCTTCCTGACGAGCGTTCCGAGGAACGAGCCGCACAGGAGACTGTGCTTACTCTTGTTCGAGGAAGCGACGAACCCAGGTCATCATCGGTTGCCGATCATACATGTTGTACAAAATCAGCGCAGTGCGTAACGCATCCCCGCCAAAATAGCGCTCATACAGCACTTGCCGTGCCGCGAACGTGCTACAGCAGGTATCCCAGGCCAGGCGAAACAACCGGATGCGTTCCTCGGCAGAGGCGGTGGCCGTATCCATGTACGTCTGGATCTGCGTACGCAACGGCCCCTGCAGATCGGCCTCGGTGGGAATGGCCATCAAACTGCTCGCGCCCAGGAGGTGTAAAATTTCGGCCATGCGGGGGTACATGCGAATGAACACATTCCGCGCCACCGTCATAGGCGCTTGGGCTGGAGTCATCACCCCCCACTGGTCAAGCGCGGCATCTGCTTCACCGGCCCGCAAGCAGGCTTTGAGGATTTCGAGATTTTCGATCAGTTCAGCCACCATCTGCTGCACGTGCGTGAGCTCGCCAGAGCCCAGCGTATGCACCATCAGACTCGCTAGACCCAACACAAACTCGCACTTGACGACCTGCTTGGTGACCACTTGGTGCGCCGAGTGCCGGTTACGATTGGTCGCCTCGGCCAGGCGATTGCACAGCTCGACATCGCCGTAGAGAAAGACGCGCTCCCAGGGCACCAGCACATCGTCAAAGAACACGATGGCGTCCATCTCTTCGAAACGCGAGCCCAGGGGATGATCAAAATGGGAGCGGCCCAAGTCAAAACTCTCACGGCAGAGGAATCGCAGCCCTGGAGTATTGCACGGGAGGGCAAAGGCAAACGAGTATTGGCGCTGCGCATCGGGTGGTAGCTCGTGATTCCTGGCCGGGTAGACGGCAATCTCATCGGCCAGGGGTCCCAGTGTCGCCAGCACACGCGGACCGCGGACCACAAGCCCTGCCTCGGTTTCGCGCACGACGGCGAGCGCCACATCCGTGCGGTCGGCCAGCGGGGCGCTGGCGGGATTGCGACTGCGCTGTAAATTCACCAAGGTATGGGTGAGGACGAGATCATGCTCGCGGATGTACTCGAAGTAGCGCTGCATGTTGGTCTTGAACTCGGGACGGTTTTGCGCAAAGTAGTCGCCAGCTGCCGCCATGGCCATCATGGTGACGTTCATAAAATCTGGCGTGCGGCCCATCATGCCGCAACTCACCTGGGCCCACTGCCGCATCATGAGGCGACGTCGTTCGAGATCCGCCATCGTGCGCGGCGTAAGGAACGACATCCCCACGCGCTCGCCGGTACTGGGTGAGCTGTAGGTCATGACCTCACACAGGGACGGCTCATGCTGCATATCGTACAACCGCGCGATGGTCTGCACCCCGCGACGCAGAGCCGGATGGGTGGTGACATCGTCCACCCGCTCCCCATGCAGATAGACGTCGGCGGCGCGGGCGCGCAACCCTGCGATATACTCATCACCGGTCCTGGCTGGCATAGCGATGTCCTCCTCTTTACACCTCACCCGTCAGTAACTGCAACGCTTCTTGATACGTATGCGTGGTCTGCGCGACCACCGATGCGGGCAGCGCAGGCGCTAGGGGATGCTTGTCCCAGCCGGTGCCGCTGCGATAATCACGCACATACTGCTTGTCAACACTCGGCTGCCCCTGGCCCGCCACATAGCCTGTGCAGGGCCAGCAGCGCGACGAATCCGGGGTGAGCACTTCGTCAATCAGGTAGAGCTGGCCGTCGCGCAGGCCAAACCCCAATTTGGTATCGGCAATGATCATAGCACGCGTCAAGGCATCTAGTCACGCGCCTCGCCGTACACCCGCAGGCTGGCGTCCTGGATCTGCGCGGCCAGGGCGTGACGTCCACCGAGCACCTGCACCATAGCCTCGAAGGCGATGTTGCGATCGTGCGCGCCCGCCGGGGCTTTCGTTGAGGGCGTACACATGGGTTCGAGCAACTGGTCGGACGCGCGCAGGCCCGCGGGGAGGGCGATGCCGCAGACCGTGCCGTCGCGGCGATATGCCGAGCAGGCGGAGCCGGTAAGATAGCCGCGTACCATGGCCTCGACCGGCAGCGGCGTCATGCGGCGCACGATCACGGCCCGGTCACCGACTTGCGCGACTTCTTCGGGCGTGAGCCCCGCGTCCAGGCGTCGCGTGGTCAGGTGATTTAGCACAATGCCAGCGGTGCGGGCACACCAGAAATGCGCCATGGTGGTGAGCATACGTCCCTTGTCGGGAATGGGCGTCGGCCGCCCCACGGCAAACGCCGCCAGGCGGTCGGTGGCCACCGTGGGTAGCTGGGCGTCATCGACGGGATAGATCTCCCGTACTTTCCCGTGCCGCAAGCGTTGGACACGGTGTACATCTGAGGGAACAATGGTGCGCATCACCACCTTGTAGAGATCATCTGGGAGAGGGCGGGACACATGGGGAGGGCAAAGCCATATCATGTGGGTGTTCTGGAATGCGAGACCGTCGCAGGGATTCTGCGTTATGTAGACCCCCTGCATGCCCGGTGTAATGCTTGAGTGATTTGGTCTCAGCCTTCGGCACGCGCTTCTCTGATCATGTCCGAGGCCATACGGCCCTCGCAACAGACCTTGCTGCGGATCTGGTACACCCGCTTTGGTATCTTGCGATGACGCCGATGGCCTCGCTCCACCGCATGAGCAGAGGTCGGTGGCAACACAGTGTCGTCGAGCAACGTCCGGGACGGCAGCCCCAGCTCGACGGCGCCGGCCTTGGCGCCATGCACTATGTGGCGATTCGAAGCTCCGGCGTGTCCGCGAGTGTGGTCTCGCCGGCCTTGCGTGCCAGCCGGATCAGCGTCTCGACCTGCGGCCGTGGTAGCGCCAGTGCCACGCGATCGTCGGGTCCGGCGTCGATGAGGTCCGAGACTTCGATGTCCGGGACGCCAACGGGATGAGTGCGAACCCGCTG
Organism: Pseudomonadota bacterium; assembly: GCA_005777235.1. Classification (GTDB taxonomy): domain Bacteria; phylum Tectomicrobia; class Entotheonellia; order Entotheonellales; family Entotheonellaceae; genus SXND01. The sequence continues at coordinate 22,539 of SXND01000078.1, forward strand.
GTAGCCGGCCAGCCCGAGCAGGTACGCAAACAGATCCTGGAAGATGTGCTCGGCCCCTGCAGCGCCGTGTGTGTCGACGATGCCTTGGACCGCCCTGCGGTGTTCCATTGCCAACACAGCGGCATCACCGAGGTGGTCCCCGAGCTTGCCGACCCGATGTGCCTCCTGAAGCTCTGCCTGTAGCACGGTATGCCCGGCCTGCGCCCATGCGTCAAAGGCGCCCAGGAAGGACGGCCACATGCGCTCGACGTGTTCTCGTACGCCGTCGAGCCAGGGCTGACTCTTCTCGATCCGTGGCAGATCCTGTACCCCCAGGCTCCCTCCTGCGGCCTTGCCAGCGCTGAAGCTCTCAGAACCTGTTCAAAATCTTTTTTAGATGTGGTATGGTACCTAAAATCTAATTTCGGGGCATCGTATGTTATATTCCTATAAAATCGATGTTAATAGTAATCAATTTAAGAAGATTTGTATAATTTTAGAGTCCGCCCACAAGCATACTCGACCCAGGAGACTTGATTTATATGATATTTTCTGCGGGGTGCTGTATGTCTTAACTCACCTTACGCGGAGCCCTGTACGGGGGTGAGGGCCCGTAAAGTGGCGAAAGCGGAGCGGAGGGCATTGAGGTAGAGTTTGGACTTTAGGGCAAAATGATGAAGCTTGGTCCTCATTTTCAGCCGCTCTAGTTTA
>SXND01000014.1 GCA_005777235.1 Pseudomonadota bacterium
CGCCACCATGCGCCATGTCGCTCTCAACCTCCTCCAGACCGCTAAAGACAAGCGCGAGTCCATTAAGCGATTGAGAAAAAAAGCCGGTTGGGATAACCACACCCTCAAACGCATCCTCCAAATCTCATGAGGGAGCCCTGGACGGTAGGCAGAGCGCCATGGTATGTTGATAGACCATATGTTAGGCGCATCAGGCAACGACCTCGGCATGCTACGCCTAGGGTTGCTCTCTTCCGAGGCGGCGCCTGGGATTTCCATTGGAATGGCCGTCATGATCCTCGGTATCGACACAGCCGGTCAATCGGGTAGCATCGCACTGGTCGATGGACCACAGATTCTCGCTTCGTTCTCCCTGCAGCACACCCCCACTATTTCTGCCCATCTGTTACCCCTTATTGAAACGATCTGTGCGCAGACAGGCTGCGATATACAGTCCCTTGAGGGACTGGCTGTCAGCCTGGGGCCCGGGGGCTTCACCAGTCTGCGGGTTGGCCTGGCCACAGCGCAAGGGCTGGCCATGGCCCTCAGGAAACCTCTCATAGGCTGCAGTGTCTTTGAGGCCTTCGTGGCCAGTGCAGCGGGCTGGGACGGCCTCGTGTGTCCCGTCTTGGAAGCGCGACGCGGCGAGGTCTATGCCGCCTGGTATCGTCGCGAGGGGACGGCGATCCAGGAGATGAGGCCTGGGAGCGTGACCACGCCCGCAGAGCTGTGTACACTGGTCACGGAGCGCACGTTATTCCTTGGGAGTGGGGTACGCGTCTATGGTGCGCTGTTTCAGGCGACGTTGGGAGCACACGCGGTGTGTTTGGAGAGCCTCGCTGAAGGCACCCTCGCGGTCTATGTGGCGTGCGTGGGTGAGACACGGCTGCGTGCCCTCGGGCCAGGAACCCCGCAGGCGCTGACGCCGCTCTACATCCGGGCTGCCGATGCCCGTCTCCCCCGTCATCCGTTCACGGGAGCCGCGCCTGTGGCAGTCATTGACCAGACCGTGCCTCACGGGTGAGACAGGTCTTCCTTCGCAAGAGAAAGGAACGGAGCTATGTTAGATGGCGTTGATGAGATGCTCATTGAGCAGATGAAACGCGACAATCCCGAGTTTAATCGTCTCTGTGCGGAACACCAATATTTTGAAGAACAATTAGCCACTTACAATGATCTCTCATATATGACGAGTGAGCGAGAGGTCGAGCGTAAGCGTCTCCAGAAACTTAAGCTGCAAGGCAAAGATCGTATGCTGATCCTGTTACAGCAATGCCAGGTAGGGACGCGGGGACAGGCGTAAGGTCACAAGGGCGGTCTCGGGCATAATGCGGACGTGATGCGGCGAGAATCGACAAAAGAATTATCGCGTCTCATACACCCATGGTATAATGGATATCCAGTCTCATCACGCCTCCGCAACGATCGGAGGTGCCTTGTGTCCGTATATCACATGAGTCCCTTCCCATGCGCTTGAGGCAGTACGCTGTGGAATGCCTATGACAAGATGGCTAGGTCGCCAGGTGCGTGTGGCGCCAGAAGGCTTCGCGTTTGTCTTGCCCTGCCTCGGCTTGACGCTGTTGAGTGCTCTGGGTGGTTGGTGGGTTGTGGCAGGGCTCGGGGTGCTCGTGAGTCTGGGGGTAGCACTGTTCTTCCGTGATCCTGAACGCCGTATCCCGTCGACACCAGACGCCATTGTGTCACCGGCGGATGGGCGCGTCCACGCGATTGTGCGTGAGGAAGGGCAGCGCCAACGTATTAGTATCTTCTTGTCGCCGTTGGATGTACACATCAACCGCGCGCCGTATGGCGGGACTGTACAGACAGTGATTTATACCCCTGGGAAATTTCTGGCAGCGTATAAACCGGAGGCCTCCCTCGTCAACGAGGCCAACACCGTGACGATTACGGCATGCGGGCATGAGTTTCTGGTGAAGCAGATTGCCGGCGTCTTGGCACGACGTATTGTCTGCCGTGTGCACCCGGGCGATGTCCTTGCAAAAGGCCAGCGATATGGCCTCATACGGTTTGGTTCACGCACCGATTTATTGCTGCCAGCTTCGGCAGCGATCACCGTGCACGTCGGGGATGTGGTCAGGGGCGGGGAGACGATTCTCGCCTTCCTGAAGGAGCCACCAGGCGCATGAAAAAAGGCAAATATCTGCTTCCCAATTTGTTTACTTCCGCAAACCTCGTTTGTGGTTTTCTCAGTATGATCGCTGCCCATAAGGGGCAATACACCTATGCGGCGTTGCTCATTCTCTTCGCCGCAGGACTGGATTGTCTCGATGGGAAAGTGGCACGTCTCACGGGCTCCTCAAGCGCTTTCGGGGTAGAATACGATTCGCTGGCTGACCTCCTATCGTTTGGCATGGCGCCTGGGTGGCTCCTCTACACGTGGGCGTTGAGTTCCCTCAGCCCCTTTGGATGGCTGGCAGCGTTTGCCTTTGTCATTTGTGGAGCCTTGCGGTTAGCACGCTTTAATGTCCAAGCCACGGGCGTCCAGAAATATACGTTCACGGGGCTCCCGATCCCTGCGGCGGCGAGTGTGGTCGTCTCGGCGGTGTTACTCAGCGAACGCCTCTACACCTACGACGATTTGCCAAGTAGCATGGATCTTGACCATCCACTCATGCTGGTGCTGTCGGTGTATATGCTGGCATTGCTCATGGTCAGCAATTTTAAGTACCGGAGTTTCAAACGGATGCGTTGGCGTCGTCTCTGGCCTTTTCCCCTCCTGATGGCAAGCATTCTCCTCTTCACCGTCTTGACTTATGGGTCTGAAGTCGCGTTGTTTGCGCTGTTTCTGGGCTACGCGCTCTCTGGGCCTGTCGAAACCTTAGTCTGGCGTAAAAAGCCGAAAGACAGTGTCTTGCCCGCTGAACAATAAGTACTCTTGGCAGGGATGTTGGGCTTTGGCAACCAGGGTGGGTGTCGCTATGCCTCATGCCGCGCAGGTGTTGTCGCGCCTCCTCCAGCACAGCAGGTGTAGGCGTGGGAGATCGTTGTAGGAGGCTGTATGCAGACATTCATGCAAAAAGTGACCGCGCGCTCAGCCCATGTGAGCGTTATTGGTCTGGGATATGTAGGCTTGCCATTGGCGCTGGCTTTTGCCAAGGCCGGCTACCAGGTTACGGGAATCGACACCGATCCGCACAAGATCGCTGGGATTCGGGCCGGCGTGAGCTACGTACAGGACATCGACAGCGCCGCCCTGCAACAGGCTGTCGCCAGTGGTCGTTTGCACGCCACGACGGATTTCGCGGTCTTAGACCACGTAGACAGTATCAGCATTTGTGTCCCCACACCGCTCAGCAAAACGAAGGATCCGGACCTGTCGTATATCGTCTCCGTCACCGAAGCGGTGCGTGCCCATCTCCACCCCGGTCAACTCGTCGTGCTGGAGAGTACGACGTACCCAGGCACGACCGATGAAGTCCTGTTGCCGCGTCTGGCCTCGACGGGTCTCCAAGTTGGACAGGATTTTTATCTGGCCTTTTCGCCTGAGCGTATTGACCCTGGGAACAGTACCCATCGCCTGGAAAATACGCCCAAGATTCTTGGTGGGGTGACACCGCAGTGTACCGAGGCGGCGATGCACTTGTATCAGCAAATTATTGCTACCGTAGTGCCGGTGAGTTCCAGCCGTGCTGCCGAAATGGTCAAGTTACTCGAAAATACGTTTCGGGCGGTGAACATTGGCTTGGTCAATGAAATGGCCATCATGTGTACACGCCTGCGGCTCGACATCTGGGAAGTGATTGACGCGGCCACCACCAAACCGTTTGGCTTCATGCCCTTCTACCCCGGTCCAGGGCTGGGGGGGCATTGCATTCCGCTCGATCCGCATTACCTGGCGTGGAAGCTCAAGACGCTCAACTATCGGGCGCGTTTTATCGAATTGGCGGATGACATTAATATGAACATGCCGCACTGGGTGGTGACTTGCGTGGCCGATGTCCTGAACGAGGCGACCAAAAGTCTGAAGGGCTCCCAGATCCTGGTGCTCGGCGTGACCTATAAAGCAGATACCAACGACCTGCGCGAGTCCCCAGCTCTGGATGTGCTGCGCTTGCTGCAGGCCAAAGGCAGCGTCGTCTCCTACCATGATCCGTTTGTTACCCATATCGATCTGCCAGGGTTATACGCCACCGAGTTAACCGAGCACGCGCTGCAGCAAGCGGATTGCGTGGTGATCACTACCAACCACAGTACCTATAACTATGATTGGATTGTGGCCCATGCGCAGCGCATTGTTGACACACGCAATGCGACCAAACATGTCAAAGATGGCCGTGAGAAACTCCATAAACTGTGAGAAGGCAAGAACAGGCAATGTCATACTGCTTGGTGACGGGGGGCGCGGGTTTTATTGGGGGACACCTTGCGGAAGGGCTCCTACAACGCGGCCATCAGGTGCGGATTCTTGATGATTTTGCGACGGGTGTGTGGACAAACGTGCACGCTGTCCAAGCGCACGTCACGCAGGCAGGTTTGCCGTGCCCTCTCGATGTGATCGATGGGAGTATCCTCGACCCGCAGGCTCTGGCCACCGCCATGCGTGGTATCGACTATGTCTTCCACCAGGCTGCGCTCCCCTCGGTGGTCTTTTCTGTGCAGGAGCCGTTGCTCAGCAATCGGGTGAACGTCGAAGGCACCCTGACTGTCCTCCTTGCAGCACGTGATGCTGGAGTGAGACGGGTGATATATGCGGGTTCCTCTGCAGCGTATGGCGATCATCCTGAGCTGCCGCAGCGTGAGACCCATCCCACGCACCCCCTTTCCCCTTATGCGCTGGCCAAACTGACGGGCGAGGAGTACTGCCGATTATGTACGGAACTCTACCAGGTAGAGACCGTCACCCTACGGTATTTTAACGTCTTTGGACCGCGCCAAAATCCCAACAGTCCCTACGCCGCCGTTATCCCTAAATTTATCCTTGCGGCCCTGCGTCATGAGCCCATCCTCGTCTATGGTGATGGGGCACAGTCACGCGATTTTACGTATGTCGACAACATTGTGCACGGCAATGTGTTGGCCATGACAGCACCCGAGGTGGCTGGGCAGGTGCTCAATCTTGCGGATGGCAGTCGGACGACGCTCTTGCAACTCATCGCCGCTATCGAAGCGCTGACACAGCAGCCCGTGCAGGTACAGTTTTTCGAAGCGCGCGTAGGAGACGTGCGCCACTCGCAGGCCGACGTGAGTCGTGCCAAAGCCTTGCTCGGTTTTGAACCGCCGGTGAACCTCGAACAAGGCTTGCAGCACACGCTGGCGTATTATCAGCAGCATCTCGCAGCGTATTAGGGGAAGATGCCTGGCGCCAGGAGTCCAGTCGTCTCAGGCAGTTGAAACATGAGATTCATATTGTGGACCGCCTGTCCGGCGGCGCCACGTCCCAGATTGTCGATCGCTGCAATGGCAATCGCCGTGCGCGTGCGTGGGTCAATCTTGACGGTCACGTCACAGTAATTCGATCCCATGGTCGCTTTGGTCTGTGGGTACGCATCACGCAGGACGCGCACAAACGGTGCCTCGCGGTAGGTCGTTTCATAGAGCGTTAGCGCCTCGTCCTCCCCAATATCTTGCCTCAGGCGGGCATAGGCTGTGGCCAAGATACCCCGCGTCATGGGAATGAGATGTGGCGTGAAGACGACTTGGACCGTGGCGTGCGCGAGACTGGACAATTCTTGCTCAATTTCTGCAATATGGTTATGACGTGGCAAGCCATAGGCTTGTACATTCTCATTCACCTCCGCAAAGCCCAAGCCGCCACCGCCACCACGGCCCGCCCCTGAAATGCCCGACTTCGCATCTATCACTATGCCCTCATGCTGCACCACACCATGCTGCAGCAACGGCAGCAGGGCAAGGAGCGACGCCGCGGGATAACAGCCGGGATTGGCCACGAGTCGTGTCGTGCCAAGCGCCTCACGGTGCAGTTCGGGTAAACCATACACGGCTTCGCGGAGATAGTCCGGCGCTACGTGTGTAAATTTGTACCATGGGGGATACAGCGTCGCGTCGTGGAGCCGGAAATCCGCGGCAATATCAATGACTTTACAGTTCTGTTCCAGCAATGCCGGCACCATGTGCATGGCTTTGCCACTGGGCAAGGAGACAAACGTCACGTCGGAGTCGCGGCCAATGCGTTCCGCGTCGACGGCGATCATTGTTTGATCGATAAACCCACGCAGATTGGGGTAGAGTGTCGACATGATCTGCCCCTGCTGCGTTTCAGCTGTCACGTGGACAATCTCCACGTGCGGATGCGTCGTGAGCAGCCGTACCGCTTCTGCCCCCCCATAGCCCGAGGCGCCAATGACGCTTGCTTTGATTTTGTTCACGAACGTGCTCCCGATAACCTGGCGTGTCATGTCTTGACGAGGTGGGCTGTAGCGTGCCACCGTGATAATGGACCTTATTTTCTATACGTTTAAGATTATAGCAGGTTCGTGTCCGGTCATCAGCCATGGCCTACGGTGTGGGCGGGCCACCGTGTGAGATACAAGGCCACCACGGACCTGCTACCCAGTGCCCTATGCAGCGTGACGGCTGTCCCTGATGTCACCTCAACTGGCGGGAGCCCTCTGATGTCCACGTTACTCGACGCAACCGTGGCCGCGATTCAGCCACTTGATCCTCGCCTGATCGCGCAGGCGCAGCAGCACTTGAACGCACTAACCAAGCCTCCGGGTAGTCTCGGACGCTTAGAAGAACTGGCCCGGCGCTATGTCGCGATAACCGGGATCATTCCACCACGCCTCCCACGGAAAGCGGTACTGATCTTTGCCGCGGATCATGGTGTGGCCGTCGAAGGCGTCAGTGCCTACCCGCAAGAGGTGACGGCACAGATGGTGCACAATTTTGTACGGGGTGGGGCGGCCATCAACGTGCTGGCACGCCACGCTGGAGCGGAAGTCCGCGTGGTCGATATTGGGGTGGCCGCCGAGTTCCCACCGCTGCCGGGCTTATTGGCGTACAAAGTGCGCCACGGGACGGCGAATATGCTCCACGGTCCTGCCATGAGCCACGCGGAGGCCCTGCAGTGCCTGGAGATAGGCATCACGCTGGCTGCGCAGTGTGCGACGGATGGCATAGCGCTTGTCGCAACGGGTGATATGGGTATCGCCAATACCACGGCGAGCAGTGCCCTGGTGGCCGTGTGCACTGGCCGTCCTGTGGAGGAAGTCACTGGGCGCGGTACGGGGATTAACGACAGCACATGGCAGCACAAAGTCACGGTCATTCAACGGGCTATTGCACACCATGCGCCCGACGTCAGCGATGTGCTCGGCTGGCTCAGAACCGTAGGCGGGCTCGAGATTGGCGGCATTGCTGGCCTGATTCTTGGATGCGCACGCCACCGCATCCCGGTCCTGGTTGATGGCCTGATTGCCACGGCTGGCGCGCTGGTGGCCGCAGTCTTACAACCGTTGGCCAAAGAGTATATGATCGCCACCCATGCCTCGGTCGAAGTCGGGCAACAGATCGCGTGGCGTTTCTTGGGCCAGACCCCTCTACTCGATTTACACCTACGTCTCGGGGAAGGCACGGGCGCCGTGCTGGCCATGCATCTCGTCGAGGCGGCTCTGCGCATCTACAACGAAATGGCCACCTTCGACGAGGCCGGGGTGTCGAGCGAACAGCCCGAAGCCTAGGCGGCATGACGGACAGCCCGCGCTAGCACCAGCACAGAGTATCGGGGTGACAAGGGGAGAGATGCCGCCTGCTCGGGCACACTTACGCCGCCTTCTCCCCATTGATTGCCGTATGGAGTGAGCCCACCAAGAGCGACAGGTTGCTCATCGACGTCGCGGCTTGCCTCGTCCAGGCGGCACTTTGCTGCGTCCCGATGGACATGTCGTCGATAGCCTTTGCTAAGGTGGCTGAATTGCTGGCCTGCTGTGCGACTGCTTGCGACGTGGCCTGAATAAAGGTCGTCAACTGGTCGGCGCTCTCCTGAATCTCTTGTAGGACTTGCTGGGCCTCGAAGGTGGCTTCTGTCCATTGGCGCAGTTCTGCCGCCCGGACCTCGAGCGCCCCGACGACTTCGGTCGTTTCCCGCTGGATCGTATGGACGAGATGGGCAATACGCTGGGTCGCCGAGGCTGTCCGGTCCGCGAGGCGTTCGACCTCAGACGCCCCGATGGCCGCATCGGCCCCGTCGGTGCTGGGACGCAGCGCCTGGACCGAGACATTCAAGGCCAGCACGCTGGCCGAGTCAGCAAGGTCGGCAATACGTTGTCCAATCTCGCGCACTTCATCCGCATGGGTTTCCAAGTGTTGAATCCGCTTGGCAGCATCCTGTAGCTGAATGTACATCATGCGGATGCCCTGCAACGTGTGTTGTACCGTGGCGCTGCCCTGTTGGGCATACGTGACCGTGTGCTCTGCCGCCGTGGCCGACCGGGCTACCTGGGCGGCCATGTGCTCAATCGACGTGGTCAAGTCCTGCACGGTTGCGGTGCTGGCAGCCAGCGTCGCTTCCTGGACTCTGAATAAATTCCATGCTTTCCCTATCCCCCCAGCGTTCTCGTCGGAGGCCTGTCCCCCGTCCACACTCGACGTCGACGGCACGCTATATTCTTTCAGCCGTGCTGCCAGCTGCACAATACGGTCGGCCTGCTGCGAGAATGACCGGAAGATCATCAGGGCGAGCCCACCGGCCACAACGGCACCACCCAGATACACCAGATGGTCAACGGTCGATAACGTATGTATAGAATTATAGAAGCCAAGGGCTCCGAGGATCAACGGGGGCACTAGGGTTGTATTGACGGCAAAAACCACACATTTTGTGGTGAAAGACCACTCTTGAATACGGAATATACCGGCCATGGTTCCTCTCTCCTTACACGGGATGACAGGCAGGGCGTGGGGGGGGGCGTTTCCTGCGGCTCCTGTGCCCTATGCGGTAGGCTGCCGTGCTCCCTAAGCCACCCGGCTGCGCTCGTTCATATTGGCGGGCAATTTAAAAGTACTCATAGATTCACGTAAATTATCGGCCAGATTGGCCAGATTGTGAATCGACACAGCCGCCTCTTTCGTCCCTGCCGCCGTTTGTTGCGTGACATCAGAAATTTCTCCCATGGCTTGTGATAGGCTTTCCGAACCGCGTGCCTGTTGCTTCGCCGCCAGAGAGATGGATTGAATGAGTTCGGCCAGCTGTGCCGAGACTTCTTCGATTTCGCCCAACGCTTGTCCGGCCTGGTCTGCCAGCCGTGATCCCTGCACCACTTCGTGGGTACTTTCTTCCATAGCCGTCATGGCTTCGTTCGTTTCACTTTGGATAGTGTTCACCAATCCGGCGATTTGTTTCGTGGCATTGGACGAGCGTTCTGCCAAGCGCTCTACTTCTTCGGCCACCACCACAAAAGCCCGCCCGGCTTCTCCAGCCCGCGCGGCCTGGATAGACGCGTTGAGCGCCAGGATACTGGTGCGATCCGCAATGTCACCGATCAGTTGCACGATCTCGCTAATTTCTTGCGAACGCTCCCCGAGTCGCTTGATGCGCTTGGCCGTTTCTTGCACCTGACTCCGAATGCGTTGCATCCCCTCAATCGTGTTATGCACCGCGGTCGTCCCCTGCTTGGCATTGGTGAGGGCTTGCGAGGCGACCTGCGCCGACAGCGCCGCATTCTCGGACACCTGCTGGATCGAAACCGCCATCTCATCAATGGCCGCAGAGCTATCCAGGATTTGTGACGCCTGGGTGGTACTCCCTTCCGCCAGATGCTCGGCCGTGACCTGAATTTCGTTGGCCGAGGCGCTTACCTGCAGGGTGGCGTCTTGCACCTGGGTGACGATAGTACGGAGCTGCAAGATCATGTAATTAAACGAGTCGGCAATAGCGCCGGTGACATCATCGGTGACTTCTGCCTCAATACGCAGATCCCCCTCCGCGACCCCCGAGACTTCTTCGAGGAGTTTCATGATGGACGCCTGGATGGCATCGCGTTCATCCTGGGATTGCACCAGCTGTAAAATATGGTCCAAGGCCGTGTTCAGCGCGAGAGCCATCCCGCCCAGTTCGTCCTGAGAAAGTACCTCGGCGCGAGCTTCGTAGTTGCCCATCTCAATATGGCCCAAAAGACTGCGGATGCTGGCGACCTGCCGCGCGATAAGCCGATGCAGGCGGAGGGTGGCGCCCAGCGTCAGGACGGCAAGCCCCAACGCGATGGCGAGCTGCCAGGTTCTCTGCGTGTGCAGCGCGTCACGGCGCGCCTGGAGCAGGTCGCGGAGTGCGGTGAGGGAGCGGTCATACAGGGCAACTAAATCGCCCATAACCTTACTGCCGGCTTGGTAGTAGTCGTTGGCGAGTACGGTGACCGACTCTGCCTCGATGACGCGCTCCGTGGTCAGGCGTACAAAGGACTCGACGTTCTCGAAGGCTTTGCTGGCAACCGGTGCGAGCTGGTTGGCCAGGGCTTGCGGCTCTCTCTGCAACACTTGCATGGTGCGTCGTAGGACTTCGAGACTTTTTTGACTCCGGTCGGCGAAGAGACGCAACTGCAGCTGTTCTTCGGTTGTACGACCTTTACGTATAGTGACTATACTTCCAAGGCTGTGCATTTTTCCCACAGACTCAACCATGTCTGGCAGCTTGTTGACGACCGTATCCATCAGATAATAGGTGTCAATCACCGGATCTAAGATCAGATTGGAATGATCAGCCACCTGTTGTATCAGCGTCATCAGCGCACTGAGCAGTTGCGCATGTTGGGCGAAGCTGTCCGCCGGTTTGATGTTAAAGTCACGTTGTTTGAGAGCTTGCCAGCCTTGCATGATGGTTTGCAGCTGTCCAGCCGTCTCCAGCGTCTGTCCGAGTTTACGATCAACGGTTTCGAGGCGTTGAAGATCTCCGTCAATGGTCGTCCGTAGGCTGATGATGCGCTCGCGTGGTTCCCCTTGCCCGCCCTCATGTGCTGCCATGAGACTACGGTGTTGCGGCAGGTGTTCCCACAGCTGTCGGAGAGTGGTGAGATACTCAACGCCGACTAACTCCTTTTCACTAAAGAGGATGTTGGCTTGATGTGTCGTGAAGAGCGAGAAGCCTAAGCCGGCTGTCAGGATACACATGCCCACGGTGATGATGATGACTCGTTGTCGAATAGGCATATCCTGAAACAGTAACACACGTTTGATCATGCGCGTTCCTCCTGTGGCCGGCAGAGGCCATCAATGTCTGGGATAATGAGTGTTGCGTCTGCTAAATTGAAGACACCACGCAGCAAGGTCTCGTGCAGGGGGAGCGTGCGCTGGCTGGGTTGATGGGCAATGGGCAAGGTACGCATGTGCACTTGCGGTCGGACGGGAAAGCCGACAAAGGCCCGGTGCTGCGCAGCCCGTACGATGAGCAGTCGATCGTCGGTTCTGACTGGGGTGCTTCCCCCACCCAGACGGTGGTAGAGATCGACGACTGCAAGGGGTATCCCCTGCCAATCCACGAGACCCAGGACCGCTGGTTCTGCCCCGGGAATCTGCAGCAGTGCGAGGGTCGGTTGCATACGGATGACCTGCGACAGGCTCAAGCCAAAGGTGAGAGGCCAGGGCTCCTGACTGAGCTCACCGGTGGAAAAACAGAGGAGTGCCCCGGTATACCGTGGTGCTGGCGGTATCTTCCCTGGGGCCGGGAGTGGCTCTGGAGCCGCAGCGGCAGCGCGGAGTGCGGCAGCATCCAGGGCCCCGTGCGGGTGGAGTCCCGCTGGCGCGAGTGTTAAGCGCATGGTGTCCGCCTCGTACACGACCCCATCAAAGAGTGGTGCGCGCAGGTTCCGTGCCACGGTGGGCAGTGGCAGGATGGCATGCGCCGCGACATCAAAGGTGCCTTCTACACGTTCGACCAGTAAGCCCCAGGTCTGCTGTGGCGTTTGGAGGATCAGCACCTTGGCCGTGGCTGAGAGGGGGGCGGCAGGACGCCCCAGGCGGGCCGCGAGGCTGTAGACGGGGAGTGTCGCCGTGCCGTATGGGACCACGCCCACGAGGCCTGCAGCTTGACCGTCTTGCTGCTGCACGTGGTCGAGGCGCTGGATGCTCCGGACCACCGTCATAGGGAGGCAGTACACCTCGGCCTCAACCCCACAGCGCATAAAGCGCACCGTAGACGAGGCGGGAGACATGGGCTGACCGTTCATGCTGCCTGTACCCCGTGCCCGCGAGGCACGAGCCGCCGGATCGTGCTGAGGAGGAGCTCTTCTTGATACGGCTTGATGAGATACTCGGTCGCTCCGACTTCAAAAGCCTTGTTGCGGTGTTTCTCCCCGGAACGCGATGTCAACATGACGATAGGCAAGTCGCGATAGCTTTCCTGGGCACGCAGCATGGAGGTCAGCTCATATCCGTCCATCTGTGGCATCTCCACATCGAGCAAAATCAGATCGGGTAAGATCGTGGCATGCTGAATGATATTCAACGCTTCGAGTCCGTCTTTGGCCAGGATCGGCTGCCATCCGACGCTCTTCATCAGATTGGCCACCACACGCCGGACACTGAACGAATCATCCACGATGAGAATGTCTAGGGCCTCGCTGGCGCGTGCGACTCGCGCTTGCGTCGCCACCGTCCGTGCGGAAGCCGCGGACTGGCGCTGGGTACGGGCCAACTCAATTGGATTGAGAATCAGCACCACACTGCCATCACCCATGAGCGTCGAACCCATGACCCCGTGCACACGTCGCAAGTGGCTCCCCAGCGTTTTGACAACGACCTCGCGGCCACCGACGAGCTCATCGACCACAAAGGCGACCTGGGCCTCACCCGTTTGCATCACCACGATGGGCAGGAGGCGTCCTACGCTGTCTGGCAGCGGTGGGAGGTGTAACTGCTCGCCCAAGCGCACCACCGGCAGGAGAAGGTCCCCCAGACGCACGACGGGCTCGCCCCCCATCTGCTCAATCTCTCCTGGGTCTATACGAATTACTTGGACAACATCAGCCAGCGGCAAGGCCAACGTTTCACCGTGCGCTTTGACCATGAGCACGCGCGTGATCGCCAGGGTCAGCGGCAGACGCATCGTGAAGGTGGCGCCTTGCCCGAGGGTGGACTGGATGGTGATGTGACCTTTCAGACGGCTGACGACCGTCTGGACAATATCCATACCGATGCCGCGCCCTGACACTTCGCTGATTTCGCGCGCCGTACTGAAGCCCGGCTTGAAAATGAAGCTGTAGAGCTGGTCGTCCGCGAGGCACGCCGCTTCTTCTGCCGTGCAAAACCCGCCACGGACGACGGCCGTGCGCAGCTTCTGCGGATCGAGGCCCGCCCCATCATCGCGCATTTGCACCACCACCTGGGCGCCCTCCCGGAAGGCTCGCAGGTGAATCGTCCCCTGCTGTGGCTTGCCCAGTTGCGTGCGAACCTCAGGCGCTTCAATCCCATGATCGACGGCATTCCGCAACAAGTGCAGCACGGCTTCAGCCATGTCTTCTAACATCGTCTTGTCAAACTCGACATGCTCGCCATCGAGTACCAAGACCGCGTCCTTCCCGCGCTGGCGTGCGGTCACCCGGACAGCACGGTGCAGCCGCGTGGTGAGGGTACTCAAGGGCACCATGCGCAGTCGCATGAACTTATCTTGAATCTCACTGGTTAAGCGACTCTGCCGCGTCAGATAGCCCTCAAAATCACCGACGACGTCCTTGAATTCTTGCCCCAGGGCGCTGATGTCCGCCGTCGTCTCGCTCAGTTCCCGCGCCACCAGCGTAAACTCGCTGTAGCGGTCGAACTCCAGGGCATCAAATTCTTCCGGCGCTTTCACCACGGTCGCCGCCCGTGTACTCGCCGGCGGCCCGGTCACAGGCGTGGCAAAAAACCCCGCGCCACCATCAAGCGCCCGGACTTCATAGTGCGTTTCAATCGTCGTGGTCGTACGCTGTAAGCGTTCCATGCTGAGGCGGAGCTCGTCCACCTGATGCGTCAGGCGTCCAAGATACTGCTCGTAGGCCGAACGGCTAATGACTAACTCACTGACCAGCCGCACCAACTCATCCACACGTGAGAGTGGCACCCGTAGCACGTCGGCGAGCTGCGTGATAGCGGCCATGGCGCTGCCGTTGACCTCCTCCATGGCGAGCTCCGGTATCACCACGACGGGTGTGAGGACAGGGGGCGCCTGCGGCACGGGTGTCACCTCAGGAAGGGACGGGACGGCCGCCGCAGGCGTCGCGTCCCACATCGTGGCATAGACAGCCTGCAGACGTGCCGACACCTGGTCAAAGGTGGGCATTTGCCCTTTCATGCGCACAAACTCATCCAGCGCATCAAAGGTGGCAAACAGTACGTCCTTGACGGCCGGCGTATACGGACGGCTCTCCGCATAGAGCTCATCGAGCAAGTCTTCCATGCGATGGGCCAGTTGCGAGGCCGAAAGAAACCCGACCACGCCCGCAGCCCCTTTGAACGTATGCACACTGCGGCGCACACGTTGGAGACATTCACGCTGATCGGCGGCCTTTTCCACCTCCGGCAAGGTCCGCCCAATCACATTCATGTAGTCCTCAGCCTCCATGAGGAACCCCTCCATCAACTCCGTCGTGTCGTCATCGAGCAGCGCGGCGTTCTGCGACACCTGGGGGGCTGGCGCGGCAGGGAGAGGCGCGTGGTAGCTCGCTGGGATGGATTCCGGCGGTGGGAGGGTGATGTCCGCGCCGAGGAGGGTGGTCACGGCAGCTTTGTCGTCGCGTTCTGGGAGCTGTTTGAAACGGCGATAGGCCTGGACCAGGGCAGCGGCTGACAGCGCGTCCTGCGCCTCGCCAGCCAACGACCGTTGGAGATACTCGCCGAGATGCACTGCCGCTCGCTGCAACCAGAAGCCCTGGGGCGTGGGTGGTGCCGTCGCCGTGGCCACGTCTTCAACCATTGCTTCAAGCAACAGCACCAGTTGACTCAAAACCGGGAGTCCAAGAATCTCAGCCGCATCCTTCAGAGTCTGCATGCACTGATAGGCATCCTCCAAGGCGTCATGTTGCTTGGGATCACGCAGAAACTGCTCAATACCGCCACACATTTTGCTCAGCGTGGGTTGGACCTCCTGGGCAAAGCCGGCCAACATCTTCGGGTCGAGAGGGGTTGCCATAATCTCTATCCATAGTAGGCGTTAATCAGAAAATGCTACGCGACAGCGCATGTCTTACTCGAACTGCCGTACTTCTGGCGAGGATAACAGGCGTTCAAGATCGAACACCGCACAGACCTGGTTTTCATATTCGTAGGCCCCGGCCAGATACTGCGAGGATTTGTGCTGCGCCATCGTCTCGGGGAGCGCTAAGCGTGCAGAGGTGAGAGGGATAATGCCCAGGATGTGGTCAATAATCAACGACGTGGTCATCTCGTCTCCTGGGGCCTTCACCACCAACATGCGACTGTGTTCTGCAGGCTGCGAGACTTCCAAGCCCAGGAAAAGGCGGAAATCAATCACCGAGAGAATATCGCCACGGAGATTCATCACTCCGCGTACCCACACGGGCACATTGGGGACGGGGGTGATGCGGGGAATGCGCCCGATTTCGAGCACATGGGCCACCGGCACAGCATAGCGACTGCCCCCCAAGGTGAACAGAATATAGCGGTCCGTCTGGTGACTCAGCGTCAGAGTCCCGGCGGGGCTCCCGGGCATGGTGTGATGGCTATAGGCACGTTGCACATCGGCATCGATCTGCATGAGCAGCGTCTGCAAGGTATCTGGAGCCTGTGCAGGCGCAGCCTCCCCCACGGTCTCCAGTGACTCACTCCCTGACGCCACGCTTGCGGAGCGCACCTCCACAGGAAAGTCCTCGTCTTCCACCGCCGTGTCCACGGCATCATCGACGTCGGCGGCCTCGTCTGGGGCGATGGCGAGCCCGGCGTTGGCATGCACTGGCATACGAATAAGATCTACCTCTGTATCCAGGACGGCCGCTATCGCGCCCATATCGCCGCTTTGGGGCAATTGCTTCACCCGTCGGAACCCCTCCACCATTTCCGTCACCAGTGCCTGCTGCCGCATGTCGCCAGCCAGGAGACCCTCTAAATACTGGTGGATATGGTCTGTGGTCCGGAACATCCAGGTATTACACGCGACATCGAGCTGGCGCTCGCCACTAATGACCTCGTGTAGCATGGAAGCAACATACGAGGCCACATGGCTGAGGGTCGGCAGTCCGACCATGGCGGCGGCCCCTTGGATGGTATGCACATAGCGGAAGGCCTCGTCGAGGGCTTCGCGATGGGTCGGCTCCTGCCGAAAGGCGGTGAGACTGTCCCGCAGCTGCGGGAGATACTCCTGCGCCTCGCGCACAAATCCCGTCAGCATTTTTTGATCAAGATGCAGTGCCATAGAACCCTTCCCGATAAGCCTATTTTCAGAGAGCAGCCAGCACCCACGAGGCGCGCCGCCTCACGCCGGGCCTGCCAGGACATATACCTCTTAGACAAACTGCGCGACAATGGCCAACAGCTCTGCCTGTTGGAACGGTTTGGTCAGATAAGCATCTGCCCCCTGTTTAAGGCCCCAAAAGCGATCGGCTTGCTGGCTTTTACTCGAGAGCAAGATAATTTTGATATCTTTCGTCTCTGCCTGTGTCTTGAGGTGCCTGCAGACTTGATAGCCATTTTTCTGTGGCATGACAACATCTAAGACCACGAGATCGGGGTGCTCAGCCAGCGCCTTGGTGATGGCCTCTTCGCCATTACTCGCAGTAATAATGTTGTGTCCAGTTCCCGCCAGAGCCTGAGTCACGAGGCTCAAAATGGTGGGACTGTCATCAACAACAAGAATGGTGCGCATCGCGGCATGCCTTCTATGAATTAACGCGGTTCAGCGATCTCGACACTCTTCGTCACTTTCACAAGATGGACTAAAAAACCGGAATAGATTGTGCTCCATTGTTGACGCATATCGGGGGCGTGAAACGCTTTGACACAAATGTTTAAGCAGATATTATGCACACGTAAGAGATCCTCTGCGACTTGGCGAAAAATCGCCGTGTCCCACCGTCCACTCTGGGGTGTTTGCAGCTCCTTAAAGGCTTCGATAGTCAGGCGTCGGTTCCGAATGTGTTGCGCGCGCAGATGTGTATAGTTTGACCAGTCACGAGCAATCAGCTTGTCGAGCGCAAAACGTTTCCCCGCCGCCATAGGGAGTTGCTCGATAAACTCGACCAAGTGGTTAGTGATCGTGACCAGATGCTCGAGTGCTAAGACGGTGGAACCTTGCACCTGCGGCTCGTTCATCCGGATACCAAGTTGCTCGATCTTCGAGAGCAGCACCATCGATTCATACTCTAACGCACTGTCGAGTTGCAGGTACCCTGTGGAAGGCTGTGCAGGGGCCCCGGGCTGCTCGTTGGCGACTGCGTCTTGGGATAACTCTGAGGTATGCTGTTGACTGGGCTCTGGGGAGGCCGTCGTTACTGAGGTTTTTTCCATAGTCCCTCCCGTACTTGACTACTGTGTCCACAGTATGTGTCAATACAACGACGAATGGTCTCGGGCTCAAAAGGTTTGGTGATATAGTCTGCGGCGCCTGCGAGACGCCCCATCACCTTATCGATGGCTTGCTCACTCCCAGAGAGCATGATCACGGGGACTTCTCTGGTGTGTTTATTATTCTTAATCACCTTGCAGACATCAAGACCATCCATACCTTGGAGGGTGATGTCGAGAAAGATCAGGTCTGGCGCCGTCTCCGTGAGCATCATCAGCCCTTCCATGGCGCTAGCCGCACGGATAGATTGATGGCCCAGACGGTGGACGATCAACGCCATAATGTTGCGCACGGTCTGGCTATCGTCCACCACCATAATCACTTTATTTTGTGCCGTCTGTGGCAAGATCCTGTTCCCCCTCATGCAGGTGTCGAGCGACGCGCTGCCACCATGGTGAGCATGGAGACATGTCCCTCGAGTGCTGCGCACTGCCTGCCACCCCTACGGGACAAGCGACTGAAGCACTGTACACGCGTGGAAGACCCCTCGTGTCCTCCACAGAGCTCCATGCCTTACCTGTAGCATTAATATCGGCTGT
This sequence comes from Pseudomonadota bacterium, assembly GCA_005777235.1. GTDB lineage: Bacteria > Tectomicrobia > Entotheonellia > Entotheonellales > Entotheonellaceae > SXND01. The sequence goes on from SXND01000014.1 coordinate 17,983, forward strand.
CAATGCAGGAAACTTGAATCTCAAGGGGACGAAAACACCACCACCATCCTCCTCCTGCCTGCACACCTGTAAGGATAGCAGACTTGCCGTCAGCAGGCACGTCCTCAGACGGGGGCGAGACGTCCTTCCCAGGGTAGACTTTTGGGAAATGAGACAACGTCCCTCGGTGGGGCATCTGATGGGAGACGCAGCAGCCCACAAGCGTCCAGGGGTATCCAGCAAAGACAGCCCAACAGCGTTGAGCGCTCCAGGCTGAAAAACCTCCACATGGTCCCCTCAGACGCCTCACCCACCAGGCCCACTGCCTAGAATGGCAGCAAAGCGCTCCCACGCCTTCTAGCACTCATAGTTAGCACGGCCTCAACACCGACTTTTCCCCAGGGAGGTGTGCAGAAGTCCCCAGGGCTCAGTCGTACGATGAGCGCGACCCTGGCTGCCCCCGTCTCAGGCCACGGTGCCACAGCAAGTGGTGCCCCGCGCGCACACCATACCACAGGAGCGCCAGCGCTTCACGAAGGTAGAGAACGCCCCGCCGCCGCCAGCGGGCTGGTCTCCCTGGGACGGCGCTACCGGCGACGCGGAGTCCACAGCTCCAGAACGCCAGCAGTGTGCGCGGCAGGTGATAGCCATCGGTCACGACCAGAGCCCGCGTCCACCCACGTTGGCGCAGGAGGGCACTGCACAACAGCGCGCTGGTAAACGTCGAGGTCGCCTGTGCTTCTTGCAGTAAGCACGACGCCGGGAGGCCCTGGGCACTGGCCACACGCTGCATCACCTCCGCTTCCGCAGGAGGGTGGACGCCGACCCCACCAGTGAACAGGAGATAATGCGCATAGCCGTGTTGCAGCAAGTGCACGGCGTGCAGGACGCGGCGTTGCATGGTGGAACTCGGGCGCTCGCCTGGCCATACAGCGGCACCCAGGACGATGATGACCTCATACGGACTCGGCGCCTTGGCGGATGAGTGCTGGGCCATGGATGATGCTCGCCTCGCCTCCGCTACCGCGCTGCATGACAGGCAGCGCGGTAGCCGTTAATCGCGTCGTGGCATGGTGAGGTCGTGCTGCACCTGCGCCAGCAAGGTCGCCATATCGGTCGGCACCGGGGCGTGAAACTCGCACCACTCACCGTGATCGGGATGCTGGAAACGCAGTTGGGCGGCATGCAGCGCCTGGCGTGGGAAGGCATTGAGGACGTGGCTCAGCCCAGCATGCCCCTGCACGTGCAGCATACCAGGACCGTACAGAGGGTCGCCAATGACAGGATGCCCAAGATGCGCCAGGTGCACGCGGATCTGGTGGGTACGGCCGGTATCGAGCGCCAGACGCAGGAGGCTCACCGGCCCCCAGGCGGTGCTGACCTGGTAATGCGTCCGGGCAGCACGACCATCACGCGTCACTACCGCCATTTTTTGACGCTGCCGGGGATGGCGACCAATCGGCGCCTCAATGGTGCCCTGCATGGCGGGCAGTCGGCCACGCACCAGGGCCAGATAGCGCCGCTGTAACTGCCGGGTTTGGAGTTGGGCCGACAAATGGCGATGACTGCGGTCATGCTTGGCCACCAGCAGCAGCCCCGAGGTGTCTTTATCCAGGCGATGGACAATCCCCGGGCGCTCTTCCCCACCAATACCCGACAGGGTTCGACAGTGAAAGAGCAGGGCATTGACGAGCGTGCCGCTGGCATGCCCAGGCGCGGGATGGACGACGAGGCCAGGAGGCTTGTCGATCACCAGGAGGGCGTCATCTTCATAGACAATCTGCAGCGCCAGAGCTTCGGCCACGGGTTGGGCCGGGCGAGGTGGCGGAATGGTGATGGTGATGTGATCGCCCGTCCGCACCCGGTAGCGGGCGGTCACGTCCCGCTGCGCAATATGGATCTGTCCTTCGTCGATGAGCCGCTGCACTTGATTGCGTGACAGCATGGGTACCTGTCCCGTGAGATACTTGTCGAGACGGATCCCTGCTCCCTCCGGCGCGACATCCACCTGCACCTGCTGCACTGTCATCCCCCCGCCTCCGTGCCGCTGGCCGTCTGGAACGTATCGAGTAACAACAGCCCAACGCCAATACAGATGCTACTGTCAGCGACGTTGAAGGCTGGCCAATGATAGGTATACCAGTGGACGTCAATAAAATCGATCACTTGCCCCAGCCAAAGGCGGTCCAGGGCATTCCCCAGGGCCCCGCTGATAATCAGGCACAGCCCCCAAAGCCGCATCGTATAGTGCGCCGGTACACGCACAAAGTAGATGATCAAGCCCGTCAGAGCCACGACCGTCACCACCGGGAAAAACAACTGCAAAAACGCCGGACTTTGCCGGGCCAGAAAGCCGAACGCCGCCCCCGAGTTGCGCACATAGGTCCAGGCAAAGAAATGCGCGATGACGGGACGCGATTCATGCAAGGCAAAGGTGGTATGGACATAGAGTTTCGTCGCCTGGTCCAGCACGAGCACGAGGCTGATGAGACAGGCAAACACGCACCATTTTTTCTGTGGCGACATCATGACTCCCTGGCGCATTCAACCGCTCGACTAAATGTGCATGGCCTCACGTACTTCGGCCATGGTCTCCTGTGCGACAGCACGGGCTTGTGCACTCCCTGCGATCAGCACATCCATGGCCTCCTGCGGATGGGCCGCGTAATGGCGGCGTTTCTCATGCAGCGGCTGCAAAGCCGTCAGCATGTTCCGGCTGAGGACCGTTTTACAATCAATGCAGCCGATCCCCGCCGTGCGGCACCCTTGGGAGACCTCAGCGCGCTCCTCCGCCGTACTGTAAATGCGATGGAAGTCGAACACGGGGCACACGTCTGGATTCCCCGGATCGCGTCGCCGCTGCCGCGCCGGGTCGGTCATCATCGTTCTGACTTTCTGGGTCAGCGTTTCCGGGCTATCGGAGAGATAGATCGTGTTGTCATAACTTTTGCTCATCTTGCGCCCATCCAGGCCTGGCAATTTGGGCACTTCCGTGAGCTTGGGCTGTGGCTCGGGGAACACCTCAACGTGGTATAAATTGTTGAAACGTCGCACCACTTCCCGGCTGAACTCAATATGGGGCACCTGATCGAGGCCTACGGGCACCCAGTTGGCTTTGTAGATGATGATGTCGGCAGTCTGCAGCAAGGGATAGCCCAGGAACCCGTAGGTTGCCAGATCGCGGTCCTTGATTTCTTGTTGCTGTTCCTTGAACGTCGGGACACGTTCTAACCAGGGCAGCGGCGTGATCATGGAGAGCAGCAGGTGCAACTCGGCATGCTCGGGCACCAGGGATTGGATGAACAGCACACTTTTGTCAGGATCGAGTCCAGCGCTGAGATAATCAATCGCCAGCTCTTGGACGTATTCCCGTACCTGGGTCGTGTCCGCATAACCCGTGGTCAGGGCATGCCAATCGGCGATAAAGTAAAAACACTCGTAGGTCTCTTGCATGTGGACCCAGTTTTGCAGGGCGCCAAGCAGATTGCCCAAATGCGGCTTGCCCGAAGACCGCATGCCGCTGAGAACGCGCTCTCTAGCCATACTGTTTCCTTTGCAATGAGGCGAGTGCAAGCGACGGGAAGCACGCGCCAGCGTGGAGTCCTGCCCGCCGTGTCGTCTGGCGGGCTCACTGTAGCGAATCGGGTGTGACGTCGTCAAGCCTGGGGCGCGCCTTGCACCGACAGGCCGTGTGTGCTTGACGCCTGTGCAATGGCTTGGCATACTGAGCGCAGAGCGCAGAGATGCCCCTGGGGAGGAATGCTATGCCACGCACGTTCACACGGCAGTGCCCACACTGTACACGGCAGGCCACCTGGCCTGACACCCCAACCTATCCCTTCTGTTCTGAGCGTTGTCAGCTCATTGATCTTGGGGCGTGGGCCAGTGGGGAGTACCGCGTGCCCTGTGAGTCCACGGGTGACGCAACCGACCTGGCGGCCATCGAGATGCCTGAAGATACTGGGGAAGACGAGTACTAACACTTGCATCACAGCAGAAGGACGACACAATGTTTCACATGACGGCGATGGATCATATTGTCTTGAACGTTGAGCAGATGGACACCGTGCTGGATTTTTACACGAATGTCCTCGGCCTGGAATCCGAACGCCTCGAAGCATTCCGCCAGGGCAAGGTGCCCTTCCCGTCCGTGCGCATCAATGCCGATACGGTGATCGATCTCTTTCCGCTCAAGGAGCCCGTGCCAGCCCACGCCACGCCGCTGCGCACGGATCTCAACCATTTTTGTCTCGTCATTAGCAAGGACGACATGCCAGGGTTCATCGACCATCTGCAGGCGCATGGCGTGGCCATTGAAGATGGTCCGGGGCAACGCTGGGGCGCGCATGGTACGGGCATCTCCATCTACTTTAGCGACCCGGAGAAGCGGCGTATTGAAGTGCGCTACTACGACAACTAACGCCATGGCACGGCCCACGCTGGCCAAGTCGCGCTGAGATAGCCCTGTGGTCATTGCTTTATTCACCGATTTTGGCACACGGGACGCCTACGTGGCGCAACTGAAAGGGGTGATACTCACTATCCATCCCACCGCGTCCCTGCTGGATCTCACCCATGACGTCCCGGCCTTTGACGTGCGGGCTGCGTCATATCTCCTGGAGGCGTCGGGGCGCTATTTCCCGGCGGGGACGATTTTTGTGGCGGTGGTGGACCCTGGGGTCGGGACAGCGCGTCATCCGCTCCTGTTGGTCACACACGCCGACAAATATTATCTGGGGCCGGACAATGGGTTGTTTACCCGGGTCATCGCGTGCGAAGGCATGCGCGCCGCCTATGTCCTCACCCACACGCAGTATTTCCGCTCGCCGGTCTCGGCGACCTTTCACGGGCGTGACATCTTTGGCCCGGTGGCTGCCCACTTGGCGCGCGGGATAACGCCGGAGCATTTTGGCCCCCCCATGCATGAGGTGATCCGTCTGCCCTCCACGGGGCCAACACGCGTGGGGGAGACGCTCCTGGGTGAGGTCATCTACCTTGACCACTATGGCAACATCGCCACCAATATCCCAGAGGCCATGCTCGCGGCGCTGCAGCCAGGCTCCTGGCTACGGCTCACACTGCTGGGGCGTACCCATGTGCTCCCCTTGGTGACGACCTACGGCGCCGGACCGCCGGACCAGCTCCTGGGTCTGATCAATAGCAATGGCGACTTTGAAGTGGCCCTGGCCGGCGGCAGCGCTGCGGAAAGGCTGGCCGTGCGGCTGGGGGAGCGCGTGCGACTCAGCTGCGGGATGGACAACGCTGATTTTCAACTTTAGTGGGACATTATGGACTTTCGTTTGACGCCAGAACAAGAAAACTTCCGGTGCGACATTCGGGCCTTCCTCCGTGAGGCGTTGCCCGAGCCACCGGAGATCCCCGAAGACTCCTGGCTGTTGGGCTTTGATCGGGCCTTTTCCCAACGTCTGGCGGCTCGCGGCTGGATTGGGCTCACCTGGCCACAAGAGTATGGCGGCCAGGGCAAAAGTTATCTGGATCGGGTGGTCCTGACGGAAGAGCTGTTGCGGCATGGGGCCCCGGTCGCTGCCCACTGGCTGGGCGATCGCCAGATGGGCCCCTCCATCCTGCGCTACGGTACTCCAGCACAAAAAGCCACTTTTTTACCCAAAATTATCGCCGGCGACCTGGTGTTTTGCATTGGCATGAGCGAACCAGGCGCTGGCTCCGATCTCGCCGGGCTGCAGACCAAAGCCGTCGAGGATGGCGATGCGTACGTCATCAGTGGTCAAAAGATCTGGACCAGTTTTGCGCACCTGGCGGACTACTGTTATCTGGTGGCGCGCACCAACCCGGAGGTGCCCAAACACAAGGGCATCAGCGAATTCCTGGTGGATATGCGCACTCCGGGCATCACCATCAAACCCATCGTGGATATGACGGGAGCGCATCACTTTAACGAGGTCTTCTTCGATCAGGTGCGCATTCCGAAAGACTGTCTGGTGGGAGAGAAGGATCGTGGCTGGTACCAAATTGCCAGCCAGCTCGATTATGAGCGCAGCGGCATTGAACGCTTGATGAGTAACTACGGGCTCTTAGAAGCTATCACACGCCATGTACGCGCCACGGGGGAGATCCGGCGCGAAGTCGTACGGCATACGCTGGCCCAACTGCACATTGAATGGACCATGGGCCGCCATCTGGTCTATAAAGTCGCCTGGCTGCTCAGTCAGGGCATCATCCCCAACGCTGAGTCGGCCACCGCCAAAACCTACTGTACAGAATTCGAGCAGCGGCTGGCCCAGACCGCCAGCGCTTTGATGGGAGGCTATGGGCAGCTCATGCCGGGCTCGCACCGCGCCTTACTCGCCGGGCGGGTAGCACGAGCCTATCTCTATGCGCCGGCGTACACCATCCAGGGCGGCACATCCACCATTTTGCGCAATATCATGGCGACACGTGGCCTCGGCCTGCCACCAGGCTAGGAGCGTGCATCGTGCGCCTTACTGCATAGGGATGGGGACAAAGCAGAGTACAAAGATCGCCAAGGACATGGCGGCAATGACCTGACTAATCCGCCCGAGAGGCTCCTGCTGATCCAGCACGGTCGGCTGTTGCCGACCGCTCAGCCAACCCAGGACGGCCCACAGCACCCACCCGGGCCAGGCGACGAAGCCAAGAATTAGCAACACACCCATCACCGCCCACGACAGATAGCGCGCCTGGGGTCCGAGCAAGGCATACAGAATATGTCCCCCATCCAGCTGACCCAACGGTAGGAGATTGAACACCGTCACGAGGAGCCCGAACCAGGCGGCCACGCCCACGCTATTAATCTGCAGCACTATACCGTCTGGGAGTGTGCCGAGCAGCAGATATTGCAACAGATCTACCAGGAGAGGCGACGCAAAAGACATCTCGCCGGTGGTGGCCGCCATCGGGACGTGGGTGGCGGTGGCCAGGGCGTAGATGAGCGCCGGCAGGGCGACGCAAAACCCGGCAATCGGTCCGGCGGCACCGACGAGGAGCAACGCCCGCCGATGCCGCGGCGCGGATTTCATGCGAATCACGGCTCCAAACGTGCCTAAAAAGGGTATATCCATGATAAAGGGTGGGCTGGGAAGAAAATACGGGAAGGTCACGTCCATACCGTAGAAGCGCGCCGTCACGTAGTGCCCCATCTCGTGACAGAACAAGATGGCCAACAATGTCCCGGCGAACGGTATCCCGCGATACCACAGCTCCATATGCTGAAGCGGGGACGCGATATCCGCCCAACGCATGCCAGCGAGGATGGTGGTAAGCACCGTGACACAACACAACGCCAGGTGGAGCCGTGTGGCGCGGCGGGTTGGCCGAGGCACTGGTGGTATGACGAAGCCCGTGGGGCCAATGGGGACGGGCGACGTGCTCCAGCGATGCTTCAGCGCGTGGTATGGGCTATACATGTGGCGGCCCCAAGATGGTATGCCCAAGAAAGGCACCGTGGCTCCTTTGCCTGGCGCTTACCGTGTCGGTGTGGCCAGGGTACGCTGCTCGAAATACGGGGCAATCTCGTGCGCATAATACGCCAGTTGGTGGAGTAATTGCGACGGCGGACATGCTGGCCACAGGGCGTATTTCGTGAGCCCATGCTCAACGTAACCCTGGAGAATCTCCCGGCATTCTTCCGGCGTGCCCACCGCGCTGCGTGCCAACATCAACTCCGGTGGGCGGCGGGCATTCCCCGCGAAGAAGGCCGCAAAATCGCGGCGAGCTTTGTGCCCATCGGCATCCACATGGCAAAAGAGAATGCTGCCAGTTTCGATGTGCGCCTCGGCCCGCCCATAGTCCGCGGCCCATGTCGTAATTTTACTCTGGCCCTCGGCAAATTCGTCTGGCGTGACAAAGGAGGCAAACCAGCCATCGGCCAAGCGGGCCACCCGCCGCAGCGCCGCATCACTGCGCCCCCCCACCCAGATGTCGATTTTGTTGGCGGGTCGTGGGGTAATGGTCACATGCTCGTATTGATAGTACTTACCGTCATGGCTCGCATCCGGCTCAGCCCAGAGCTGTCGTAAGATGGCAATGCCTTCATCCATCATGCCACCCCGTTGCTTCAACGGCACATGGAAGGCGGCGGCTTCGTGTTCATCAGCCCCCAGACCCACCGCCATGATGACACGACCTGGCGCCAGAAAATCGAGCGTGGCGATCTCTTTGGCGACCGCAATGGGATGGCGCAAGGGCAGCATCATGACACTTGGACCGAATTTCAGCCGCTGTGTCCGTCCGGCAATCGCCGCCATCATGGGCAGGACCGCCACTTCGGGGCGTGTCCCCAGGAGATGGTCGCTCATCCAAACGGAATCGACACCCCAGGCTTCCGCTTTGTCAATATACTCAAACAGCGTTGCCGCATCCGGCATCCCTTGGTGCCAGAGCCCTAGGCCGATGCCCATTTTGATGCTAACCATCCTGATGCCTCCCGATGCGTGTGTATGCGGCGCGCCTCCGTCACAATGTGCGATTGTACCGGGTTCTGGCACTCCAGGCAAATGCCCAGCTGGTGCTGTCGTGTCGTACCACAGCACACAAGCGCGGGAATGCGGCGCAGCCCGTGCATTCATCGATATCCTGGTATAATGTACCAAGAGTGTGCGACGCTCTCGACAGTGTGCTCGGGCTGTGCCTGAGCGCACTGCCGACCGCTCCCTGCCACGTGTCGCCTGGGACCACGCTGGTCGTCAACGCTCGCTTGACCTGATCGCAGGTCAGGACTGACGAGAGGCATCGTATCGTAATGGAAGCCTGGTTACGGCTTGGCGTATCGCTCGCAATGCTCGTGGGCTTGGCGGTGTGGGAACGGCAGTCCCCACGCCGTGTCCTAACGCAGCCCCAAGCCATGCGCTGGCGTGTCAACCTGGGGCTCGCAGCCTGCAACGCCCTCGGTGTGCGCCTGAGCGTCGGCGCCATCGCCGTGCAGGCTGCCGTATTGGCCCACGAGCACGCCTGGGGCCTCTGGCATGTGTGGTCCCTCTCCCCGGTCAGCAACGCCGTGCTCAGTCTGCTGGTGCTGGATTTTGCGATCTACTTGCAGCATGTCGCCTGCCATCGCGTGCCGTGGCTCTGGCGTCTGCATCTGGTGCATCATACGGATAGCGATGTGGATGTGACGACCAGCCTACGGTTTCATCCGCTCGAAATCCTCCTGTCGTTAGGGTATAAAACCGTGCTCGTCCTCCTCCTCGGCGTGCATCCTGTGGCAGTTATCATTTTTGAGGTGCTCCTGCATGCGACGGCGCAGTTGCACCATAGTAATATCGCGCTGCCGGATCGTGTGGCGGGCGTCCTGCAGTATGGCTTGATTACCCCGGATACCCATAGGATCCATCACTCCGTCTGTGCGGCTGAGATGCAGAGTAATTTCGGCTTCTCGGTGCCCTGGTGGGATCGCTTGTGCGGGACGTATCGTGCCCAGCCCGTGCACGCGCATACCACGATGCCTCTCGGGGTGCTGACGTATCAGCGACCGACTCCCTGGCGGTTGACACAACTCCTCGCTCTGCCGTTTCGCCCCGTCGTGGCGACAGGGAAGACTACAGAATAACAAGGTGTATATGACCAATATCTTCAGTCGTAGAGTGCTCGTCACGGGTGGGGCCGGTTTCCTGGGCTCCCATCTCTGTGCCCAACTCCTCGCCACAGGGCATGAAGTGCTTTGTGTGGATAATTTCTATACAGGACGACGGGCCAATATCGCGCCCCTCCTCGCGCAGCCAGGTTTTGAAGTGCTGCGGCACGACATCTGCTTCCCGCTGTATGTCGAAGTGGATGAAATTTACAATCTCGCCTGTCCAGCCTCGCCCGTGCACTATCAAAGCGATCCCGTGCAAACCACCAAAACGTCCGTGCACGGCAGCATCAATATGCTCGGTCTGGCCAAACGCGTGAAGGCCAAAATTTTACAGGCTTCCACCAGCGAAGTGTACGGCGACCCGCTGGAGCATCCCCAAAAGGAAACCTACTGGGGCCACGTCAACCCGGTGGGGCCACGCTCGTGCTATGATGAAGGCAAAGGAGTTGACGCGCCTCTCCGTTGAAGTACGCGAGCTCCGCGAGCGCGAGTCCCGCATCCGCACTGAAGCGACGAAGGAAGCAACGGATGAGTTGGGTCGGCGTCTGCACGAGATCGAAAAACGCGAG
>SXND01000079.1 GCA_005777235.1 Pseudomonadota bacterium
CGGGGCGCCTGTCTTCGGTTTTTCTGTCTGGGTACCGACCATGGGCCAGAGCACCGACCAGACGCCGGGCACCGACCATGGGCGTGGGCACTGGCAATGCGCCTGGGTACCGACAAGGGGCCGGAGCACTGGCAATGCGCTAGGGCACTGGGAAGGGGCCGGAGCACTGACCATGCGCCGGAGCACCGACCATGCACCGGAGCACCGGCAAGGGGCCGGGCACTGAGAGTGCGCCAGCGCACCGACAAGGGGCTGGAGCACTGACCATGCGCGGGGCACCGATAAGGCGCTTGCGTACCGATAAGGCGCCTGGGTACTGACCATGGGCTTGCGCACCGACGATGGGCCGGGGCACTGACCATGCGTTGGGGTCCCGACACGGGGCCGGAGCACCGACGGTGGGCCGGCGTCCCGACACGGGGCCGGCGTCCCGACCATACGCCGGAGCACCGACCATGCGCCGGAGCACCGACCATGGGCGAGCATACCCGTGTTGTGCTTGGAGACGGCCTGTGTCCTGGGGCATAGCGTTCCTCGGGCCTGGGTTGGTCCGTGGGGACACGGTGTGGTTGAGGACAACGTGGAGCATGGGGTGCGTCTGGCCTTCGTCTCTTGTGGTTTGAATGTTTGATGCCCAACTCTGTATTCGACGACTCCGCATCATCCGGCACCGCCCGCAGCAGGCTTGTACGACTGGGAGACGCCAAGCACCTCGGATCTCGATACCCGACGTCTCCCAGTCGTCAGGCACACGCCAAGAGCCTGGCTTTCTGCGAGAGAGTCATCAAGTATCTTTCTATGATGCACCAGACGACAAAAGGTTGTCAAGCCCCAGAATGTGCCATGCTAGACGACACCCATGCAGGCATGTCACGCTGCCGCTCGGCCTAACAGTTTCATCAAGTACCTGCCAGCGTCCGCGCTTTGCGACAGGATGTCGTCAAGCATCGCTCCGACACGACTTTTACGACAGGGAGTCGTCAAGTATCTGTGGGGAGTGTGCTGGACGACTCCCTGTCGTCAAGCACCTCTTATAGGCTGTTATTACGACACCATGTCGTCAAGCACCGCCACAAGCGGGCTTTGCTGGCACCGCGTCGTCAGGCATCGGCGAGAGACGACTTTTGCTCCGCGCAGTCGTCGAGCGTCGGCCTATCCCGTGCCTGATGATGCCGCGTCGTAAAGCACACTTTCTTGTTGCGCAAAACGACATGATGCGTTAGAGTAGGCTATGTGCTCAAATGTATACTATGCACTACATGCATCACTAGGAGGTCATATGGAGTCGTCACCCCGGTTGCTCGACCAGATGCGGGAGGTCTTGCGCCTCAAGCATCTCAGTTACCGCACAGAAGAGGCCTACGTCAGTTGGGCAAGAAGGTTCATTGTGTTTCACGGAAAGCGCCATCCCAAGGATATGGGTGCCCCCGAGATCCGCGCCTTCCTGTCTCATCTGGCGACTGATGCACAGGTGGCGGCTTCGACGCAGAACAGCGCCCTCAATGCGCTGCTTTTTCTGTATCGCTCTGTATTGCGGCAACCGTTTCCGGACCTAGGAGACATTGAGCGCGCCAAACGCCCGCGACGCGTGCCGACAGTCTTCAGCCGTGAGGAAGTCCGTGCTGTCCTCGCCGGGCTGACGGGGATGCCCCATCTCATGGGCAGTCTGCTGTATGGGGCGGGCTTACGCCTGATGGAATGCGTGCGTTTGCGGGTCAAAGACGTGGATTTTACCTACCATCAGATCACGGTGCGCGATGGCAAGGGGGCGCAGGATCGCGTCACCATGCTGCCGCGAGCGCTGGCCGCGCCCTTGCAGCGCCATCTGGCGATGGTGCAGCTTGTGCACGATGAGGACCGGCATGCCGGTTATGGTGAGGTGTATTTGCCCTATGCGTTTGACCGTAAAGATCCACACGCTGGCACGGCCTGGATCTGGCAGTATGTCTTTCCCGCCGCCAAACGCTCGCTGGATCCGCGCTCTGGGGTCGAACGCCGCCATCATCTGTCGGAAGCCGTGCTGCAGCGTGCCGTGAAAGAGGCGCTGCAGCGCACGCGCATCCCCAAGCGGGGCAGTTGTCACACGTTGCGCCACAGTTTTGCCACCCATCTGCTGGAGGACGGCTACGATATCCGCACGGTGCAGGAACTCCTGGGGCATAAGGACGTCAGTACGACGATGGTCTATACGCATGTGTTACAGCGGGGAGGCCGTGGGGTGCATAGCCCACTGGACCCACGTTGACCTGGCCAGACCACTCGGCGCCAGTCAGCCGAGATTCCACGCCCCGGTGACCAGCAGGTTCGTCCCGGACACCTGGCTGGCGACGTCAGACAGGAGGTAGTCCAGGGCCCCGAGGATGTCACGAAAACGGCCTGGCTGGCCGGCGGGGAGACGCTGCGGTGGGCTGCCGACGCTGTTTTCCAGAAAGCCGGGGGAGATCATGTTGACCGTAATGCCTTTGGGCATGAGATATTGCGCGTAACTGCGTGTCAGGACGTGCACTCCCAGTTTGGCAATGTGGTACGGCGTGGCCATGAGATGCGCTTCAATACGGTCACAGGCGGAATCCCCGAGGTTGACGATGCGCCCGGGCGGGGTAGCGGCTTCCAGCAGGGGTAAGGCGAGCTGCGTCAGGTGAAAGGTGGCGGTGCAATTGAGCGTCAGGGCCTGTTCCCATTGTTCGATGGTAATGGTGGGCAGGCGCTCCAGGAGATACCAGCCGAGGTTGTTGACCAGCACGTGCAGTGCGGGAGTGAGCGCGGCGACCTGGTGCATGAGCTGCTCGCGGGCCGCACGGTGCGCGAGATCGGCTTGCAGGCCGATGACCTCGCATCCGGCAGCGCTGAGCTCAGCCTGGACGGCCTGGGCAGCGGCTGCACTGCGGTAATAATGCATCAGCACGGTGTACTGTTGGGCCGCCAGATGGCGCGTGATGGCAAGCCCGAGGCCCTGGGCGCCAGCGGTGACGAGGGCGTAGCGGCGTTTCATGCTTCGTACAGCTCCATGACCTGGCGGATACGGTGCACGGTGCGGATCTCGTGCGAGCGAATGACGTGTGTACCCCCAAGCAGGGCCAGGACACTGAAGAAGGGCTCGGCGGCTCGGCGCTCGTCATCCAAGAAAATGTCCGGGGCATGTGGCAGAATGTTGAAGGTGGGATAGCCCAACTCATGCAGGCGAAAGCAGTGCAAGAAGGTATTGAGCTGGTAATTGACGCGCTGGCGGCTGTCTTGCAGGTTTTTGTAATAGAAGCCGAGGCCCGGATCAAGAAAACATTTTGTCACCCCATAGCGCGCCGCCTGGGCGGTGAGATCGCGAAAATAGTGCCCAATGGCACCCATCATATCGTCGTGCAACTGGAAATCGCTGACCTCGCGCACGGTTGGTCCCTGCACATAGCACAGGATAAGCGCGACATCGTACGCGGCGGCGAGGCGAAAGACCTCGGCGCTGTCCCGCCTGCCGGTGAGATTAAAAATATCAGCTCCAGCTTGGGCGCAGGTTTCCAGAACTTCTGGGTAATAGCTTTCCACCGAGACCAGCAGGCCACGAGCTTTGAGGGCTTCGACGACAGGGAGCAGACGTTCGAGTTGCTGCTGCACATCCGCCTGCTGGGCCTGCGGCAGCGTAGATTCCGCCCCGAGGTCGATGATATCGGCACCGTCTGCCTGGAGCATTGCGGCACGGGCAATCGCCTCTCCCGTGGTGGCGCAGACGCTTTCGCGATACCAGGAATCGGTGGAGAGATTGATCACCCCGACCAGATAGCGATAGCGGTTGAAGTCAAACAGGCGCCCCCCGAGGTGAAAGGTGCGCACGGGCTTGCCCAGAGCGTCGTGGTAGTGACGCAACACGGCGCTCAACACCTGATGGTCCAGCACATTGGTCTCCCTAAAAGGCCCGAAACAGGGTGGCGCAGAGCTGCTGCCCTTTAGCGTGATCCCCGGTGATGGTCAAGGCACCGTGCTGGAGCTTGTCGGCGACATCCGCGCGTCCGACGGTGAGCAACAGCATGCTTGCCGCATCGGTGCGCAGGGTGGTGTCACCAGAGCTGGGGGCGCTGGAGTGATAGGTTACCTGCGCGCCGTGTACGGTAAAACCCCAGGCGGCCTCCTCCCCGGCGTGCAGGGCATAGACGCCATCCAGGCCCTGGTGCGGGCGCTGCTGCAGAAACTGCAGCTGCATTTCCGGGATGATGCCGAGCAGGGCCGGGACTGCCGAGGGCGCCAGGAGAGCCGGAGTTGCGTGCGGTTGGCGGATGTCCCAGTCGTGCACGGTCATTTCGAGCAGGCGCATGCCGATCCACGCGCCAATGGGCACCAGACCACGCGGATGCTGCGCCATTTTCACCAGATCAGCTTCTGTGAGCGACTCGAGGACGGTCTGGAGGGCTGCGCCGCCCTGGGCAAATCCGGCCACGAGGGCTTCTGGGCCGCCCTCCAGGAGTTTAGTCACCTCTGCCTGGCGCGCTTCCCGAAAGCCCGCGGCCGAGGTGACGCCCCAGGGGAATTGTGGCGTGCCGCTCTGGCCGGAGCGGATCACCTGGGCATAGAAGGCGCCGCCCGTGGCCAGATGGGCCACGGCGTCGGAGGCGGTCCAGCCGGGGCAATAGGCCGGGCGACTCCAATAGTTGGCGGGCCACTGGCGCCAGGTGTGCACTAAGCGTGCGGTCTCGCGTCCGACCAGCGGGATATTGGCCAGTTGTTCTTGGGCTGTGAAGGCCATAAGATGCTCCTTAGTCGTCAGGGCGACCAGCCGGTCGCCCCTCCTAAGCCTCTGCGACGTCAAACACCGTCGGTTGCTGCACCGGCGTGCACAGGGCGTGGATGGTCTGGGCCACAAAGTGGCGGCGCCAGGCGTATTCTTCGGCCGGGGGTTTCTCTGGCGCCCCAAACGGATGGTGGAAACGCCCGCCGCGCACAATGCGATTGGCGCCCACCCGCGTGGCGACTGTATACAGGCACGTGGCCAGCGCCGTGGGAATCCCGACCCGCTCACATTCTTTGGCAATCGTAGCCCCGCTACGTGTGCCCGTGCCTCACGTTGCCGGCAGGATCACCCCCTGGACGCCGCGTTGCAGTAGCACGGCGGCGATTTCGGCACCAATGCGCTTCATGGCGTTCAGACTACCGATATTCCCCACCGTGACATACAGATCGTCCAAGAGGCGGCCGATCACGCCCTGGCGTTCCAGTGCGCGCAGGGCATCCAGTGGCACCACACGATTAGGGTCTTGCAAGGCGGCGGTGTTGTCATAGCCACCGTGTACCGCATCCCAGGCACCAGCCACTAGGCGGTCCATACCGGCTATCGAGTAGGCGGCCCAATGGGTGGCGGCGGCAGCGGGCAAGCGGTCGGGGTTGCCGGTGCGCACCAGCCCAGCCTCGGTGACCAGGGCTACCAGGGCTTGGGCCGGATTGCGCAGGGGAGGGGCAGGCGGAATGGCTTCAAACGTTTCGATGGTGAGTTCGCTGGTATATGGTTCACCACGCCACTTGCGCAGGGCCATATCGACGGCGCGCTGAGCTGCCGGGATGCCCGTGGGCACGGTGCGCCGTACCGCACGCGGCAAAAAGCCCTCTTGTGTGGCAGAGCCCAGCGGCACGCCGCGTCCACGTTTGATGGCCAGAGCCGCCATGCGGTCTAAGGCTGGACGCATGCCCACGGCGCTGCTCTCGGTGGCAATGATGTACAGGTGTTCGGGGCGATACAGGTCACTGCCAGGATTTTCAATGTGCATACCTGTGACCGCAGGGATACCCAGGCGTTCGGCTTCGAGGCACAGACGTCCACAGGCCAGGCCATAGCGTCCAGAGCGAAAGGCCGGACCGGCGAGGAACACCTCGGGCCGCAGGGTCTGCCAGTGCGCGCGTACCTGGGCTACGACGGTCTCTTCGTGCTCAGCAAAATAGCCGTCACCGCACATGATGGTGCCCACCACCTCGCCTGCGTCCGCCAGGGTTTGGGCCAGCAGGCGTCCGGGGCCGAGGGGGCCCGGGTGGAGGCTCACGGCAGTATGGGCTTCGGCTTCGCCGCCGATGCCACCGAAGAAAGCGTTCAGGTAGTGGACGATACGTAGGGGTGCGGGCATGGGTGTTCCTTGTCATCTGCCAAGCCATCTCACCGTCGGGAGACGTCCACGTCTGCCGACGCCACGTTGCTACCTATAGTAGCAGACTGGTAGACGTCCGGCGACTGTAGAGAAGTGCCAGGGTCCGTCTCGCTGCCACGGCGTGCCCGTGCTTTGCCCCCGGAGACGCCGCATGCTAGGATGCGCGTCGTATACACAACGCTGTATCCCAAGAGGAGACCTCTGCATGCCTGCTGATCCTGCCCTCGCGTTGGCTGAACATGTCTGCGGCACGACGTTTGCGGCGCTGCCGGCGTCCGCCGTCTCTGCCACCAAACGGGACATCCTCGATACGCTTGGGGCGGCACTGGGTGGGAGCGTGGCCCCAGGCGTCGCAGAGTTGGCACGAGTGGTCACCCACTGGGGTGGACGCGAGGAAAGTAGTCTGTCACTGACTCCCCCCAACCGCTTCTCAGCGGTCTGGGGTGAGCTTGGGGGAACCTCCAGACTCATCCAGTGACCAGACTCAGCGCCGCAAGGCGCTCCGTTGGTTGCGTCACGATACCCAGGCCTGCGGCACCAGGGCCTGGCTCTATCGCTCAGCATTAAAAGTCTGTCAGGAGTGTCAGGCGGTGTGCTGGGCGTGACAAGCGCTTCCAACATGGTCGAGGTGAACGTGACTGCCGCAAGGCACGTATGAGGTAACTCATGACTCAGAGTGTTTTTGTCCTGGATACCGCCCGTCAACCGCTGGATCCCTGCACCCCAGCACGGGCCAGACACCTCCTCAAGCAAGGGCGTGCCGCAGTGTTTCGACGCGTCCCCTTTACGGTCATCCTGCACGACCGCACGCTGGCGGAGTCTGTCGTGCATGCGCACCGCCTCAAGATTGACCCTGGCAGCAAGACAACCGGCCTGGCCATCGTGGATGACACGCGTGTCCTCTAGGCGGCAGAGCTGACCCACCGTGGGCAGCGGATCACAGCCGCGCTGGCCACGCGGCGCGCGGGGCGCAGGAGTCGGCGGGGGCGGCATACGCGCTACCGGCCCGCACGCTTTCTCAACCGCACACGCCCGGCAGGCTGCCTGGCGCCGTCCCTGCGGAGCCGGGTGGGCAACGTGATGACGTGGGTTGCCCGGCTCACGCGATCCTGTCCGCTCACGGCGTTGAGTCAAGAGCTGGTGCGCTTTGATATGCAGTTGATGCAACACGCCGAGATCGCCGGTGTGGCGTATCAGCAAGGGGAACTCGCCGGGTGCGAGGTCCGCGAGTATCTGCTAGAGAAATGGCACCGCACGTGTGCGTACTGCCACAAGACGGGCGTGCCCTTGCAAGTCGAACATATCATCCCGAAGGCACGCGGCGGCTCAGACCGGGTCTCCAACTTGACGCTGGCCTGTGGTCCGTGCAACCAGCAGAAGGGCGCACAGACTGCCGCAGAGTTTGGCTTCCCGCTCATCCAGGCGCAGGCAAAGCAACCGCTCAAAGACGCGGCGGCGGTCAACGCCACACGGTGGGCGCTCTATGAGGCCCTCAAGGGGACAGGGCTCCCTGTCGAGACGGGGACAGGCGGGCGCACGAAGTATAATCGGACGCGCCTGGGGTTCGCCAAGTCGCACTGGGGTGACGCCGCCTGCGTGGGGGCAAGTACGCCAGACGCACTGCATGTTGCCGGGATGCAGCCGCTGGGTATCAAGGCCATGGGGCACGGCAACAGACAGATGTGCGGGACAGACAGGTTTGGCTTCCCCACCCGCCACCGTGGACGCGCCACGACGTTTCTGGGCTTTGCGACCGGCGATCTGGTCCGTGCGCGTATCCCCCAGGGGAAGCACGCTGGGACGCACACGGGGCGGATCACCATACGGCAGCGGGCCAGTTTCCGCCTGGGACGTATGAATGTACACCCCAAATACCTGACACGCGTGCAGAGAAGTGATGGCTATGCCGTATGCCTTTGAGACAGCAGAAACCCCGGACAGCCTCGGGCAGTGAGCCCGCGCTGTCCGCGCCTTTCCCCCTCCCTCCACATGCGGCGCATTCTGGAGGGAGCACCTCGGCGGCTCGGTGGCGCAGATGGTGCATGCCTTTGGCATTGCCTATAGCCAGGCCGCGGGCAATCGTCAGTGTATTGTCGATGGCGCGCTGACCAAGCGCTTGCAGGCCGGGCAGGCAGCCAGTAGTGGGGTCACGGCCGCGGTGCTGGCGCAGGCGGGCTTGACGGGGGCGCAGGAGGTCTTTACCGGACGGTATGGCTTTTTGCCGATGTATCAGCCGGAAGGCTATGCGGTGCAGGAGCTGACCCACGAGTTGGGCACCAGTTTCCGTGGCGAGTGCCTCAGTTTCAAAGCCTACCCCTGTGGTCGGCGGGCCCATGCGACGCTGGCCGTGGCCCTGGCCCTCTATCAGCAGCTTGACTTGGCGACAGCGCGGGCTGGAGAGGATATTGCTGCGGTGACGGTGACTACGGATCCATCCAGCTATCGGGAGCAATTTGCGCCTGGCGTCAATAAGCGGCGGCCTACGCAGGTGGTGGAGGCCCAATTCAGTACGCCGTTCTTGGTGGCGGCAGGCCTGGCGCTGGGTACAATCGGCATTGGCGAAGTGGCAGGCGTCGATGATGCGCGGGTGCTGGCCCTGGCTGCACGCATCCAGGGGGCGGCGCGGGACGGCGTGCCAGAGGGCTGGGCGCAGATTACTGTCCGTCGTACTGATGGACGCACGGCCACGCTGGAAGCCACCATCCCCTCAGGCGCCCCCGAGCACCCTCTCAGCGATACGCAATTGCAGGCAAAATTCCGCGACTGTGCAGCCCACGCTGTGCGGCCTATCCCAGCCGAGGCCGTCGCACGGACCATTGATCTGATCTACCACCTCGAAACGGTGCTTGAGGCACGGGAGGTGCTCCACGTGGCGCAAGCCTAACGTCAATGCGACCGCCTCTCTGCAGCCCTCTTAGGGCTTTCTCCTTGCAATCTCGTCGGGAACATGTTACGAACAGGTCAGCGGTGGAGTCACAGGAGGGGCAGGATACGTATCCCATGTATGTCGTTGTGCGCTTATGGACCATTCTGAGTCTTGCCTGGCTTCTCGTCTTTCTGCAACCAGCCTATGCCAACGGCGAGCACGTGCATGTGGGGGGGATTTTTCTTATCCTCCTTGGGGGCGTCGTGTTCCTCAGCAGTTTTATCGTGGTCTTCTATTTTTTGTTCCGCTCGCCCTCGTCTGAGTCCGAAGATGAAGAAGGCCCTGAGGCATAGCCGCGCCCATACGCTGCTGTGCCGTGCCCCACAGGGTTCCAAAAGTTTGAGAGAATGTAAAGGAGTAGAGATACGTGGTAGAACAAGTCAGGCAGCGGATGTCGCTGATTGGACGAATGCGGCGTGTGATCGAACGGCCCTATTTACTCATGGCGGCGATCATCCTGGTGTTAGGGGCCATCTGGTTCACGCGTCTGGCTTTACAGGAATTTCTCCTGCTCGACCGTCTGACCAATGTGTATACCAACGATGCCCAGATTAAGATGGATGCCTATCCCATCAAAGCCGGGGTGAGCGGTGAAGTGCGCGACGTGCTGGTGAAGGAAGGCGAGCGTGTGGAGAAAGACCAGATCCTCGTCCACCTGGTGCCGGACGACCTGCAGGCGGAGATGCGCCGGGCTGAAGCAGTCGCCGAAGGTATTGTGCAACAACTCGACGAGATCCGGCGCGAACTGCCCCTGGCGCTGCAGCAGGCGCAGAACGAGGTCGCCAAAGTCCAGGCGGGGCTGGACACCAAGCAGGTGACGTCACGGAGGGCCGAGGTGCTGCTCGATGTGCAGCGCGATCGTACCGACAAGATGCGCCGTGAACACGAAGCCAGTCTCGAAGCCGCCCGTGCCAATCTGCGCGAGCAGGAAAGTGCCGTGCGTGACGCCGAGGCGAGTCTGCAGCGCATGCGCAGTCTGGCCAGTGAGGGCGTGGTGTCGCAGGATCGCCTGGATAGCGCCCAGACAGCCTCTGACCGGGCGCACGCCCGCCTCTCTGCCCTGCGCGAACAGGTTCGCCAGGCCCAAGAGCACTACCCGGCGGGTGATTCCCCGCATATGATTCGTGTGCACGAGCAAGACTGGCAACGGCAGCAAGCGGAGGTCAAGGAGCAACGCGCCGCGTTGGAGGCCGCCCGCACGAACTTACAGATGGTGGAGATGCGCGGGCAGCGTCTCAAGGTGCTCGAAGCGCGCTATCAAGAAGCGCAGGCCCAAGTCGAGACGGCCCGGCTCAAACTGGCCAAAACCGTCATCCGCAGCCCGGTCTCTGGCCTGGTGGGCCAGCGGAACATCGAGCCGGGCAGTCTGGTGCGTGGGGATGGGGGAAATCCGCCGCTGCTGATTATTCATGATCCAGAGACCCGTTGGATTGAGGCCAATGTCTGGGAATCGGATATCAGCCGTGTGCGCGTTGGACGCCCCGTCGATATCTGGATCGATGCCTTCAAGATGAGCACACTCGGGCGCGGCAAACCGTTCCGTGGGCAGGTGGTGCGTATCAATCCCACCACCTCGGCAGAAATTTCGGGCTTGCCGCCGGAACGGTTTTTTACACGGCGTGAACAGAAAGTGCCGGTCAAAATTTCGCTCGACAGCCCGAATCCTGGCTGGCGCGCTGGGATGCTTGCCGAGGTGCTCATTTTAGTCGATGACGGCGCTGTGGCGCACGAATCACCGCCCAGGTAGGAGAGACGCTGTGACGCGCCTCGCAGCGCTCGTGCCCCAGGGTCTCGCCTTGTATCAGCGCGGTCGCCTGTTCGTGGGGCGCGACATCTGGCGCGCTGATGCCGCGGCCACCTCACGTCTGGGTGGCGTGGGGATTTATCTTCTCCGTATCCTGCTGATCGTGATCCGAGGCTGTGCGCTCGAACATCAGTGTCTGCTGCGTGCCGCAGCCCTGACCTACAATACCCTCCTCTCCGTTGTGCCGATGCTGGCCTTTATGCTGGCCTTTCTCAAAGCGCTCGGGGTGCATAATCTGCTCGAACCGCTGCTGATCAATTTGTTGTCCGTTAGTTCCGAAGACACGGTGCGCATCATGATCGCCTATGCCAACAACATCGAAGTACGCACCCTGGGCGGCATTGGCCTGGGCACGCTGGTGGTGACGACGGTGTTAGGCGTGGGCAACGTAGAACGGTCTTTTAATGAAATCTGGGGCGTGCGTACCGAGCGCCCCGTGCTGCGCAAGATTGCGGACTATGCCAGCGTCCTGGTGCTGGCCCCAGTGGCTTTACTGCTCGCGACCGGGATCAATACCCGTCTGCATAGCCCGGCGTTTGTGCAAGCGTGGTTGGGCGTCCGGGTTATCAGCGAGGCGGTGACTTTTTTTTCAGCCATGCTCTCAACGCTGCTACCCTATGTCGCTTTGTGGCTGGTGTTTACGTTCTTTTATGCCTTTCTCCCCAACACGCGTGTGCATGTCCTCCCAGCCCTGGTGGGTGGCGTGGTCGGTGGCACCCTCTGGCAGCTTACCCAGTGGGCCTACATCGAACTCCAAGTGGGCATGGCCAATGCCCAGGCGATCTATGGGGCCCTGGCGCAGCTGCCAGTGCTGATGCTGTGGATCTATGTGAGTTGGATTATGACCTTACTCGGCGCCGAGGTCGCCTATGCCTGCCAACATGCCACCACCTATGTCCCGGCGCGCCTGGTGCGTTCGGCCAGTGTCTATGTGAAGGAATGGTTGACACAAGCACTGTACTTTGCATTAGTACGTGCCTTCAGGACTGGCACGGAGGCCTGGTCTGCAGCGACGTTTGCGCAGGAGTACTCCCTCCCCTTGCCGCTGGTGCATGAGCTCCTCGCCCCCTTACGTCAGGCGGGTCTGGTGGTCGAAGCGGCTGACGCGCCGGAGCATTATGTGCCGGGGCGTGATCCGGCGAGCATGACGCCCTGGGATATCCTGTACACGCTGCGGCATCACGGGGACCAGGCCCTCGGCACGCTCATCGCCTTACATGATCCCCTCATCTCTCAGCTGATGAGCCAAATTGAGGCGGCGCAGCAACAGGTGGCTGGTGCCTCGAGTATTGCGCAATGGCTGGCCGGGAAAGTCCCCGCGCCTGCCTCGCAAAGGAGCCCCATATGAAACTGGCGGTCGTTGCTGCAGTCGGAAGCTATACCCCGGTAGATCTTGACGCCAAGCGGCGCAGTCTGTGTGCCGTGCTGCGCCCGACACGCAGGTGGACATGTTTATGGCCGACAGCGGTGTGCCCTACGTGGAGTCGAGCCTGGAATTGTATCTGTCGGAAGTCGCCGTGGCGCGTAAGGTGGTGGAAGTCGCCCGTCTGGGGTATGACGCCGTGGTGGGCACGGCTTTCCTCGATAATGGCCTTGATGCGGCCCGTGAGTTGGTGGACATCCCAGTCGTCGGCCCCGCCAAAACGACCATGTATATGGCGGCCACGCTGGCGCATCGCTTTGGGGTCATCACCGCAGCAGGGGATTTGCCGCGTCACATCCGGGCGCTGGCCAAACTCCTCGGGGTCGACGACCGCGTGGTGGGCATTCCCACCCTCAAGTGCACCGTGGCGGATTTTCTGCATGACGAGGCCAATGCCCTGGCCATGCTCATTGCCACAGGGCGGCACCTGGTGGAAGAGCAGGGCGCCGAAGCCCTCGTTTTGGGTTGTGGAGCCACCACGGGCCTGGCCTCGCGGATGGCGCACGCCTTAGGCGTCCCTGTGCTCGACCCAGGCTTGACCGCGGTGAAATACGCCGAAATGCTGGTCGATCTAGGGCTCAGCCACAGTAAGCGCGCCTTTCCGTACAATCCACGGGTGATGCAATTACTCAACGGTATGCGCTGATCGAGGTGGGAGCGGGGGCACGTCAGCAGGCGTAGCGAAAACTGCCGTCTATGAGCATCCTGAATAACTGGCAATGCGCCTCGGCAATGGGCAAGCCGCACAGATCTTGGACCCAGGCCCATTGCCCAAAGGGATTGAGTTCGAGAAAGGTGTACGTGCCATCGGGAGAGAGAATGAGGTCGATGGCGCCATACACCAAGCCATAGGTGCGCAGCAGTTGGATGCAGCGGGTGGCGACCGCAGCAGGTAACGTATGCGGCAAGTACGGCGTGCGTTCCAGATCGTAGCGCCGCCAGTCATGCTGGGACAGCGGGCTGTGCTGCGAATGAATCTCCGCTGCCAGCACGGTGTGCCCAAAGACGGTGGCGCGGATTTCGACTAGTTTGGGGACATAGGCTTGCCAGATGCTCGGGCAGGCGCGCAGGCTGGCGACATCGGCAAGATCATCGGCAGCGACCGGGCTGGTATAGAGCATGCGCTCGGACCCATCGTCTACCTGGACCAGAGCCTGCTCAAAACCCTTGACGATGAGCTGACCCTCGGTGTCCTGCCACACACGCTGCACGGCGCCTGGTGCATTGCCCATGCAGGTGCGCGGCACGGTGAATCCCAGCCCCGCCGCCGTCTGCAACTGCACGGCCTTGATCGAGGCGTAGTTCCCAGCATGCGGTCGATTCACCATGGGCCGTGGCACGCACTCCCAGAACCCGGTGAGGAACCAGCGCGTCTCGATGTTGAGAAAACGCGTCAGGCTTGCGGTGGGCGTAGTCCCTGGGGCATGCTGGATGGAGGGTCGGCGGTACCAAATCACCCCCACGTCATCAAGCCGGACCTCGACACCATCCTCCAGCGTGATAGTACCCTCACACCAGCGGCCCTCGACCAACTGCATGCTCGCCGTGCTGGCCGTTGGGACGGTCCCGGGATCCCAGCGACACCAGCGCAGTCCAGCCCGCTCCAGGTAGGGCAGCAAATACTCCGTGGTCGGATCAAAGGCTTGCGTCACAATTAAGACATCTGGAGCCGACATGCTTCTGCTACCGGATGAGGGAGACACGTGGGAAGGCGACATCCACGCCCTCCACATTGGTCTCCGTGGGCGTGGTATCGATATTGGCGCGCGCCAGTGGGGACGGGCCGCGTCCTAACGTATACACGGGGCGCACCGGGCCTTTGGCCACTTGCGCCATGCCGACCGCCCCGTTACGGAAGGTCAGGAGCCAATCGACCCACAGCACCTCGCCATCACGGCGGGCGCTCACCAGCATCTTGGTGGGGGCAAAGCGCTCTTGCTGCGCCGCGACCCAGGCATACAGCGCTGTGACGTCTGGATCGTCATTGTTGTCGATAATCTCGACACATTTCCGCAGCACTTCTGTATAGGCAATCACATCCTGTAGAGTAAACAAGGCGCGGCGTTGGCGGGCGAGCTCGTGGAGGTCGACATAGCCCGCGCCTAGACACGGATCATCCGCCTGGGAATCGGCTACAGCCAATTCCCCCACGGTATTATAGGTGGATGTCCCCTCCGTCATACAACAGCTCGCGGCCTTGGCCTGCGCCATCGAGCGCTCCGTGGCAATCCCCCGACGCACAATGAGGGGCTGCACGAACTTGCTATCATTGTACACTTTGAGCGTGAGGAAACCTCGTTCGCCGGCACTCACCAGCATGCTATAGCCGATTTGATCCGCCGGAGCCACCGGACCCGCCAGGGCACCGTCCCACACCTCGGCTTCTTTGAGCACCCGGTCCAAGTGTTGTATGGCCACGTCGTTTGAGGTTTCCTGCTCCACCAAGCTGAGGAGTGTCCGGGCGATTTCGTCCGCGGCATCAGCAAACCTGTGGCGCTGGACCTCCCGAAAAAGCACCTCCCCACCCTTATACGGCCCCGAGGCGCAACCGTACAGCCCCGTACCCAGCGCCGCCACAGACAGCGAGGCGGCGCACAGTTGTAGCAGTGTACGCCGATCCAGACGTACCGGATCCGTCAGCGCCGTCGCGCTGTGCTGGGATAGCCGCATGCTCTCTTCCTCATTAGCGTGACGCACCAGGCATCAAGGCGCGCAGGGCCTCGGCATACTCGGCGCGGGGAAACTCCTCGCCGTTGGGTACACGCATCATATCGGCATAAATCTCGAGGCGGTTGCCATCAGGATCCAGGAAGTAGAACGAGCGACTCCCACTCCCTCCCAGGTTCCCACCCCCCTCAATACCATGGATGAGCGGACCGCTGAGCAGTTTGACGCCCTTGGCATGCAAATGCGCCAGGGCCTTGAGGAAGGCATCACGATCCTCGACTTCAAAAGCAATTTGCTGAATCAGCCGCTCGCGTTGCCCCACCGTCGTCAGGTCGGTACCTGGAGGTGCCGAACTGATGACAAAATCATGGTGCATATCGTCAAAGCGTAAGAAGGCCGTTTCTGAACCGTCAGCCGCTTTGCGACGATTCGTGACACGACACCCCATCACTTCGGTGTAGAAACGGAATGAGCGCTCAAAATCCTCAACCAACAGCCCCACGTGTCCAATCCGTTTAATATGGATCCCCATGTGTGTGTCCTCCTGCATGGTTACCGTGTGTCTGCACTCAGAGAGTATTGCGACGCGATACCCCGCTCCGACGGCCCAATGAAGCGTCACTCTTTTATAGCAGGATATCGCCAGAGTGCAAGAGACAAAGCGCGGCAGGCGGATGGTGGCCTACTTTGTCTCAAAAGTCGTGGCGCCGTCCCAATCGTCTGCCAGCGTGGCGGGATCGAGCTCATCCAGCCGCGCCAGCATCTCGATCGTGGAGGTATCGTGTGGACGCGCCATGAGGGCGCTCGTAAACTGCGCACGTGCCACAGCGAACTGCCGGGCGAGGTAGGCCGAGAAGGCCGCATCATACGCCTGGTAATACTGCAGATCAGCCACGGCAATGTCATCCTCCTGCTCGCCGTACACCTCGTAGACTTTGACGGCTTGTGACTTGCCCTTGACCCGAATGGCATCGAGCAGGCGGGTACGAAACACGTGCGGGGTCAGCGCCTCATAGGTAAACTCCGAAATCATGACTACGGTCTGATAATGTTTATTGGCGGCTTCCAAGCGCGAGGCCAGATTCACCGCATCGCCAATCACCGTATAGTTAAATACTTGCTCCGACCCGATATTGCCTACCACCATGGGCCCGGTGTTGATCCCCACCCGACATTCCAAGGCGGGGAAGCCTTCGTGGAGCCACTGGGGACGCAGGGCGGTCAGACGGCGCTGCATGCGCAAGGCGGTACGGACCGCCAGATCGGCATGGTAGGGAATCGGTAAGGGTGCACCAAATTCCGCCATAATGGCGTCGCCAATGTATTTGTCGATGATGCCACCCTGTTCCATGACGATGGTGGTCATCGCCGTCAGATACATATTAAGGAGTTGGACCAGCGCTTGCGGGGTGAGCTGCTCAGCCAGCGTCGTAAAATTGGCAATGTCCGAGAACAACACGGAAATGACCCGCTCCTCGCCGCCGAGGTGAAGTAAGCCACGATTGTGCAACAATTCATCGACAACTTTTTTGGAGACGTACTTGGCGAAGGCGTCCCGGATGAAGGCCTGATCGCGCGCAATGGCCACCTGGAGGCCCACTACCGTCCCACCCAAGATCCACAGCACGCTGCACAGCATGGAGGCCAGGGGCAGGAGCGTGAAATGCAGACCTTGCCACCAGGCCAGGGCCAGGAGTCCGAGCACGATGCAGCCTCCCATGCCATAGAGCGGCAACGGCGACTCGACCAGTGCCGCCAGCATCACGAGCAGCCCAAGGAGGCCGAGCAACGCCAGCACCTGCCCGAGCGACCAGGTGTGCAGAAAGGTGCTGGTCAGGAGCGCATTGGTAAAGGCGGCATGCATGGCGACCAGGGGCACATAGCGCTCCAGCGGTGTCTGGCCCGCGTCCGCAATGCCAGTCGAGACATCACCGATGAACACAAAGGCATTCTCAAACAGCTCCAGCAGATTGCCACGTACGTCTGGATCGCGCATCAGGGCCAGCAACTGGTGTATCGGCATGCTGGGGAAATCACGCCCCCACACCTGTGGATACGGCACCCGCGTCCGGCCATGGGCATCAATCGGCACCACCACGTCATGGCGGAGACGGCTGGTGGGCAGCGCCGGGATGGTGAGCGTCTGGCCCCAATGGACAGTCAGCGCCTCCAGCGGCACCTGCATGGCATCCAGAAACATGGCAAGGGACATGGCGGGCAGATAGCCCGTCTCGACTTTGAGCAACAGCGGCAACCAGCGATAGACCCCGTCTGCGTCGTTGGTGGCACTGATGTGCGCCGTTTTGAAGGCCGCTGCAGCCAAGAGGTCGAACTGCGTGAGGGCGCGTGTGGCGTAGAGTGGCTGGGCGTTCCCCCGTTCATGCGGTTGGTGCAGCTGGGACCGTAAGCGCTCGTAGGCCGCACCACTACCCCAGCGAAAAGGTTGGACAGCGGGGCTCTGATCCACCGCGATGGGGAGGTACACCGTACCAAGTTGCTGCACAGAGGTGGCAAAACGCTGATCGGCCTCAGGAGTGGTCGGGAGTGAGAAAATGATATCGTAGGCTACCGCTGCGACCCCGAGCTGCGCCAGCGCCTCGTTCACCTGAGCCATCGCAACACGATCGACGCTGCGCGTGCCAAATTGCGCATACGAATCATCGGTAAGCGTCACATAGACGATCTGCGGAGCGCGGCGTGGTCCATAGCCCTGCTGGACGACGCGCGCATACAGTGCGTCCGTGAGCGGCGCATCCAGGGTGGTCCACACACTGCCTCGCAACACCCAGAACAGCATGGCACTGGCGAGCAGGGCAAGGTCCAGGAAGATGACGATGCGGAGGAAGGGCTTACTTTTGCACGTGAAGATCATATTTTTTCACGACGAAAGCTTTGCCGGACGATATGGGTAACGCCTGCGCGAAGGGATCAGCGCCGAGCGAGCGCACATTGCCCGCGATTTGAAACGGCTTGTCGGCCTGTTGGCCAAGGTCAATTTTGCTCGCGTCCATCAGCTTGCGCTCCACCGCCAGCCACTGCTCGGGTGAGACCTTCGCGCCACTGCCCACGGTTAGCACCTCGCGCAACGCCGTCGGGCTACACAACACGGTGAGGGCTTCATGGGGGCTGGCCCCATCAATCTCATAAAACTTCTCCGCCGACGGCAACGTCACCTGTGTCCCTTTGGCGACCTTGGTCGCAGCGTCCCGGGCGTTGAGCAAGGTGATGGTCGAGCCATCATTGTGCACTACATAGATATAGGCATCGTCTTCGGGAAGCACATAGACCCGGACGGCGTCACCAGTTTTCACCCTTTCGGTACTTTTGGCGGCGACAAGACGTTCCCCGGCACGGAGCTGGAGACCTATCTTCGCCCGGACGCGCTCTTGCGCCATGGCTGATGCAACGAGCAGCGGGCACAGCCATATCCCCATCAGGAGGAGTGTGCTGAGTGAGACAACGGGGCGCATGCGGTTCATAGCGTGTCCTTCTGATCGTGCCAGGCATCGCGCAGGGCGCGCCCTGGAGGGGAAGCCCGGCAGGCGGGCTGCGCTCAATGTTGCGACATCCCTCAGTGTAAAGCAATTTTCGCCGTCTGGCCATGGACCATGCGTGTAAGCCTCGTCACAGGCTAGGGGAGTCCTACCAGACCAAAATATCCAGCATTGTAGAAGATATGCAGCAGCAGCCCAGGATAGAGACTAGCATAACGCTCACGGCTGTAGCCAAACACCAGAGCCGGGGCGAGTACCGCGAGGGCCCACAACGGCGGATGGGTCCAGAGATGTCCCAGCGTAAACGCCAGCGCCGTGCCGGCATTGGCCAGCGTCACCCCACGCCAGGTGCGCTGCCCCCACGGCTGCTTGCTGCAGTAGCTTTGGAGATAACCACGGAAGAGCACTTCTTCGAGAGCGGGGTGCCCGACGACGAGCAGGCAGAAGGCGGGAGAGAGTATCTGGGAAAGCGTCAGCGGGTGTATCGGCACGGCAAGCCATAACCCCAACCAGAAGCCAAGACCTGCCAACAGCGCCCCGTAGAACCATGGATCGCGGTAAAACCAGGGGCACCATCTGAGCCCGAGCCTCTGCCATGTGCCCGCAACCCGTCCCGGCAAGGCCCGCCCCCGGTGTCTCATGCGGCTCCCAGTCCGACCAGGACAACCCCAAGGCAGATAAGCCCAGCGGCCAGCCAGCGGGTCCGATTGACCGGCTCGTGAAACACGATCCGCGACAGAATCATCACGAGGACGTAGCCCAGACTGACCGTGGGATAGGCCAGGGACAACTCTAAACGCGCCAGCACACTGAGATAGAGCACGGTGGAGAGACCATAGCACCCGAAACCGCTCATGACCGAGACGTTGCGGGTGAGGGCCACGAGGTCACCCAGACCAAAGCCTGGCTGGCGTGCCATGCCATGTTTGAGGAGGAGTTGTCCGGCCACCCCTATGAGGATGCCCACGAGGAGTACGGCGTAGGCTTGCTCCTGCATCATCTCACGTCCTCGCTAGGAGGGAGACACCAACGACAATCACACCCACACCGGCCCAACGCAGGGGCGTGATGGCTTCCGCGAAGAAGCACGCGGACAAGCCCAGTACAATGGGAAAGGTGAGAGACAGGATCGGATAAGCCAGTGACAACGGGGCACGGGCCAACACCCAGAGCCAGCACACTGCAGAGAGTCCATAGATGCACAGGCCGCCCCAGGTCTCGGGATGGAGAAAGAGCGTGCTCACGGAAGCGTCCGGCTGGGCCATGCGGGCCGCTTTGAAGAAGAGCTGACCAGTGGCATTGAGGATAACGGAAAGGAAGATCCCCGCCAAGACAGGACGGCGGGGATGCCGCGAGAGCATCATAAGATTCCTTAGAGATTGCGTCAGGACTGCAGGGCGGGCAGATCGAGAAGCGTGCAGAGTTCCTGCCAATTGGTAATGGTCGGCACACTCGGCGGGGTAGGCGGTGGCGCGACCAGCCCCTGCGCCTGGGTATACGCCATCCAAATGGGCTGGATACCAGCCTGTTGCGCGCCCCGCACATCCGCCTCAAGATTATCGCCAATAAAGGCCGTCTGCGCCCCCGAGACTCCTAAATCTGCGAGCAGGGCGTGAAAAATCTTGGGATGCGGTTTGCGGTAGCCGATTTGGCCCGACACAATGATCGTGTCGAAAAACGGCGCGAGGCCCAGCGTCTCCAGGATGCGCCACGCGGCAGGGGCATGCGTCAGGTTCGACACCAGCCCAAGGCGATAGCGTGTCTTGAGCTGTGTGAGCATCGCCAGGGTGCCTGGAATCGGGGTGGCGTAATCGACAAAAGCGGAAAAATAGCGTTCGACGGCCTGGGCAATCCGCGAGTCATCCGGGGGGATGTCATGCCCAAACTCGCGCAGGGCGGCGCTCACCCAGAAGCGATTGTGGGTTTCCTCGCCGTTGTGCTGCGCCGCCTCCACAAAGCGCCGCGCCGTGGCACGATAGACAGGCAAAAAACCCGTGTCGGTGACAGGCACGCCACTGTGCGTCAGGCTCTGGGTCAGCCGCCCAACGGCTTCCTCACGCCGGAGGTGTTGCACCAACACGAGGGTCTCAAAGAGATCAAAACCAAGCGCAGTAATATGTTGCATGACGGGATATGGCTCTCCGTAAGATCGTCACCATCCGTAGCGCCCACCTCGCCTCGGGGCCTTGC
This sequence comes from Pseudomonadota bacterium, assembly GCA_005777235.1. Classification (GTDB taxonomy): domain Bacteria; phylum Tectomicrobia; class Entotheonellia; order Entotheonellales; family Entotheonellaceae; genus SXND01. Next base: position 20,621 of record SXND01000079.1, read on the forward strand.
CGTGATCATTACAGAGAACGCGCCTCCGGTCAAGGCGGGACGGGCGCCATCGGGCCGTTGTGTCACGCCAGGGAGTCAGATACACTAGATAAAGAGTACGGTCCAAGCACGTCAACCGCGGTGTGGGACAGAGGGAGGCAGACAAAGCATGCGTATCGCCGTGATGGGCACAGGGGGAGTGGGTGGCTATTTTGGCGCGTTGCTGGCCCGCGCCGGGCATGACGTCACATTCATTGCCCGCGGCGCACATCTGGCCGCGATGCAGGCGCATGGCCTGCGCATCGAAAGCACCCTGGATGGCACCTTTACCGTCCCAGGGTGTGCGGTGAGCGACACGGCCCAGGTGGGTCCGCAGGATCTGGTCCTCTTTACTGTCAAGATGTACGACAATGCTGCGGCCGTCGAGGCGGTCAGGCCATTGCTTGGGCACGAGACGCTGATCCTCACCCTACAAAATGGCATTGATAATGGCGAACAATTGGCCGCTGCCGTCGGAGCAGCGCACGTGCTGATCGGCTCGGCGTATATGGAAGGACGCGTCATCGCGCCTGGCGTGATTATGCAAGCCGGACCAGGAGCCGCCGCGTTTGGGGAAATGACGCCAGGCAGCACGCCGCGGGCACAGCGTCTCCTGCACGTCTTGCGCGAGGCCGGGTGGCGCGTCGAGTTGCACGACAATATGCTGGGCATGTTGTGGAAAAAGTTTGCCTATATTGCTGGGTCGGCGGCGGTGTGCGCCGCGACCAACAGTGATTATCAGGAGATGCGCTCCATCCCAGAAACCCGGGCCATTATTCAGGGGGCCATTGAGGAAGCATTGACTGTGGGCCGGGCGCGCGGGGCACCGATCCTGGACGATTCGCTCGCCTGGTCGATGACGGCGCTGGATCAATTCCCTGGCACCGGGCGCGCTTCGTTGGCGAAAGATTTTCTGGCTGGCAATCGCGTCGAACTTGATGGCCTGACAGGGGTCGTGGTGCGTATGGGGCGTGCCGTGGGGGTACCAACGCCCATTAATGACACGCTCTATGCTATCCTCAAGCCCTGGGCGCAGCGCATTGATGCGCAACGTCAAGACAACGTGTAACACATGCTGCGTGATGCAGCAGGGGGAAGTGTCACCATGGGTACTTTTCGTATGTATACCGGGGCAGACGGTCAAACGCACGTGGAGACGATTGAACTCGCGCAGACGCCGGCGTGGACGGCAGGCCTGGCGACGAGCAACATTGCCTTTCGGAGTGCCCCTCCAGGCAACTTTGTGGACTGGCATCCGGCACCACGCCGCCAGTTTGTGATCATCCTCTCCGGCCAGCTGGAGATTGGTTTTAGCGACGGCACCAAGCACATCTTCGGTCCAGGGGACGCCCGTCTCGTCGAAGATACCACCGGCAAGGGCCATACCACCGCCGTCCATGGGAATCAGCCCTGCGTCACCGCCACGGTGCCCTTGGCCTAGCGCGGCGTTCCGACACAGCACGTGCCTGGCGTGCTCCGGCCAGTAACGGCCTGCGCGCCTATCCCGGTCGGGGCGACCGGCTGGTCGCCCCGACAACGCGGACGGGTGTTGCGATGGCCTACGGGGAGAGGCTCTGCTCGCGCGCTCCCTGCCCAGCGGGAAGAGAAGGCGGGTACAGGGCTCAGGAGTGGGCCAGGCCTGCGGTATTGCCCTCATGATACGAAAGGAAGCGATGGTGCAGCCAACTGTGCTGCAACAATGGTTTATGAGCGCTATTGACGGCCTCGCCCCTGCGGCCCAACGCGAGGCACGCCACCAACTCTACACGGAGGTGCTTGGACTCCAGTCGCTCCTGGAGCCGACCGCCGCTGACGATGTTGGCGTGTTTCTCCTCGCGCAGGTCCTGGCGGCGCATCAACTGGCCAGTGCTCCCGTGCCCGGGCACAGACCAGAACGTGCCAGTGGCCAGGCAACGTGGTATGAAAAAGAACGCCGGCGGGTCAGCAAATTGCTGAGCCAGATTGCGGAGAGTCCGGTGGTTGCCACTTTCGAGTCTGCGGTGACGTATTATGATGCGGCGGACGTCACCTGTCCCCACGGGCACAACCAGAAAACCTGTGAGGAGCTGTATGCACTGCGGCTCACCCTGACCCTGCTCGAACAGCATCAGGCCGGGCGCTTGGTGCGCAAGCAAGTCGAGCGCCTGCGGCAACGCCAGCCGCATCTGCCCATCCTCGCGGATCTCTGTACGCCTCTCACACCCCCGTCCAACGAGGCGATACCCGCCGCGCCCTCAGAGCCAGATGGGCCTGGCACCCCGCGTGGCCTGGACGACAGTACGGCCTATCTACTCGGGACGATTGTCGGGCGTTTGCGGTACGTGGGTCTCACCGTGGGCCAGAGCTGCAGTCTGGTGGATCGGGTCTTATCCTGCTGTTTCGGACGACTCGACCCGCACGGCACGCGCCCAGCGCTGCTGGCGGCACACTGGCGACGTCTCAACCAACAGCAGGTGGGAGTGTGAAGAGCATGCGACTATTGAGATCCTACCTGCGTCATGGGTTGTTGAGCCTGTTGCTGCTCCTGCTGTGTAGTGCCCAGAGCACCCTACCCCGCAAAGAGGTGTGGATCACCCGTGCCACCTCCCAGGAAGAACTGGCGCGTTTTAGTGCTGAAATTGCTGATACCCCAGAGACCTGGGAGCGGGGCCTCATGGAGCGCACGTCCCTGGCGCCAAACGCTGGGATGCTGTTCCTCTTCCCCGAGGTGGCCCCACGCGCCTTCTGGATGATGCACACGCTGATTCCACTGGACATGCTGTTCATTGGGGCCGATCGCCAGATTATTAATATTGTGGAAAACGCCGTGCCGTGCCTGCCGCCACGTCAATGTCCGATCTACCACTCGACGGCTCCAGCCCAGTACGTCCTCGAAATTCCTGGGGGCCGGGCCCGCGCCTTAGCGCTCAACACCGGCGACCGCGTCCATTTCTAATGCTGCGGCACGCTATCCAAGCCTGGCATGATCTGCTACTATACTGGCGCGTTGACAGCAGGTGACGGATGGGCCACAGGCCGCAGCACGAGTCCCAGCACGTAAAGGACAACTATGGCGGGCATTGTCGAGCGTCTCTGGCAACTTGGGCGGGCGCAGCTCAACGATCTCCTCGGGCAACGCGGGCCTGGCACGCCGCCTGGGGACAGCGCGTCTCGGGCTGCAGACGAGACCCCGCACGACACCTTCCACGCCCCACCGCCGTGTGAAGAGTCGCCCACCTCCCGTGCAGGTCTCCCCAGGACAGTAGAGTTAGTACGTTGCTATCGCCTGCTTGACCTGCCCTTTGGGGCGCCGATGGCCCAGGTGACCAGACAATGGAAAACGTACTTAAAAAAATGTCATCCTGATCGCTACGCGCGCAACCCCACCAAACAGGCTGAAGCCACGGAACTCACCCAACAATTGAATGACGCACATCAGAAACTCAAAGTGGCCTGGGAACGACACCAGCGCTAACCCAGGTTGTCGCGACAAACGGGCGAGAGGCCCAGGAGGACGATCACATGCCTGTTTTGACCCCTGAGAAAATCCACGATGCCGGCAAGGCCATCTTCCTCGCCGCCGGCGCATCTGAAGAAGAAGCGCAGCTGGTCATGGAGCACCTTGTTGGTGCGAACCTCGCCGGGCATGACTCGCACGGGCTCATCTTGCTGCCCACGTATATTAATCGCATCAAGCGTGGCGATATTGTGCCTGGGGCGCCGTTCGTTGTGGAGCAAGAGACTGCCACCAGCGCGCGCATCAACGGCAACTGGGGCTTTGGCTACGTGGTCACCACACGCGCCATGGAGATGGCCATTGCCAAGGCCAAGACCAGCCAGGTGGCCGCTATGACTATTTATCAACAGAGCCACGTCGGCCGGGTAGCCGACTACCCCCTGATGGCGGCCCGCGAGGGTTTTATCGGCCTGATGACCTGTGACTCCGGTCGTGGCCCCAAAGCCGTGGTACCGTTTGGCGGGCGCGAGGCCCGTCTAGGGACGAACCCCATTTCCGTGGCCTTCCCCAGTGATCTGGACGGCCCCATCTTCCTCGATATGGCTACCAGCGCTGTGGCCGCCGGGAAGTTGAACGTCAAGCGTAGCCGTCACGAACCTGCACCGCTCGGCTGGGTCATTGATAAAGACGGCCATCCCACCACGGACGTCGAAGAATACTATAAGGGCGGGGCCATTTTGCCTATGGGTGGCGACCAGGGCCACAAAGGCTATGTGCTGTCGTTTATGGTCGAGACCCTGTCCGGCATCTTAACGGGGCTGGGCTTTGGGGTATCGCCAACCGGACGGCACAATGACGGCACATTCCTGGCCGTGTTCGATGTCAGCGCTTTCCTGCCCCTGGAGAAATTTAAGCAGGACATCGCTGAATTTGTGGACTATCTGAAAGCCACGCCACCGGCGGAAGGGTTTACCGAAGTGCTCTATCCTGGAGAGCTGGAATATCGCACCGAGCAACGGCTGCGGCGCGAAGGCATCTATATTGAAGACCAGACCTGGAACCAGGTGATGACGCTGATGCAGGAGTACGGGCTGCCGACGCCGGCGTAAAAGCCGAGATGTCCATGTCGTCAGTCCTGCGCCAGTGCCTCCCTGGGCACGTCGGGCTCCGTCCAGTTCCGGCAGCCACGCTAGAGCATGGCGCTCCCCGGGGAAACCCTGGAGCACTGGCAGCGTATTGATGCCGTGGACATCTAGCGCGATAGGCCAGGCCAAGGCCCGGCCGCGCCGTAGGGCCACCGTCCGGCCGTCCCTAGCGGGATAGGCTCTAAGCCCAGCCACCAGGAAGGCGCTTGCCAGGGCCGGACGTTTTATGGAAAATATGTCGTGCCAAGTCCAGGCATCTTCCTCATGACTGCCACGCCACTCGGCGCGTGGCGCAACGGACGGGGGTTTTGCATGATGCGTCACACGCCGCCACGCTGGGGAGCGCGGCAGGAGAGTGAGCCTGTGGTGTGGGCGCTTCTGGCGCACCTCGGCGCCACGGTGCTGCATCTCCTGGTCTATCTTGGGCGTCTTGGGCTCTTTCTCGGGCAGAGCCTCGGCATCCTGTGTCTGCCACCACTGAAAGTACGGCGTATCCTGCGGCAGATCGACTTTATTGGCACTCGGTCCTTACTCGTCATTGGCCTCACCGGGCTGTTTGCCGGCATGGTCCTGGCACTGCAGGGGTACTACACCCTGACGCGCTTTGGTTCTGAAGCCTTTTTAGGTCCCGCTGTAGCGATTAGCTTGATTACCGAACTCGGGCCGGTGCTGTCGGCGCTCATGGTCACTGGCCGGGCCGGCTCGGCGATTGCGGCGGAAATTGGTATTATGCGTATCACGGAGCAAATCGACGCCCTCGAAGTCATGGCCTTGAATCCCATCCGCTATCTCGTGGTTCCCAACATTGTGGCGGGTCTCATTGCCCTGCCGCTGCTTGGCGCCCTGTTTTCGGTGATCGGCATTTATGGCGGCTATCTGGTCGGCGTGCAATTGCTCGGGGTGAGCAGCGGTACGTATTTTGGCAGCATGACGGATTTTGTGTCGTTGCGGGATGTGGGTACTGGACTGTACAAATCGCTCAGTTTTGGGTTGTTGATTACCTTCCTGTGCTGTTTTAAGGGCTATCATACTGGTTATGGTGCCGAAGGCGTGAGCAAGGCTACCACGGAAGCCGTGGTGGCGTCTTCGGTGGCCATTCTGGTGCTGGATTATTTCCTCAATTCGGTGTTGTTGTGATGTCTGAAACCCCCATCATTCAGGTGCGTGATCTCTGTAAACGTTTTGGCCAGCAGGTGGTGTTTCACGGCCTGAGCCTTGATATCCAGCGCGGGGAAATCCTCGCAGTGGTGGGCCGCAGTGGCACGGGCAAGAGCGTGTTTCTCAAACATCTCATCGGGCTGGTGCGCCCTGATAGTGGCTCGGTATGCGTGGATGGACACGATCTGCACCGCAGTGGGAGCCGAAATCTGGCGCACGTGCGGCAGCGCTTTGGCATGCTGTTTCAGGGCGGCGCGCTGTTTGATTCGCTCACCGTGGCGGAAAATATCGCCTTTCCCCTCCGCGAAAAAACGCGCTTGCCGGCGCTGGAGATCCAGACCGTGGTCACCGCGATGCTCAAGGACGTCGGCCTCGAGGGCGTGGAGCAGAAATTGCCTGACCAGCTCAGTGGGGGGATGCGCAAACGGGTGGCGTTGGCGCGAGCGCTGGCTTTACGCCCTGAGATTGTCTTATTTGATGAACCCACCACCGGGCTCGATCCTATTTTGGTGCGCTCGATCCATCATTTGATTGCTGATACGCAAGCCCGCTTCAACTACACGGCGGTGATCGTCAGCCACGAAATCCCGCAGATTTTTGACATTGCCACGCGTGTCGCCATGCTGCATAACGGCACGATACTCGAAGTCGCCACCGCAGCCCAGTTTCAGTGTTCACACAATCCCGCCGTGCAACAGTTCATCGCGGGACGCTTGGATGGACCACTGACCTCGACATGATCCCCTCGATACGCGCCATTGGAAAGATACCATGAAACGATTCACCCTTGAGGTCACCGTTGGTCTCTTTGTCCTTCTCGGTCTGTGTGCCTTGGCGTACCTCTCCATCCGCCTCGGGCAACTGCCGATTGGTCAGGGCTCGACCTATGATTTGACCGCCATGTTCCCGACGGTGGCTGGCCTGCGCGTTGGTGCCACCGTGGAGATCGCCGGGGTCCAGGTGGGCCGGGTGCTGGACATCCACCTGGCCGAGTATAGTGCCGCCGTGATCCTGCGCTTGGATAAGCGTGTCACCCTCCAAGACGATGCGATTGCCTCCATCCGCACACGGGGCCTCATCGGGGAAAAATATGTCAAAATTACGCCAGGGGGGTCGGTCCGTATACTCACGGCTGGCGGACGGATTCGTGAAGTCGAGCCCCCGATTGATATCGAAACGCTCATCGGGCACTTCATTCAGGGCAAACTCTAAGGCACGGCTCGTCAGGCTGAGCTGAAAAGGGGCACAACATGCGGCAGAGGCGATCCCCAGGTGGCGGGCAGGAACAGCCTGGGCCAACGCGGTGGGTGCCGTGGTCTGTCAGGGCGTGCGCACGGGGCGTGGTATGCAGTATGCTCCTGCTGGGAACAGCGACAAGTGTCTACGCGCAGACACGCTCCACGCCACGCGTGGTGTCGCTGGAGGAAGCTATTGCTCTGGCGGTACAAAATAGTCCTCAGATCAAGGAAGAGCAGTTTGGTGTGCTCAAACGTCAGAGTCAGCGCGCCCAAGCGGATGCGGCGCGTTTTGCGCAGTTAGAAATCAATGTCGTGGGGGGACCATCACCACGGGCGCGTGGCGATCAACTCAACTCCCCAGACTCGAAAACTGATCCAGCCATCACCGGCGTGTTCGGGCTGGCCACCATCAGCCTGGTGCAGCCGCTGTATACCTTTGGCAAAATTGATAGCTTGCGCGAGGCCGCGGCACACGGCATTGCGGTGAGCAAAGCCCAGGTCAACGAGCGGGCCACCAAAGTCGCCATGCTGGTCTATGAAGCGTATTACGGCTATCTACTAGCTGCCGCGCTGGAGAATCTCGCGCTAGAAATCGAGGAGCAGCTCACCGGCACCCTGGCCAAGACCAAGCGCCAGCTCGACGCCGGCGCGCCGGGGGTGGACAACATTGATTTGCTGAAATTGCAGACTTTCCAGGGCGAGTTGGAGAAACAGCTCAATGATATTCGTGAAGGGAAAGAGCTGGCGCAGACGGGCCTGCGCACCTTGCTCAATTTTGATCCCACCCAGCCCATTGCCCTCGCCGATACCGCCCTGGAACCCCGGGTGCGTGACCTCGGAACGGTGGAGCAATACCTGACGGATGCCCGCCAGCTGCGCCCGGAATTCACGCAGGCCCGTGAGGGAGTCAAAGCCTTTGAAAAGCTGGTGGATGCGACAAAGGCTGATTATTATCCCGTGGTGTTCTTCGGGGTGTTTGGCAGTCTCGCCGCAGCGACGAACCGTGATCGCGTCGAAAATCCCTTTGTCTACGACCGCTTGAATGACAGCGCGATAGCCCCGGTGCTGGGGGTCAACTGGAAGTTCAATCTCGGCATTACGGCTGGGAAGGTGGAGGAAACCGAGGCGGAGCTGGGGAAAATTCAGCAAAAGCAGGCCCTCGCTGAGCAAGGAATTCCGTTCCAGGTACGGCAAGCCTACCTTGAAGTGCAGCAGCATCAGGCCAACATTGAGGCAACACGTAAAGGTTTTCGCAGTGGGCGGCAGTGGCTGGTCGCGGCGGTGTCGAATTTTGATCTGGGGGTTGGCCCCAGTAAGGACGTCGGTGATGCGGCGGTGGCCTATGCCAAGTTGCGGGCGGGGTATTTGCAGTCGGTGTATCAGTATAATCTGGGGTTTGCCAAGCTCGATCATATGGCGGGCCGGGATGTCGCCGTGGTGGAACCATTGCTCCCCGCCCCGCCCCGCAAGCGGTAAATGAAGGAGAGAATATGGCACGTGCCTATCGCTGGATGTCACTGGGGATGCTGCTCGGCAGCCTGCTGGTGCTGGAGGCGGCACGCCTAGCCCACGCGGGGGAACCGCAGGACAAAGTGCGTGAAACGACGGATGCGATGCTGGCGGTGTTGCAGGATCCCGCCTTACAAGGCCCGGAGCAGGTAGAACGCCGTCGTGACAAAATGCGTCAGGCGGTGTTTCAGCGCTTTGGCCTGGAGGATATGGCGCAACGCGCTCTCGGTACGCACTGGACCAAGCGTACCGCACCAGAAAAGAAAGAATTTGCCACCCTGTTTGGCGAGTTGCTCGAACGTTCGTATATCAACAAGATTGAAAGTTTTACCAGTGAGCAAAAAATTCGCTACGTCAAAGAGACGATTGAGCAGGACGGTTTTGCCTCGGTCGCCACGGTGGTGGATCTCAAGCGCGACACCAGCGTGGATGTCGAATATCGTCTGCTGAAGCGTGACAAGCAGTGGCACGTGTATGACATCGTGATTGAGGGTGTGAGCCTGGTCAATAACTATCGGACGCAATTCAACAACATTGTCAGCCAGGAGTCGTATGAGGCGCTGATCAAGAAGCTCAAACTGAAACTGGAGCAGGAACGCGCTGGCAATGCCACCAAAGGCTAAGAGCCTCTCCCAGGAGACCATTCACACGTGGGGCGACCGGCCGGGCGCCCCGACCAGCAGTGCTCAGCCGATCTTGCGCACCAGGTGTTTAATCCCCTGCTCCAAGCCGTCGAGGGTCAGCTCATACATTGGAAACACCTGGCGCACCAGATTGATGGTGCTACGGTGCCACTGCCCGGCGGGCATGGGGTTGAGCCAGATGCAGGCGCGAAAGTGCTCTTGGATGCGCCGTAACCAGGTGATGCCCGGCGTGTCATTGTGCTGGTAATAATACAGCGCCCCGCCGGGATCGAGCAGTTCATCGGGCGCCATGTAGGCGTCCCCCACCAGGATGACTTTGTAGTCCGCGGTCAGCACGTGTAGCAGAGTCGTCGTGGAGACGCGCTGGTTCATGCGCATGTCGGTGTAGAGCTGCTCGTAGATGCAGTTGTGGAAATAGTAGTGTTGCACATCTTTGAAATGGGTCGCCTGATGCGCGGCGGAGAACAGCCGCTCCACCAAGACGGTGTACGGCATCATCGAGCCTCCGGTGTCCATCAGCAATAAGACCTTGGCGTGGTTCTTGCGCGGTGGGCTGAAGATCAGCTCAATCTCTCCACCATTGCGGCAGGTGTGATCAATGGTGGCCTCGAGATCTAACTCCTCCTCGGCTCCCAGGCGCTGCAAATGGCGCAGCCGGGTCAGAGCGACCTGCATGTGGCGAATGTCCAGGGTGCGATCCCGGCGATAGTTTTCGTAATGTCGCTCTTCGGCGATCTGTACAGCGCTGCGCTGTCCACCCTCGCCACCGACGCGAATCCCCTTCGGATGTCTGCCACCATGGCCAAACGACGAGGTGCCGCCGGTGCCGATCATGCGGTTGCCGCGGTCGTGCCGTTCGTGCTGCTCGCGTAAACGCTGGGCAAACAGCGCCCGCAAGGCTTCCAGATCGAGCTGTTGCAGCAGGGCCAGGTGTTCTGGGGTCAGATGCGCCAGCGTCGCCGGATCGTGCAGCCAGGCCAGGATCTCATCGAGGATATCCTGGGGCGTGCTAATGCCCTGAAACGCTTCTTTGAAGGCGAGATCGTAGGCATCGTAGTAGCCGACGTCTTTGACCAGCAGCGACCGGGCGAGCGTATAGAAACGTGCCAGCGAGGCGTGGGCGAAGCCCATACTGAGCGCCTGCAGCAAGACCTGCCATTCGGTTAGCCCAACTGGGATCTTCTGACGGCGTAGCGTGTAGAAAAAGTCGAGGAACATCGGTCCCCTGCCTCATGTCCGCGTATACGTTGGGTGCAGTCCTTTGCTGTGCAGCGTCTCGACATCGCTTTCTTTCTTCAACAAGACCCCGAGAAACGGCAGCGTCGTACTCAGCGCCTCCGCCGAGATGCCACCCACCACCAGGGCTTGCAGCCAGTCGATCAGCTCCGAGGTCGAGGGCTTTTTGCGCAGGGCGTCGAGATTGCGTAGGGCATAGAAACGCTCGAGCGCCTGGTTGAGCAGGTCGTCCTTGAGCCGCGGATGGTGCACCTGCACGATGTCCGCCATTAACTCGCGTCCTGGAAAGGCAATGTAGTGGAAGACACAGCGCCGCAGGAAGGCGTCCGGCAGTTCTTTCTCAGCATTCGAGGTAATAATCACAATGGGCCGTTGCTTGGCCGCCACGCGCTCATCGGTTTCGAGGATGTAGAAGTTCATCTCATCCAGTTCGTTGAGCAAATCATTGGGGAATTCAATGTCGGCTTTGTCGATTTCGTCAATGAGCACCACCACCTGCTCGTCGGCGGTAAACGCCTGTCCCAGACATCCCAGGCGGATATAGCGTTTGATGTTGGAGACGTCGCCATCGCCAAAGCGCGCATCGTTCAGGCGCTGCACCGTATCATAGACATACAGACCCTCTTTGGCCTTAGTAGTCGACTTGACATTCCACACCAGCAGCGTCTTGCCCAGGGCCTGGGCAATGTTGTGGGCCAGCAAGGTTTTCCCGGTGCCAGGCTCCCCTTTCACGAGCAGCGGACGTTGTAAGGCAATTGCCACATTGACCGCATCACGTAAATCGGGGGAGACAATGTACTGCTCGGTACCGCTGAACTGATCAAACTGACTGCCCTGCATGCTCACTCCTTCGTGCGGTGGCGATAGGTATGGGGGCGGTGCAGGGGGCAGCATAGCATATCGCCGGGAGGGGTCAAGCCTGGCGCCCCGGCTTGCATTGGCGCGAGGCCCAGAGCATAATCAAGCACGAAACACGCGACCAAACGTCCACAGGCCATGGTTGGCCAATCTAGGCGTACGAGCGGCGCCTGTCACATGCTAGAGAATGTCTCCACCGCCGTGATGACGGCCCTGGGCCTGATCCGCAGCCTTGATGGTGACCTGTTGGCGATTGTCGGACTGTCTCTGCGTGTGAGCCTAGCCGCGGTGGGCATCGCGGCGCTCCTGGGATTGCCGTTTGGGGCGGCGGTGGCGGTGTGGCGCTTTCCCGGGCGTCAGGTGGTCATCGTCATCCTCAACGCCTTGATGGGGTTGCCACCCGTCGTCGTCGGCTTGGCGGTGTATCTGGTGTTGTCGCGTGCCGGTCCGCTGGGGGCGTTCGGGTTGTTGTTCACCCCCACCGCGATGGTGCTAGCCCAGAGCCTGCTGGTCCTGCCGATCATTGCGGCGTTTACCAGGCAGACAATTGCCGACTTGTACGAGGAATACGCCGAACAGTTTTCATCGTGGGGCGTGTCGCCTGGTCGCGCCATGGGCACGTTGCTATGGGATGGACGGTTCCGTCTGGGTACGGCCTTGTTGGCCGGCTTTGGGCGAGCCAGCGCTGAAGTGGGTGCGGTGATGATCGTGGGGGGGAACATTCGCCACGCCACACGAGTGATGACCACGACGATTGCCTTGGAAACGAGTAAGGGCAATTTACCGCTGGCGTTGGCCCTGGGACTCATCTTGATGCTGCTGGTGCTCACGGTCAACACTGCCGCCATGGTGCTCCAAGAGCGCGGCCGCCGCGTCCACGGCTAGGCGCGAGGAGAGGATGTGCTGCAGCGAGGTGGCGCCATAGGGCCGCAGCCGGTCATTCTACCGCTGTGCGTACAGGCCGTGAGTTTTGAGGTGGGTGGCAAGCGCTTACTCGATGGCGTGAACTTCGTCACCGAGGCGGGGCCGCGCACGGTGATTCTGGGGCCAAACGGGGCAGGCAAAAGTCTGCTGCTGCGGCTGTGTCACGGCTTGCTACAACCCTCCTCGGGTCGTATTACCTGGGCCGGGGCTGCTCCTGCGCTGGTGCGCCCTTGGCAGGCGATGGTCTTTCAGCATCCGCTCTTTTTACGCCGTTCAGTGGCGGCCAACATCCGCTACGTGTTGAGCCTGCAACACGTGCCGCGCCGTCAGCGGCGGGCCCTGGTGGCAGACACCCTGGAACGTGCCGGGCTGTTACATCTGGCAGAACGTTCGGCGCGGGTGCTGTCCGGTGGGGAACAACAGCGTCTGGCGTTGGCCCGGGCCTGGGCCTTCAAGCCGCAAGTGTTGTTTCTCGACGAACCAACTGTGAACTTGGATCCTGCGGCTACCCAGAGGGTGGAAGTCTTGCTGGAGCACATCCAGCAGACTGGCACCAAGCTGATCATGACCACGCACGACTTGGGACAAGCACGGCGGCTGGCCGATGAGGTGTTGTTTCTGCATCACGGTCGGCTGTTGGAACAGACGGCGGCCCAGACGTTTTTTCTCCAGCCGCAGAGTAAAGAGGCCGCAGCGTTCCTTGAGGGGAGACTCCTCTGGTAAGGGGACGGCAGCTCATGCCATCACACCACTTGAGACCTCGTCGCTGCACACCCACCGTGATGGTCGCTGCGGTGTGCCTGGCCATCGGCAGCCTGGTCGCCGTGGCGGACGAGCGCTTTATCACGGTTGCGTCGACTACCTCGACTGAGAATTCTGGGCTGTTTAGTCATCTCCTGCCCCTGTTTCAGCAGGAGTCCGGCATTGCGGTGCGGGTGGTAGCAGTGGGCACTGGCCAAGCCCTGGCCGTGGCGCAACGTGGGGATGCCGACGTGCTACTGGTGCATCATACGCCCTCGGAGGAGCAATTCGTGGCCGAGGGCTTTGGCGTGGCGCGTTTTGGCGTCATGTATAATGATTTTATTGTGCTAGGACCGCAGTCAGACCCAGCGGGGGTGCGCGGCCTGCGCGATGTGGCGGCGGCACTGGGCCAGATTGCGGCACAGCGGGCGGTCTTTCTCTCACGCGGCGATGAGAGTGGTACGCATAAGTTGGAACGCAGCCTGTGGGAGGCCGCCGGGGTCAATGTCGCCACCGCTCGTGAGGCCTGGTACCGGGAGACGGGGGCAGGTATGGGCGCCACGCTGAATACCGCGAGTAGTCTCAACGCCTATACCCTGAGCGATCGCGGCACCTGGCTGAGCTTCCAAAACCGTGGCGATCTTGCCATCATGGTGGCTGGCGACCCACGCCTGTTCAACCAGTATGGCGTCATTCTCGTCAACCCTGCCCGACACAGCCATATTAAAGCGCAGGATGGCCAGGCGTTTATCCACTGGCTGCTCTCTGACAAAGGCCAGCAGGCGATTGCCGCGTTCCGCATTGCCGGGGAGCAAGCCTTTGTTCCGAATGCGCCCTAGCGTGGGTTGTCGGCCCTGTTCTCCGCAATGTTCCTTGCTCTTACTCTTGCCCCCACAAGGAGCTCTCTATGCCGCGCTTAGACACCCTGAGCCCCATGGCCCGCCAAGTCTTAGTCAACTTCCCGTGCTTAGAATACGACAGCACGCCCTGGACACCTCTCAGGCGCCCCTTGGCCGAAAGTACCCTGGCGCTGGTGACCACCGCCGGTCTGCATGTGCGGGGTGCTAGCCCCTTTATCACCGACCCGACAGGTGGCGATGCCTCGTTCCGGGTTATTCCGATGCACACGCCAGCTAGTGAGATTCTCCAAAGCCATGCCAGCATAGGTTTTGATCACACGGCGTTCTATCGTGACATCAATGTCACTCTGCCTTTGGACCGTCTGCGGGAGCTGCACGAGCGCGGCGTCATCGGACAGCTCGCCGCCGAGGCGTACTCGTTCATGGGGGCTCTGCGCAACCCACGGCGCTTACAGGAAGACACTGGCCCGCAGGTGGCCGAACGCCTCAAAGCGGCTGGGGTGGAGGCGGTGCTGCTGACCCCCACCTGACCGCTCTGCACCCACACCGTTGGTGTGCTAGCGCGTGTCTTCGAGGCGGCGGGACTGAGTACCACGAGCATTGCCATGGTGCGTGAGCACATCGTCAAGGTCAAAGCCCCCCGTGCCCTTTTTGTGCCCTTCCCCTTTGGTATGGCCCTGGGTAAGCCAAACGACTCGTTGCTGCAGCACCGGGTCTTGGCGGCAACCCTGGACCTCTTGCAGCAGCCTACGGGTCCGGTGTTGGGCGATTTTCCAGAAGAGGAAGCCCCCGCGCCCTTGTTACAAGCCTCGGCGGCAGCACGGCACGCGGACCACGCTGTCGTGGACCCAGCCGATGAGGTGACCATGCTGCGGGCGTTTTATGAGCGCTGGGTGGTCGAGCACGAGGGTCGTACGGCGGTGGGATTGTGCGGCATTCCGCAGCGGCGTTGGCGCGGGGTCGTCCGTCTGCTGGAATCCTACGCTCAGGGTGCAGAGGCTGATCTGCCCGAGCGTCCTGTGGCTGTGGCGCTGCCGCAGTTCATCCGGTACTGCGTGGATGATCTCAAGGCCTTTTATTACGAAGCCCGTATGATGCAGCGCCCTGAAGCCGCGGCTGAGGATCTGCACGGCTGGTTTTGGAGTGAGACGGCCATGGGGCGGCTGCTCCCCAGCGTGGCCCAACGCATGAACGACGCGGCAGACCCGGCGGTGCAAGCCGTGGCGTATGGTATTGCCCGCTAAGCCACGGTCTCAGACATTTGCGGCAAGTGTTGCCACTAGTCCCACGGCTCGTGCCACCAGGGTGCGGCCAATTTCGACCTTAAACGCATTGTGCGGCAACGGTTGCGCCACGGCCAGCGCTGCGTCTGCCGCTTGCACGGCGAGCGTGTCCGAGGGCGCTTGCCCCGTCAGCACCGCTTCAGCGTGCGGGCTGCGCCAGGGCACTGGTGCCACACCTCCCAGTACGACCCGCGCGTGCTGTATGCGGCCATGGTCGAGCTGGTAGCCTACCGCCACACTCACCAACGGAAAATCGCCCGCGGTGCGTTCCCGCGCTTTGAGATAGGTGCCACGCCAGGTGGGTGGCAGGGTCGGCAGGCTGACGACCGTCAGCACCTCGTCGTCTTGGCGCACGTTTTCGCGGGTGACATCGCGTTCGGGGCCAGCAAAAAACTGCGCCAGCGGCATCGTACGCTCCCCCGCCGCCCCCCGGAGGGTTACCTGGGCCTCCATCGCCAGTAACGGCGGTGCCAGGTCAGAGGCATGCACGCAAAAACAGCCCTGGCCACCCATCACCGACAGATACTCCTGATACGGCCCGGACACGGCAGGGCAGTCAGTGCCACCTTTTTTGAGACAGGGAGACAGCGCGCTGCGATAGTACAAACACCGCGGCCGCTGGCAGAGATTGCCCCCGAGGGTGCCCTGCTGGCGGATTTCTGGCGTCGCCACCCCGCGGGCGGCTTCGGCCAGCATACGATAGGGGCCCTGAAAACGCGCTTCGTATTCCAGTTGCGTCAAGGTGAGCAACGCCCCGAGACGAAAGCCCGCGGCATCCTGGTGCAGCGTGCGTAATTCTGGCAGCGCTGCAAGGCTCACGAGACGTTCATAGGCGGCCACCTCGTCTTTGAGCTCCCCCAGGAGGTCACTGCCGCCGGCGATGAGACGCGTTTGAGCCCCGCCAACCTGTAAGGTCTGCACCACGTCATGCAACGTTATGGGCTCGACGAATTCAAACGGTCGCATACCTTCCCCCTTTAATGTGACCCAGATCCCAGCAGCCAGAGAATCAGCCCCGCCATAACCAAACGATACCAGCCAAAGACACGCAACGTATGCGAACCCACGAAACGAATGAAGCCTTTGACCGTCAACAGTGCGGCCAGAAACGCGATAACAAAACCGACGGCAAAGGTCGGGATATCGGCAGCCTGCAACTGCCCCCGACTCTTCAAGAGGTCATACCCCACTGCCGCACACATGGCGGGCACTGCGGCCAGGAAGGAGTACTCGGCGGCGGTTTTCCGTGCCACTCCCGTCAACATCCCCCCCAGGATCGTAGCCGCAGCCCGCGACGTCCCCGGCCAGATGGCCAGGCATTGAAAGAGCCCGATGGTCAGCGCCTCCCGCCAGCGTAACGCTCCCAGCCCCACATAACGGACACGCGGCAGCCAGTGCTCGGCGGCAATGAGGGCCACGCCGCCCACGGCAAACCCCACCGCCACCACGAGCGGGCTGCCAAGCAAGTACTGCTTAATCACGCTATAGAAGAGGAACCCGACCCCAAGAATCGGCATGGTGGTCAAGGCCAGCAACCCTACACCATGCACCCCGGCGAGCCCCGACCCACGACGACGCGTCACCAGCTGCAGGAACGTGTCTTTATATAAAACGACCACGGCTACAATCGCCCCCAGCTGGATAAAAATCTCAAAGGTCTTGGCGCGTTCGCCCGTATAGCCCAGGACATGCGCCACGAGAATAAGGTGGCCCGTCGAAGACACTGGAATAAACTCGGTCATGCCTTCGACAAGGCCCAGGAGCACAACAGTTACCCAGTCAATCATGCGTGATCCATACTCCATGGCGCGCCAGAGGTGGCTACGCCGCTGCGAGGCTTTTAGCCAACCCTTCGTCACCCCCCTGCCTTCAGGCATGGGGATATAAGAAGGGGCCTGTGAGCACCTTGAATGGGTGCGAACATGTCTTGCTCTATTCTTGATTTTGGGCTATAATATGCAACATGCTTAAAGAAATGAAATACCGACTCAACCCCACGAAAAAACAAGCGCGCCTGCTGCAAAGCCAGCTTGAGGAATGCCGGTGTCTGTACAACCACTTCCTTGAGGAACGGAAACGTGGGTGGGACGAACGGCAGGAGTCGTTGACGTACTACGGTCAGAAGGCGACCTTGCCCGCTCTGAAGGCGTACCGCCCAGAACTCAGCGCTGTGCATTCGCAAGTCTTGCAAGACGTGGTGATGCGGGTTGATCTGGCCTTCAAGGCATACTTCCGTCGGTGCAAAGCGAGAGATGGCAAGCCAGGCTATCCGCGTTTCCGGGGGTATGGGCGCTACGACTCGATGACTTTTCCGCAGTACGGCAACGGCTGTCATTTGGTTGATGGGGTGCTCAAGTTGTCGAAGGTTGGAGCGCTCAGGGTTGTGCAGCATCGCCCTCTGGAAGGGATCCCAAAAACCTGCACCATCCGGCGCTCGTCTACGGGCAAGTGGTACGTGACGATTGCTTGTGAAGTGGACGCCCACCCATTGCCATCCACCGGCGAAGCGGTAGGGATTGACGTGGGCTTGCTCAGTTTCGCGACGCTTTCCACTGGCGAGAGTACCTCCTGTCCCAAGTTCTTGCGCACCGAGGAAAAGGACTTGAAGCGCACGCAGCGCCAGCTGTCGGCTGCGACCAATGGCACCCCGGAACGCCGGAAACGCCGCAAGGTTGTGGCCCGTGTGCACGAGCGGATTACCAATCGGCGGACGAACTTTGCGCACCAAGAAAGTCGCCGTCTCGTCAACAGATATGACGCGATTGCCGTCGAAGATTTGTCCGTCAATCGGATGGTCCACAACCATTGCCTCGCCAAAAGCATCCAGGATGCAGCCTGGTCGCAGTTCGCTACGTTTCTCTCGTACAAGGCAGCGTGGGCCGGTCGAGCGTTTGTAGCGGTCAACCCCGCGTACACGAGCCAGGACTGTTCGGGCTGTGGGCATCGCCAGAAGAAAACGCTTGCAGAGCGGGTGCACTCGTGCGCGTGTTGTGGGTTGATACTGGATCGAGACCATAATGCTGCCTTAAATATCAAGAGATTGGGATTACAATCTTTGGGCTTGTCCCTAGAAGCCCCCGGCTTGAGCCGTGGGGAGTAATCACAGGTTACGTAGCGTCCGCCCCTTGGCAGCCACCAGAGCACTTAAATACGTCACGGCCTGCTGCAAAATCGTCTCGGCGGGCAGGTCGTCCGTGCTGCGGGCAATCACGTCCAGCGGTAATCCCAGCGCTGCCTCACGCGCTTCCAGCGCAATGTAGCCCTTGAGATAGGTGCTGGGATAGCGCTGGCGCACTTGCGCAAAGAGGGGTGCCAGCTCCGACTCATACATGTCGACCGCCACGCGCAGGGCCGCGGCCCGGCCTGGATAGGTTTTGGCAAAAAACGGCACAATATGCATGGTAAACACCGCCTGCATTTCTGGCGGTGGTCCAGGCAACGCGAACACCGTGGTGGCCTCTTTGGTGATGGATACACAAGGGGCATAGCCTGCCGGATTCTGATACACGTGGGCGCCACTGGGCACCGTGGCCATGCGCAGCAAAGCCGGGGTGAGTTCTCCATGGCCACTGAGATTGCGGCGCTGCACATAGGCATCGAGGGTGGGCTCGTGCACCATGGTTGACACGCCCGCCAGGGTGGCGAGCGCATGGACGGTGAGATCGTCCGGGGTTGGACCCAAGCCACCAGAGGTCAGCACCACCTCCGTCTGCCGCTGCACGGCGCCTTCCAGCACACCCAGGATGGCATTGATGTCATCGGGGAGGACGGTAATCCGCCGCATCAGGGCGCCGAGATCGACCAGCTCTTGCGCCATCCATAACGCATTGGTGTCCTGAATGCGCCCCATGACTAACTCGGTGCCAATGGACACAATCTCCACGCGTGGCTCGTCTGCCATGCTTCTCACTCCCCTCTTCATCGCATAATGGCATGTATCTGCTGCCATGCTACGCAACTTTGGCGTGTGTGTCGAGACGAAGAAAAGGACGCCTTCCAGGTCTTCTCACCCGTCAATTTTTCTTGACTCTCAGGAATCCCGTGTGATGCAAGGAGGCTCCAGCAATTTTGGAGGCTCCCATGACCCGACAAGCGGTAGTGAGCACAGCCATTGCAGAGGCTGTGCAGCAGCGGCATCCAGAC
>SXND01000080.1 GCA_005777235.1 Pseudomonadota bacterium
CATGTGGGATGACTGGCCGCACACGCGCTCCGGCTTTCGTGTCACCGTTAAAGGCGAGCGCCCCGTCTAGCGTGCCTGGACGGCCATCCACAGCCCTGCTGCGGTTGCAGCGTGATCGCCAGGCGCGGCCGCACGGGACGATCCGGAACAAGGCGTAGCGTATACGCCTGGGCCAACGTGACGAGGGCGAGCTGCATGGTGCGCAGGGCAAAGCCCTGGCCGATACAGCCTAACTCAGGGTGTGCGCGGTGGGTTCGACGCCGGCGCCTCGTCCTGGATAATCACTCCATAGTGGGCCAGATGCTGTGGATGCCAGAACGGCTGCAGGAGTCGCCGCTGCTGGCGCCAGTTCTCGCCCTCGCTCGTCAGCAAGCCCTCGCCCTGGAGCGCTCACACCGGCGCCAGGAGTCGCCCTTTACGGTAATTCCCGGCGTTGGCGTGCAAGACATGGCGCAAGGCCTCGGGGTGGCGCACCAGAGACAGGGGCGACGACCGGCGCGGCAGGCAGACGATGTCCCCGGACTGCTGGTGCAGGCGGAGGAGCGTCGGCAGCGGTTGCTGCCGGAGCTGTCGCAGGCTCTGGCGCATAGCGGCACCACGCGGGCCGGGCGGGTCTCCATCATCAGGTAGGGTATGCCGCACGCTCGTCTGGCCTCAGGTCGCTTATCAGGGGTGGGGGGCGCCCGTATAATAGCGCCTTCAGCGCTGTGCGGGCGGTGCGCTCGGAACGGCTGGAGAGATGGGCATCATACTCTACATCGCGGAGACTTGTGTATGAAGATCCGGATTGGTGTCCGCTTTGCGGGCTGGCCCTTTGAGCGCACGCGCGACTTTTGGGATTTTGTCGACCTGGTCGAAGACAGCGGCCTTGATTCGATCTGGTTAAATGACCGGATTCGTACCTCCACCCCAGCGCTGGAGCCGATTACCGGGCTGGCGATGATCGCCGGACGCACCGAGCGTATCAAGTTCGGCATGAGCGTGGCGGTGCTGCCGGTACGCGACCCCCTGGTGCTGGCGAAAGAAATTGCCACGATTGACTTTTTGAGCAACGGCCGCATGCTCCCCGCCTTCGGCTTGGGCGTTGATAACGACGCCGAATGGCTCGCCGTTGGGCGGACCCCTCGACACCGTGGGGCGATGACGGATGAAGCGGTCGGGCTTATGCGCCGCTTGTGGAGTGAAGACGCGGTGACGCACGCCGGGCAATTTTATCATACCCATGAGTTGACCCTCTACCCGAAGCCCAAACAGCAGCCCATCCCGATCTGGTTTGGCGGGCGCTCGCCAGCGGCCTACAAGCGTATTGGGCGGCTGGGGGACGGGTTTCTCGGCTCCTTCCGACCCCCGCGTCGCCTCTGCCCCCTTGCTGCTGGCCAGCCCCCACCCCGCGCTCGCGCACCGCGGCAGGCCGCCGCAGGCCGCGCTGCCTGCCGGGGGCACGGACAGGACGACAGCCTGGGGACGGGCCGCCGGCGCTGCCTGCGGGGGGGGGTGTACAACATGATGATGTCCTTCTTCTTCGACGCTATCGGGAGCCATGGTCTCGGCCGCGAGGTCAGTCTTTCCACGCACACACTTTGGTCTGCGTATTCTGCCAACACGCCCCGTTACGCGTCAGCTTCCCGAGGTTGGTATGGGCGTGCGTGGCGCCACGCTCTTCATTCCAAAACCCTTCGGCAGTATTTTTACCGGTGATCGACACAATGGCAAAATATTCTAGCGAGCGTTTTTCCGAGGCCCCGATGGTGAAGCCCCCGTCCGCTTCCAGCACCAGAGGACACGGGCCATTGAGATACTGCTTCTGCTGCACCTCGAGCAGGCAGCGTCCTTCCACAGACCGGCTCGCGGCCATGGCGGTGACGGACACGCCAGCAAGGAAAACGACAGTCATCACCGCGCCTGTGAACCGTAGTGCCCTATGCATGCTGACATCCTTCCTCGATGAAAACCCCTAGGCACGCCCACCCGCCTCGGGTTGCGGCCAGGCGTAGCGTGGACCGGGCCACAGCGCGTCCAGAACGGGCACCAACAGCGAGCACGCTGCCAGCGACCACAGCAGGGCATCACTGTACCAGCGGAACTGCCCAACCCAGGCCCCCAGCGCCACCAGCACCGCAAACACCAGGCGCCCCAGGCGGCTATTCGGGGTGGTCCGTGGATCGGACAGCATAAAAAAGGCCAACAACACCATGGCGCCGTGCTGCAACTGATGCAGCGGGATCGCCCAGGGATCGCCGAGCCACCAGGCGCGGCCATAGCGGAGGGCGATGTGGCTGGCGAGGAAGGCGAGCGTCACATCGCGCCGCGCCGCCTGGGAGACGACCATTACGCCGCAGAGTATAGGAAATTCACACGGCCTTTTCCACTCCCCGCGTCGCCTCTGCCCCCCTGCTGCCGGCCAGCCCCCACCCCGCGCTCGCGCACCGCGGCAGGCCGCCGCAGGCCGCGCGGCCTGCCGGGGGCACGGCCAGGACGACAGCCTGGGGACGGGCCGCCGGCGCTGCCTGCCGGGGGCGCTGCGGCGCCTTTCGCTGCGGGCCTGTCGAAAATGGTGCGACGCAGCTCCATCTTGACTTTGCGCACCTCATCAGCCTGGGCGGCTGAGACCGCGGTCAGCAAGCGCTCGGCGGAGTCGAGGGCGCGATCGGCATCATCGCCTGAGAAGGGCTCCTGGTGCGCCCAGCTGTTGCGGACCGTGCGCAGCTCGCTTACCAGTGAACGTTCAGCCTGGCCGAGCGTTTTCCGAAAGACATCGTTCCAGGCGTCCCACATGAGACGGAGGAGTACCGCCACGTCCCAGGCCGCAAAGGGTCGATTGGCATCGAGCCGCTCACTGGTCACGAAGCGCTGTGCTTCAACAAGCGCTTGCCCTTGGTAGAAATGCTTGAATTCCCGTTCGACAAAGGGTGTGAGTCCTGCCTTGAGTAAATCCATCGCCTTGCCGACGCGTTCATGATTGGTGATGGCCATGGTGTGCGCTCCCTACACAAGGTGGGCAATACCGACGTCGCCCCAATGCTGTTTGAGGTACTCCGCGACGAGCCGGCGGTGACACTGGTGTGGCGTATCTTCACTACACAGCAAGCAACCATCCGCAATCACCTCACGTGACACCGTTTCTTCAATGCGCCGCTGCTGCATCAGCGCGAGAAATTGCGTCTCGTATGTCTCCCAGTCACCGCGCTGTTTCTTGTACGTGTCTAGCATCTCCTGCGTCGGTGCCAGCACCGGGAGGTGGACATACTCCATCCCACAAATCGTCTCCAGGAAGTAGGCAAGATCGTCTTTCTTCGCGAAGCCGGCGAGCTGCGACGCATTGTTGAGCCGGACATCCACGACGCGCTTGGCCCCCGCGTGGCGCAGTAACTCAAAGAAACGCCGGGCGGTCTTCTTGGTAAATCCGATGGTGCATACTCTCATGGCGTCTCTCCTGCGGTCTCGACCGCCAGTTGCGCATCGACGTAGGCAATCCGCGCCTCTTGCTGCGCGAGGGCCAGTGCGATCAGCTCTTGCCTCGATCGAAAGAGGTCCTCGCCGGGCAGCCTCACGACCTTGAGGAGCCTCAGCATGGCCTCAGCATGCGACTCCCGGCGCCCGTCGGGGAGGATGTGCTCCACTGGTATCCCGAGCTCGTCCAGCGCACGAGCTACCAGCAGGGCTCGGTGACACTCTAGGGGCTCCTTCTCCGCACACATCAGCGCGACGTGATAGTCGTTGGCGCCACGGATGACGCGCGTGAGGCCGCTCCGAAACACCGCTGTCTGCGCCAGACGGGCGTATTGGACACGCCCGTGCTCATAGCACGACCGATCATCCGACCGCGCGCCGAGCTCGCGTCCGAGAAAGACGTACTTAATGCCGGACGTCTTCAGGCTGCGCGCGAGGGCCTCCCGGTTGAACTGCGGCGCGAATCGGCTGTAGGGGGCCGAACGCACGTCAGCCAGCGCAGTTACCCCGTGCTGCAGCAAGAGCGCGATGAACGCTTCGACCGGGTGATTGGAATGGCCGATGGTCAGGACGGCGTGCGTCGCGAGGGTCATGCGGCACCTCCTGCCGCACACGGAATGATCGCCGCGACGAGTTTGTAGCAGCAGTCGTTGCAGGGCTCCCCAAGGCTGATCGTCAGGAAACGCTCGCCGAGGTCGTAGTCACCATCCGGCCGCGCGAGATAGGCCCGCTCGTAGCCGGGATCCGTCACCCAAAATGCATACGCGTCTCCGCCATGGTGAAACTGCGCTTGCACCCGCCGCTTGGGATTGCCGAACGCCTCGCCGGGCTTGCACACGGACAACCGCAGGCGCTCCCCCCGGATAAAGCGCAACGAGCTATCCAGCGAGGCCGCCAACACCAGGGGGATCTTGTCGTTGCGGCCGTTGTAGGTGCTCTGGCCATTGATCCACAGCGGTGCGACGGGATCAGCAAGGTCGGCTCACGTCGTTCCACGTGCCGACCTTGCGCCAGTAGGCGTCGGGGTCCAGCAGCCAATTCTCCTGCTGATACCCTTTCGGTTGCGCTGCAAGGAGCGGGACCTCGAGGATATCGAGCACATGCGGGTCGCTGCCATCTTCGTACTGGCGCTCGTATTCAGACACCTCCTCGTGCTCGCGTGTGCTCACCGGTCGCAACCAGCGCAGCGGTCGGTCGCCGACCAGCTCTTTCCCGGCGACACAGCGTCCGCTCAGCTTACGCGAGTTTGCCAGGCAGACCATACGCTTGACTATCGCCATAGATCACTCTCCTGTGTCGCCAAATAAGCGGCCTTGCTCGGCGCGGGGTGTACCACTTGCGTGGGCCAGGCGGGTAATTTCGGGCCAGCTCTGCACCAGCCCGTTGTACGCCAGCGCCTCCGGTGCACGCTTCTTACGCTCGCAGAGGGTGTAGAGGCGGTAGGCCAACTCGCGGGCTGTCTCCGCATGGCTGCCGAGCTTCGCTACCAGTGCCGCCGCCGCACTTTCGCCACCAGCCTCCAGGGCGCGGATCAGATGATGTACCACTTCCCATGCCGTAAGGCGCGGATCAGTGGTTGGGTCCCAATCGGGGGGCAGCTCCTCGGGCCGGAACAGCCGCACTTTGCCACGCTTGGATTCGAGGATGCCGGCCTCCACCATCCCGGCGACGCTGGTGTTCTTAGACTTGGAAAGCTGTTCGGCCACGCCGTACTCCCCCTCGGCGAAGCCCGACTGCTCGAACCAGGTCAGCGCCCAGCGGCTGTCGGCGTCGAAGTCGCCTTCCTGCTCGGCGAGCGCTTCGTCGAGGGTCTGGTTGATGAGCGCCAGCGCCTCGCGCACGCGCAGAGCTTTGCCCTCGGCGTCGAGCACCTTGGTGTAGCGGGTAAAGACTGCCATGCCCGGCCCAATAGCTGCCTGCGCCAGGTCTACCGGCGCGATGTTGCTACGCTGGAGGTGCATGAGCGCGTCGGGAGTATAGGAAATTCCAACGGCCTTTTCCACCGCCGAGTAGAGGCAATGCCCCCGGCCTTTTGGCAATGCCCCCGGCCTTTTCCACCGCCCGCGTCGCCTCTGCCGGCCACCGGCCCCCCCCCTCCAGCCGCGCCAGAGCGCCAACCCGGCCGGCAGCAGGCCCGCGCC
>SXND01000081.1 GCA_005777235.1 Pseudomonadota bacterium
ACTCTGTCTCCCTGGGCAGTGGCCAGTGGTACTCCATCTCACCGAAGAGCACCGACATCTGCTGCAGCTCCTCGGGAAACCGTATGAGCGATTGTATCGCTGAATATTCACTGCAATGGACGGGGCCATGCGGAATGTCGGATATATGATGGTAGAGTTAAAAGATATCGCGAAAATTATTCAGCTCACATGTTGGGTCTTGGCAGGTTTGCCTAGAACAGCAGCGTGTGAGACAACGGGGCACCGCCGCAGGGGATGTGGGCAATCCTACAAACCTCTTCGAGGTTAAGGAGTTGGAATGATCGTCCTGGGAATCAATGCCTATCATGGTGACGTAGCGGCAGTGTTGGTGCGCGATGGGGAACTCGTCGCTGCTGTGGAAGAGGAGCGTTTTCGACGCGTGAAGCACTGGGCCGGCTTTCCCCATGAATCCATCCGAGTGTGTCTAGAAATAGGCGGTATTCAGCCTAAAGATATAGACCATTTTGCTATTTCGCGCAATCCCCGGGCTCATTTGTGGCGGAAGGCCCTCTTCACTCTGCGGAATCATCCTAGCCTAGGGTTGCTCCGTGATCGGGCACAAAATGCCGCTCGGGTGCGCGATGTTGCGGGGAGCCTTGCCGAGGCATTGCACCTAGACCGACAGCACATACAAGCTCGTCTCCATGGTGTGGAACACCACCCAACGCACTTGGCCAGTTGTTTTTTCGTCTCGCCTTTTGAGGAAGCGGCAGTCTGCGCCATTGATGGGTTTGGCGATTTTGTTGGCACGTCTTGGGCTGTCGGTCGTGGCGCGCAGCTGGATGTCTTAGATCGGGTGTATTTCCCCCACTCCCTCGGTCTCATGTACACCGCCGTGACGCAATATCTTGGCTTTCTCAACTACGGCGATGAATATAAAGTCATGGGACTCGCGCCGTATGGTGAGCCACACTATGCTGATGCGTTGCGTCAGCTCGTCTATCTGAAGCCCGATGGCGGCTTTGAACTGGATCTGTCCTATTTCCGTCACCATAGCGGCGGGGTGAATATGACCTGGGATGATGGTGCACCCAGCATGGAGCCCGTCTACACACACAAACTCGAACAGTTGTTGGGCCCTGTACGTCGTCCTGATGCACCTGTCGATCCGCAACACGAAGCGATGGCGGCTTCATTGCAAGTCGTGTTTGAAGAAGCCGCCACGCATGTGCTCAACGCGTTGTATCGTCGTACACGTCTGCCACAGCTGTGCCTGGCGGGGGGATGTGCGATGAACAGTGTCATGAATGGCAAGATCCGCGAGCGCACCCCCCTTCGAGGAAGTCTATATTCAACCGGCGGCTGGCGACAATGGCACGGCACTGGGGGCGGCATTTTATGTCTGGCATCAAATTTTACATCAACCACGCTCTTTTGTGATGAACCACGCCTACTGGGGACCAGAGTTTGACGAGGCTGCCATACAAGAGGCCTTACATGCGAGCCGCACGGAGCTCGAACGTCAGGGCTGTACGATACGCCGGGCAACGGACAATGACGAGTTGTGCCGCTGGACTGCGCAGTATCTCGCCGACGGCAATGTGGTCGGTTGGTTCCAAGGGCGGATGGAGTGGGGGGCACGTGCCCTCGGGAATCGCAGTATACTCGCGGACCCACGGCGTGCTGATATGCGGGAGATTATCAATACCAAGATTAAATTCCGTGAAAAGTTTCGCCCCTTTGCCCCCTCTATAATAGTAGAGGCCCTGCATGAGTATTTTGTTGGTGCCGTTGCCGATCCCTTTATGGTCCAAGTCTATCCCGTGCGTCCAGAAAAGCGCGCGGTGATTCCCGCGGTGACGCATGTTGATGGTTCAGGACGGCTGCAGACTGTGCATCGCCAGACGCAGCCTCTGTATTGGCAACTGCTGAAAGCTTTTGCAGATCTCACAGGCGTACCGGTGCTGCTCAATACATCCTTCAATGAGAACGAACCTATCGTGCATCAACCGACGGAGGCGCTCGATTGCTTCTTGCGCACCCATATGGATCTCTTCGTATTTGGTCCGTATCTGGTGCAGAAAGGCTAAGGCACCTGCCTCACGCGCGTCTACTCCGCTGCATACGCTCCTTGACCAGCGGCGCCATAACGCGTACAAGAGGATGCTCCGCAGAGAGGAGAGGCCGCTGTATCAACGGCACTCCAGCGACCGAACGACGTGCTCCGCCATGTCCCCTGCGTCCCCTCAGCGCCGTGGAATACCGTGAGCGTGGCAGTGGTGCACCGGAGTGGCGCAAAGAAACACGTGTACCATACACTGCACAAGGAGAGACAACCATGCCGTTTTATGAAAAAGGCAATGTCCGCATCCGCTACGAAGAGGCCGGGTCCGGTTTCCCACTCTTGGTCATGCCTGGTGGCGGCTTGGACTCCCGCATCAGCAATTGGGCGACCGCACCCTTCAATGCCATGGAGGAGTTCAAAAAAGACTTCCATTGCATCACCATGGACCAGCGCAACGCCAATGGCGGCGAGTCCAGCGGGCCCATCCCGACCTCAGACCCGTGGGGGGCCTTTGCCGATGACCAACTCGGGGTGATGGACCACCTGGGCATCCGGGAGTTCATGGTGCTGGGGTGCTGCATTGGCGGCCCGTTTGTACTCAAGCTCATTGAGCGGGCCCCCGACCGCGTTATGGCCGGCGTGCTCTGCCAACCAGTCGGACACCGTCCGGAGAACCCGGACGTCATGTACAGATCTGGCCATGATATCTGGGGGCCTGCGCTGTGCGCCCGGCGACCCGACGTGACCATGGCAGCCGTCGACGCGTACCTGCACCAGCTGTATCGCACCCCAGGAGACTTCGTGTACACCGTGTCACGCGACTTCGTACGGTCGTGTCAGACGCCGATGCTCATCATGCCGGACGACACACCGGCGCACCCGTACCCGATCTGTGTCGAGGTCGCGGCGCTGGCGCCGCAGTCCGAGGTGACGATGTATCCCTGGCGGGAGCCGAAGAGCCTCATCCCCCAGGCGGTACGCCACGTGCGTACCTTCCTGCGGGCGCATCAACCTGTGGCAGCTGCCCGCTAAACAGGTGGGCAGACGCGGCCCCGCATGACGTGGACGGCAGGGCCGAGACCAGTGGGCTGCTCTCGGCCCTGGGACGCACTCAACCTCAAGAGGGAAGGAAGGCGCAATGGATTCAACCCGTAAACCGGTCGCCGTGGTGGTAGGAGCGACCTCGAAGTGGCAGGCCGATGGCCGCAATACTAAACTCGCGCACGGCAAGGCGATCGACGACAGCGACCTGCCCGTGGGCGTGCGCTGGGGCGTCGGCGGCGCTATCGCCCAAAAGTTTGCCAAGGAAGGCTTCGTCGTCGCGCTGACGACCCGGCAGGCCGCCAATGCCACGGCCCTGGAGCAGGCCATCACCGCGCAAGGCGGGGCCTGCATGATTGTCGAGCTGGACCTCGTGTCGCAGGCCTCCATTGCCAAGGCGTTTGCGACGATTCGCGACAGCGTCGGGGATCCGGAGGTCGTAGTCTACAACGCCGGCTACCTGGAGGGGCGTGACCTCCCGCCCGAGAAGGAATTGCTGGAGCACTTCCCCGTTGACATGTTCGACACCGCACAGCACATTGCCAGTCGTGGACCGTTCTTAGTGGCCAAAGAGGTATTGCCCGCCATGCGCATGCGTGGCACCGGCTCGTTTTTCTTCTCGAATAACTCGTCGTCCTTGCGCGGACGTAAGCGCCAGACCGGCCAGTCGCTCTATTATCCGCGTGTGATGATGCGCACGCTGGCACAGGTGCTCACGGAGGAGTATTCCGAGTATGGCGTGCACGTAGCCAACGTGGTGATCGACGGCCTCATCGACTCCCCCGGCACGCACGCCCTGCAGAGAGCGCAGCAGCAGCCGGACGTGGTGATGAATCCCGTGAAGATCGCCGAGGCGTTCTATTACCTCCACACGCAAGACCGCTCCTGCTGGACGCACGAGCTGCAGCTGACGCCCTTTGCGACCAAGCCGAGCGTGTAAGCACGTGACAGCGTGGTGACGACATCCCACACCAGCAAGGGTTCCAGAATCCACTGTTCTGGAACCCTGCCACGACGTAGCGAGGGCCGGATGTGCCGCAGTCTACCTACTGATAGATCTGAGAGTTCCTAGTGCTTGAGACAGTCAGGACAGCGTTGCCCCCCTCTGGCAGTCTCGACAATCGTTGTCCACGGCCATCCCATACCCCTTGGTGCCCCGCGAGGCTCATGTTGCATCAGCCCACGCGATGCGCACCCCTTCGCCGGCATGATCCGCGAGGTCGCCGCTGACGCAACAGCCATCGCGCGAGCCACAAGGAGCCTTGCTGCTTCGTCCCGCTCCTCGGTTGACTCCATGCCTCGTCTATGCTAGATCAAGACGCTTGGTGTATATTGGGAGATGCGAGTGGAGCGTGCATGACACCTCCCTATGGGCGCACGACTGTCAGGCGAAGCCGCAAGACGAACGGAGTGGCGCATTGTGAGTGCGAGGAAAAGGATGAGCCGTATGCCAGTGGGCCTGGGTGTTGGATGGAGCCTCGTCATCGGGGTGCTCCTCTGCCCAAGCGCTTACGGGGCAGAGTGGGCTATAAAAAGGCTCTATACGCCCCAAGGAGTGTTTGAACGCTGCGTGGTGGAATCGCCCACGCTGTCGATGAGCGATGGTTACCAAGACACGCAAGTCACAGTCATCGTAAGCACGCAAACCATCCTGGTCAAAGCGAAAGCCCCGCTGGACAACGCTTTCAACGATATCGGCTTGCAAATCGGGAAGCATGGCGTGGTCAAAGCGGAGAGGGTGGTTGAGGAACGCTCCGCCGTGTTTAGTGACCAGTTTCGTGACATTCTCATACAGCTTACGCAGGATGTTCCACCGGGGAAAAAGGGTCGGCCCCCTCCCACGCTCAAGCTCTATCTCCGCTTCTGGCCGACGTGGCCAACGAGGGGCCTACAGACGGTTGACGTCAGTCTGGAGGGTTTTCGGAAAGCGTATACTGAGCTTGACATGTGTAAATAGCGCCTGTCTCTACGGGCAATCGTGTGCACGCCTTAGGAGGAGTACTCATGGGACTACGGACAAAATTTAACCTTGCGCTGCTGTTTGTCTTTGCCGTCGGTTTGGCGGTGACGAGTCTGGTGTCCTATCGACTGTTGCAACGTAACGCACGCGATGAGGTCGTACAGCATGCCGGGATTATGATGGAAGCGGCGCTCGCCGTACGGAGCTACACCGTCAAACATGTGAAACCCCATCTCGAAATGCAACTCCAGCGCGTGTTTTTGCCGCAATCAACCGCCGCCTTTGCCGCAGTCGAGACGTTTAATGCGCTGCGGAGCAGATATCCTGAATACTCCTACCGTGAAGTTGCACTCAATTCGACTAATCCGAGCAATCGTGCCGTGGAATGGGAGGCCGACATTGTCCGCGGGTTTCGCTCAAGTGCCAGTACCACAGAAGACATCGGGGAGCGCAGCTCAGCCACGGGCAAGACGCTCTATCTGGCACGCCCTATCCAAATCCGTGACAAAGCCTGTCTGGGGTGCCATGACACCCCCGCCGTTGCCCCCGCCACCATGGTGAAACTGTATGGCGATGCCAATGGTTTCGGCTGGAAGTTGAACGAAATCATCGGTGCACAAATCGTTTCGGTGCCGATGTCCCTCCCGATTGCCAAGGCCGAGCGGGCCTTCTATACGTTCATGAGTTCGCTGCTCGGCATCTTTGTGGCACTGTTCCTGATCTTAAATCTCATGCTGCATTTTGTCGTGATCCGTCCGCTGGACCGGATGGCATACGTCGCGGACGCCATTAGCACTGGCAATATCACGTTAATGGATTTGCCGTCTACCGGCAAAGACCAGGTAGCAACGCTCGCGCGCGCCTTTAATCGTATGCGTCGCAGCATCGAAATGGCGATGAGACTGATGACCGAGGGTGACCAACGGCGCTCATGACACACCGCCTGTGTGCTGCGCGGCCTTCCGAGAAAGTGGTTGTATGAAACGCGTCCTCATCACCGGCATTACGTCCTTACACGGTTGGCCATTGTACAAGACCCTGACCACACAGCTGGGAGCCCAGCAGGTGCTGGGCCTGTGCCCGCCGAAAACCCGTCTGGCGGGCTTTCCCGTCGGCAATGTGTTGCCATGCTGTATGAATGATGTCCCTGGACTCCGTGCCGCCTTTACGCAGTTTCGTCCCACGCATGTCATCCATGCGGCCGGCATGTGTGACCTGGACGTGTGCGAATTGTGGCCGAGTCTGGCGTATCAGCGCAACGTCGAAGGGGCCAGGAACGTGGCCCAGCTCAGCCGCGACTGCCACGTGCTGTATTGCAGCACGGATCTCATCTTTTCAGGCCACGAGCCTCCCGCTGCCGGCTATGACGAAGCCAGCCCGCCGGACCCCATCAGCATGATTGGCACCACCTTCCTCCAGGCCGAGCAGGTTATCACGCAAGTACCGGCAGCGCTGATCCTGCGGAAAGGGTTACCGATGGGCGAATCGTTCAGCGGTCGCAAAGGGCCACTGGACTACCTGGCGCATCGCTTTCGGCAGCACAAGCCCCTGACGTTGTTTTACGACGAACTGCGCTCGGCTCTCTATCTCGACGACTTCATCACCGGGCTCTGTGTGCTGTGGGAGCAGGAAGCCACGGGTCTGTACCATTTCGGGGGGCCACAGCGCGTCAGCTTATACGCCATTGGTCAGTATCTCATGGCCACCCGCCCCTATGATCCCGCCTGTCTCCTCCGGGCCTCGCGTTTGGAAGACCGCACCGGTTTACCGCGTATCGGCAATGTCGCGCTGCATTCGCAACGGGCCTATACGGCGATGGGCTTTACCCCGCGGGCCTGGCCGTAACCACCCTCCGCAGAGGCGTTACCGTGGTGCGCGGTACCACACTACCTGCGGCGCCATGCCAGCAGGGCAGGCCGCACGAGTAGGCGGGACGTGCTGGTCGCCGCGTGGCGCCGAGGCGAAGCGTTCTGCCAATCATCGCAGTAGAGAGGTTACGTAAACGGAGGGAGGCCATGTCCTCGCCAATGCTCGTCTCCACTTGCTCGTGATAGGGCGCCAGCCAGGCACACGCGCTGTCCGACAGTTGCGACCATTCAATCAAGCGCTTATCAAAGGGAATCAGGGTCAGCAAGTCAAATTGCCACCAGCGCTTGCCACTCGGATGCGGTGGCATGTCATCATCCGTCGTGACCACATAGAGGTTTTCCAGGCGGATGCCACCCCAGCCTTCCTCATAGTAGCCCGGCTCATTCGACACCACCATTTATGCCATGCGACTCCGAGTCCAGTCGCTCTTGATGCAGAGGATTCCCGCATCTTGCTCGGGGCTCTCCCCGGTATTGGTATGAGCATCCGCGTTGTGCATTCAATGCTTGGGGCAGAAGATGCGGGAAGCCTCCAACAGCAGCGCTGCTCCCATGTGGGCGCCTGAATGCCTGACCACTGCGCTCAAGCCGACAGTTCACTATACTGAGCATAGGCCTGGGGTTGAGGAGGGTCTTGCCCCTCAAGCGCCAAGCTGCGCATGATAGAACCTAAAGGTGCAACTCCATGAAGACGAACATCGCTTGGAGGTCTTCAGGCACTGCACGGTCAGGGGGGATGTCCGGGACACTGAGACTACGATACAGACCTTGGGCGGCGATGTGCCTGGGGCCAGTATCCAGGCGCATCTGCACATAGCCGAGTGCCCGGGCTGCGCTGATGAGTGCAGTGGCTAACGCGCGACCAATGCCTTGGCCACGGAACGTTGCGTCCACGACTGCACAACGCGCGGCATGCACTCCGAGGCGCTGAGCCGCCAGGAGGTATGCGTCTGGAGCTGGCTTGCCCTTGGAAACGTCGGCAGCAGTCACCAACACCGTCGGGATGGGCAAGCCAGTGTGGGTGAGCTTGAGCAAAGCCGACTCGTGCGTTGAGCTGGTGGCAATCGCCCATCGGCTAGGATCAATCGTGCTCAGGAGTCGCCCTGCGCCCATGAACGCGACAAGCTCGTTAGCCTGCTGGCGTTCGAGGGCCTCGATGACGGTTGCCTCCTGTTCTGCATGTAGATGTGGTGTAACAATCCGCATGGTTTCCACAGTCGTTCGCCCGTGCAGCACTGCTGCGATTCTTTGCCATGGGATCTGATGCCTCGCAGCCCAAACGCGCATGTGGCGCTTGGCCATCGCGTTGGAATCGACCAGCACACCATCGAGATCGAAGATGACCGCCTCAAAATTCGAGACATCTAACCAAAGATATATAACTGTGTTATAATGCTCCCTGCCAAGACAGGAGGGCGCTATGCAATGTAAGAAATGTGGTTCGTTATCGTTCGTGAAATCCGGTTTTGTCCGGGGACTGCAACGGTATAAATGCAAGAATTGTCGCTGCAATTTCACAGATACGCCGCTGCGGGGAAAGCCTGCGGCGATGAAGGCTCTGGCGGTTTTGCTCTACGTGATGGGTAACGCCAGCTACGGGATGATCGCCCGGCTGTGCAAGGTCAGCGATGTCGCCGTTTACAAATGGATACGCAAGGAGGGCACGTGCCTCCCGGAGCCCGACGCCAGGCCGTCTGCCGGGATCGTGCAGATCGATGAGATGTGGCATTTTGTCGATGGAAAAAAAATAAAGTTTGGGTCTGGCGGGCCTTTGACCCTGTGGCACAGCGAACTCTGGCCGGGGTTTTGGGTCGGCGTGATGATGAAACCTGCCGCAAGCTTCTCGACAAAGTCGGGATCGAAGGCAACAGCTTTGTAACGGATGATTGGGAGGGTTTTCATCGCCTGATCCCCGCAGAGCAACTCTCGACCGGCAAGGACCTGACCTTGCCCATCGAACAGGATAACGGGAATGTCCGCCACTATCTTGCAAGGTTTCGCCGTCGTTCGAAAGTCACCTCCAGGTCGGAGCATATGGTCGACATTACGTTCAAAATGCTCGCTTTTTACCTCACGCCCCACAACTACGAAGCCCTCCAAAATAAGTTTTTATATATCTTTGATTAGGTGTCTCCAAAATTCATTGCTATACAACGCCAGGCCTGAGCCGCTGCCGAAAGCAGGAGCGGACGCTGGAGCCAGTCGGCTCCAGGCCCTTGTTCGGCCCCCACCTGAGCCCGGACCTGGCCTTGCCGTGTCCCTACTGATGACGGAATCCTCCCGGAGTCTACTGTTGCCGTGTGCCTGGCGCCGTTTGTATCGCTTCCCACAGCTTCGGCGCCGTGTACGGCATATCGATGTGGTCAATGCCCAGGGGCGCCAGCGCGTCCATCACGGCGTTGGCGACCGCAGGGGGCGCGCCATTGCAGCCGGCCTCGCCGACCCCCTTGACCCCGAGCGGATGGAACGGATTCGGCGTGACCGTCTCGCCCAGGATGAGCGGTGGCACATGGCGGGCGCGCGGCACCGCGTAATCCAGCAACGAGCCGGTGAGCGGCTGGCCCTCGTCGCTGTACAGCATCTGTTCGTAGAAGGCTTCACCCAGTCCCTGGGCCACCCCGCCGTGCACCTGGCCTGCGACAATCTTCGGGTTCAGGACCACGCCACAATCATCCACCAGCACGAGTTTGTCGAGCCTGGGCTCCCCGGTCTCGCGGTCAATGTGCACTATCGCGACGGCGGCCCCAAAGCCCCAGGCTTCGCGCCCGGGAGCGAAGAAGACCGTCTCTTGCAGGCCAGGCTCGAGCCCGGGCACCGACCGGCCATAGGCCGTGGCGGCGATCAGGCGCCAGGGAATGTGCCGGTCAGGTACGCCAGCCACCGCGAATCCGCCCTCGCTCTGCACGATATCTTCGGCAGCCGCTTCGAGCAGATGTGCCGCAATCTGCCGGGCCTTCTCAACCACGCGCTGCGTGGCCAGCGCGAGCGCCCCACCGCCCATCACGGCGCTCCGGCTGGCAAACGTGCCGACCCCCTGCGGCACCACCAGCGTGTCCCCGTGGCGAATCGCCACCTGGTCCATAGCGACGCGTAACTGGTCGGCGACCACCTGCGCGAAGACGGTCTCATGGCCCTGGCCGTGAGAACTGGCACCAGTGAGCACCGTGATCGCTCCGGTGCGTTCCACGCGCACCGTCCCGCTTTCAAAAAAACCGACCCCGCTGCTCGGCTCCACAAAGGTCGCGATGCCCACGCGACCAGCTCGCCACGCGCCCGCGCCACATCGCGCTCCTGGAGCATCTGGTCGTAGTCCGCGAGACGCAGCGCTTCCGCGAGGGCCTTCTCGTAGTCGCCGGAATCGTATTCCACGTTCAGGCCCGTGCGGTACGGGAACTGCTCCGGCCGAATGAAGTTTTTGCGCCGGATGTCCAGCCGGTCCAGGCCGAGGTCGCGCGCGGCCTTATCAATCAAGCGCTCGATGTTGAGCACCGCCTCTGGCCGGCCGGCGCCGCGATATGGCCCGGTCGAGACGGTGTTGGTCAAGACCGCCACCACCTCCACGCGGCAGTGACGAATCTGATAACAGCCCGTGGCCATGAGCATCATGAACTGTGGCGGAATGGCACTGACGGTGTGCAGGTAGGCGCCAAGGTTGGCGACCACGTGCACCTTGAGGCCCAGCATGGTGCCGTCTCGGGTGAGCGCCAGCTCAGAGGTCATGATCTGGTCGCGACCCTGATTCGTGGAGAGAAACTCCTCGCCGCGCGTGGCGACCCACTTGAGCGGGCGACCGAGCCGCAGCGCCAGGTGGCAGGCCAGCGCTTCCTCCCGGTAGAGCGGTCCCTTACTCCCAAAGCCCCCGCCCACGTCGGGGGCGATCACGCGGAGGCGATGCTCCGGAACGCCGAGCGCGGTGGCGAGATCCGCGCGGGCACGGTGCGGACCCTGGGTCGAAAGCCACACCGTGAGATCCCCCGGAGGTTCCGGCTTCGCCAGGACGCCGCGCGGCTCAAGCGCCATGGCCACCAGCCGCGGACTGGCGAGACGCAGGCGCACCACATGGTCGGCTGTAGCAAAGGCCTTGTCCACGTCGCCGCCGTGTTTCGTTACCCGGTAGCAGACATTGTTGTCAAGCTCTTCGCGCGCCAGCGGTGCACCGGGTGCGAGGGCCTGGGCGGCCGTGACGACCGCCGGCAGTGTGGCATACTCCACCGTGATGGCGGCGGCGGCATCCTGCGCCAGCGCGCGACTCGTGGCCACGACGGCGGCGACTGGCACCCCGACCGCGTGGACGGCACCGCGGGCCAGCAAGGGATGCGGCGGGATCTGCATGCCCGGCACGAGGGGGGGCCCCGGGATGTTGAGGAGGGTCACTGGAATGTTGAGGTGCTCGCTCAGGTCGTCTCCGGTTACAACGGCGACGACCCCGGGCATCGCCTGCGCCGCGTGCACCTGGATAGAGAGGATGGTGGCGTGCGGGTAGGGGCTGCGCAGGAACGCCAGGTGCAGCATGCCCGGCATCTGCATGTCGTCCACATAACAGCCCTTGCCGGTGATCAGCACAGGGTCTTCGACGCGCCGCACTGACTTGCCGATGAATCCGCTTGGCGTAGGCTCTGTTGTCATGGCATACCCTCGTCACTTGTTGATGTGTGTCTTTGCTCCGTTGCCCTCGCCCACAGCCCTATATACTGCTTCTGTAAGTGTTATGTTTCTAAGGACCATTATTGTGAGCGGACCTCCTTCCCACGTGTCCGTGAAACTCATGCCGAACGCTGGCGGTGAGCGGCTGGGCATAGCGGGAGCGAGGAACGAGCGGACGCTATGCCCAGTCAACTCCACTGCTTGGTTCGGCGGTTTCTTGGGGTTGGTTTACTTTCCGCCGTTGTAGCCATCGCGTGAACGATGCGGCACTTTCAGTCGACTGCTTGCCCATCAACAGCCCTTCAAGACCAATATCCTCATCGAGTTCGGGACAATATATGCTATAGACAGCACCGCTGATCTGCATCGTGGCACGCTCTGTCGGTGTGCCATGCGCCAGACGGGGATACCAGCCAATAGGCACAGCGATACTGCGCCCATCTTCAAGGTCCACAGCTATGGTATCGTCGGTGACGGTCACGCTGACTATTCTAGGCAGGCTGAGTGTTGTCACGGCCAAAGGCGTCCCATTCATGTCTCAAGGTCTCCACATGCGCACGCATGATGCGCTCGATGTCTCGTAATTCTCGACGATTGCACCCATGATTTGTGGCCAGGGTGACGTCAGGATCGAGCCAGAATTTCGCGCTCCGGTTTTCACGGTCTGCGTGCATATGACGCGGCTCACCGCAATCATACGCGTAAAAGTAGAAACGCTATGGGCCAGTGCGTAAAGCCGTCGGCATTGTGACAGATCACCTCTCCTCTCTCTTTTGTCCTCACTCAACGTACCACCCTATCGCTTTAAGGGCTCGGACTCCGTGTGCATTAGACAGCCGCACGCTGCGCCTCAGCCGCTGCCGGCGGTTGTTCGGCGGAGGCTAATGTTGTCCCGCATGCCTGCCTCCCGTGTTATGCTGTCTGGGCACGGCCGCTGGGCTGGGGCACCGGCGCTGGGTGTGGACACTCCCGTGGTGGTGAGGTCCACGCTAGGTCGGTTGTGCTGGTTGCGCCAGGGCTATAAACGACCGCCAGAAACTGCGGACTACCATACCAGAAGGCGTAGGTTTCCCCCGCTGAGCGTGATGCTGTTTGTTGGGATGTTACCCTCTCCGCAGTGTCTGAAGCCATACTGCCGGGCCAGCCTCTCCTGCTACCATGCGACCTCGAGATCGTTTGTGGTGATACGCCAAAAATCGTCGTCACGGCGCATGCGCTCGCTCAGGGCAAGAGTGCGGGCGTGCATCTCCTCTGAAGCGAGTTGTCGGCGGTCTCCATGGCCGGCCAGCACCCACGTAAAGGTGTGCTCCCGAGCTAAGCGTTCCAGCGAGTCAGCCTGCAGGCGCCAATCATACCAGCACTGCCGCCGGAACGCCGAGAGATCCTGGCGCGCACGGCTCCAGTAGAGGGAATCGCCACTGAACAGATACATCCCATCCAGGAGAAAGCTGACGCTTCCTTGGGTATGCCCTGGAAGCGGGATGGCCAGCAACCCTGGGACGAGCTCCTGCGGCTCCGTCCCCGCAATAATATGGGTGGCCCAGGGGGCTGCATCACAATCGGCCTGATGTATCCAGACCCGCGCCCCAAAATGTGCGGCATAGCGGTCGGACTCTGCCGGGTGGTCGCGATGCGTCAGAAAAATATCTTGGAGCCCGCCCAAGGCTTCAAGCTGGCGGACCAGCGGCATCGCGAAGCGCGGGCTATCAATGAGACAGTTCCCCCCCCCCGCTCGCTGCACGAAGAAGGCATTCGCACCAAAGGATTTCGGGGAGTTGAAGCCGCAATAGGAGACCCCCGGAGCGAGTGCCTCAGGGTAGAGGTTGGTTACGTCCAGCTTCTCTCCGGTGACACCAATCGCTCCTACAGGACACGCCAGGAGAGCCTGCCGGGCAAGGCGACGTTCCTCTTCTGTGACAGGTTGGCGGATGAACGCCGACTTGCCGTTGACCTCGGTGATGAGCTGCGGGGCAACTTGCCGGACAGCATCACAGTTGATACAGCTCTCGCGCACAAACCACGAGCCGCTGACGTTCTCTGCGCGTCGCTTTTGGGTGTCTGCCATCAATGGTCCTCCTAAGATTGGTGATGATATCTATCAAGCACTTCGATACGGTCTGAGGAGAGAAAGATCATACTCTCGATTTGCTCCAACAGCATAATTGAAGGGTGACAGCCTCCGCTGGCAGCGTGACGCGAAAGTGAGGCGGTTGCGTGGTCTACGGACCAACACAGAGATTCGGTATGGTGAGGCGTGTAAAAAGATGTGGCGAAGCGACCGCCGAAGGAGGATAGCGCTCCAACGCTTTTTTGAACTCAGGATGAGCAAATGCCGTTCGGAAGTGGGCGGATGATTCCCACACTGCGTAGTTCATGAAGACTGTGCTACCGGCAATTCCTCTATGCAACTGCGTCGAGATGTAGCCTGGCTGCTGCTTCATCCAATTGGCGTCGGCTTCCCACGCCTTGAGAAGGGCCGGAATGTCTTCCTCTGCTACCTGGAAGACGTTGACGAGAACGACCGGCGACACCTCAGCATTTACTTGCTGAAAGATCGGGACGTTCGGATCGAGCGGCTTGAGCTGGACCATCTGGCATCTCCTTTAGTAAGAGGAACGGGAAAAACAGATCAACTGATCATACGGCGCGAACTGGGATGGCGCCGAACGCCCGCGGTGAGCCGCGTCAACAGCCAGAGCGAGGTACGAGCGGAGCAACTGTCTTGATTGTCAAGGGGGCCTTGTCTATTATTTTAGTTTTAGACCTCCTGGGGACTCCAGGACGTCCGAGGCTTCAGCATGGCGTTGAGAATCGTCAACAGCTTATGCATGCACGCCGTGAGGGCGACTTTTGTGACTTGCCCCGCCGCGAGAAGCCGTTGAGACAAGGCGTTGATCTGTGGGTTGTCGCGCGTCGCCACCAGCGTGCCCCTGTACAACACGGTGCGCACGTGAGCGCGGCCTCCCCACATCGTGCGTCGGCCTCGCAGGGTTCCACTGTCACCATTGAGGAGCGCCACGCCGACTCAGGCCGCGATCTGCTGCCGTGTCAGCGTCCCCAACGCGGGCAGTTCCCCCAGCAACGTGCGGGCACACACGGGCCCCATGCCCTTGGCACG
Source organism: Pseudomonadota bacterium (assembly GCA_005777235.1). Classification (GTDB taxonomy): domain Bacteria; phylum Tectomicrobia; class Entotheonellia; order Entotheonellales; family Entotheonellaceae; genus SXND01. The sequence continues at coordinate 14,658 of SXND01000081.1, forward strand.
CTGCAACAGCTCGTCATTATCCCGCCACAGCGGACTGGCCCGCAGCGCCGTCTCGAGATCCTCCTCCAGCGTCGCCAGGCGCGTATGGATCCAGGGGATGTGGGCCTCAATGTCTGTCACCAGGCGCGCGTGCGTCCCCGCCAGGCGGTGCGGCTCCGCGGTCCGCATGCCGCGCAGTGGCTGGCGGCGCCCCAACAGGGCACGCAGCGCTTGCGTCTGGGCGTCTGGCAGCGGGCGAGGCGTCGGGCGGATCACGGCGGCACCATGCGCCAGCGCACGCGCATCCAACGCCTCCGTCTTGGCCCATTGTCCGGTGGCGCGCGTACGATCGCGCGCCTGCCGCGGGTGCACCACGACGACGGGCAGGCCCACCGTGGCCACAGTGCTGGTCCCCAGGCGTTCCAGGCCGCCCGTGGCTTCCAGGACAATCAGCGTGGGTTGGATGGCCTGGAGCCGGTCGACAAGCGTCGCCACGCCCCCGGCATCGTTGGGGACGGACCACCGCTCCCCGGCGGGGCACAGGGCCATGTTCCACTGGGCTTTGGCCACATCAAGACCGAGAAAGCATGGCACGTCACTCCTACGCCCTCCTGTCCACCCGACCTTGCGCATACGGGCTCTATGGCACCAGACACCTGTACGGACTCTGGGAGTCCAGAACGGGACGACCCACGCGACGCTCCGGTCTCGGTGGAGCAAGGCTCAATCGGTCTGTCACGTCCCGGGACTGCGTGATGGGCATTCTCCCACATCACCCACTCAAGATACAAGGGTCATGCAGTTGTCCAGTTTGGACAAGAAACAGACCGGTTTTCCTGGGAGCGCGGGCGTCTCGCCCGCTCCGGATGCGGGCGAGAC
>SXND01000001.1 GCA_005777235.1 Pseudomonadota bacterium
CTCTTGCATGTCCCGGTCTTCGATGTCCTTGCTTGGGGCTCCTCGGTGTGGGACAGGCGCGGTGGTGCGGTGGTGCGTGGGTCTCCTGGTCGTGGGGAGATTCCCTCCCGCCCGCAGGGCCGAACTCTGTATTCGACGACTGCCTGTCGCAAAGCACGCCATGATGCCATACAAAGACGACGCATGTTACGATAGCATGGCCTGAGCAGATGCGTGACGATGCAGAGTCGTCGAGTCTTCTCTTTCCACGGTGTTTGATGACTCTGCGTCGCCTTTCCCGTGTCAGAGACATGCTCGACCACAGTAAGTCGCCAAGCACGACTTCCAGCTGGCGAATATACCATGAAGTTACCAAGCACAGCCATAGGCTGTCTTTTACGACTGCCAAAGAAAAAAAATAAATCATAAAAAAATAAATCTGTCCCCTTTTTCGCTCCCAGGAGACGTCGCACATGCGCTCGGTTGAGGCCCTAGTGCTCTGTCACAGCTTAATTGTCGGGTAAACCGATTTGAGTTTCGTGCGGGCATCGTCGATCTTCATTTGCCAGTCGACGCCACGTTGGGTGGTATTGACATCGTCCGACCACGCTTTCGGTTCCTCACGCAGACTGGCGATATCGCCGAAGCGGCGGCCCACGACGCATTGGCGCGTGAGCGCACTCAGCTCATTCTCAGCGATGTGCAGCCAACTGCTGTGCTTCGGCGTGTCGCAGAACTCGATGCGTCGCACCAGGGCCCGGGCCCGCTCAGGGGCCAACGCTTCATAGAACGCGCCCTTGGTGTGGGGATGGAGGTTGTCGCACACCAAGAGCACCTTGTCACAGGCCGCGGAGCGGCCCTCCAACAAGCGCGCCATTTCGAGGGCCCAATCACGCTTCGTTTTTCGTGCGCGCACGGTGACGGTACGCCAGCCGGCCAACGGCTCGGTGCACATGAAGATGACGGCCGTCCCCGCACGGGCGTATGCGTAGTCAATCCGCTTGCCGTGCTTGGCCGTGGCCGCCATGGGTGTGCGCGTCTCTTGTAGTAACTGCACAGGTTGTTCGTCCATGCAGAGGACGGGCACATGCGGATTGTACGGCTTTGCGTAGGTCTCCAGCACCTCTTCCATGTGGGCAACGAACTCAGCGTCCGCTTCCGATGGAATAACCCAGTATTCGATCTTCCGATTCGTCATGCCGTTTTTTTTAGTGTGCGTCGGACCGTTTCGTAGCTGACGGAGTCCACAAGGGCCAATTCCACGCCCTTGCGTGCCAACACGCGCAGCGTCCAGTTGTTGTAGCCCTTCGGCAGCGGACCAAGGCGCGTCGCGCTGATGCGGGCCTCCTGGTCGCCCCTCAACAGTTTCTCGACGGGCGGTTGTTGACGCACAACACGGTTGAGGGCTTCCTCGAATCCTTGCTCGACGAAGCGTTGGCGCAGCCTTGCAACGGTTCTCGTCTGACATGCGTAGGCCTCGGCGATGCGTTCGTCGATCCAATTGGGGCCACCAGCGTCGGCCTTGAGCAAGAGCTGAGCCCGTCGAACTTTTTGCCCAGTTCCCTTGAGCTTGTTGACCACGCTCTGCAACTCGAGGCGTTCTTGCTTCGTCAGTCGAACGATATACCATTGCCGCATGGCCCACCTCCTTGTGCCACACAGCATCGCTGATCCGTCAGCCATTGCCAATCCGACTTTTTAGCTGTGACAGAGCACTAGGGCCTATGTTAGTTTTTCACCGCCTCCACCGCGATCTCGATGTCAATATCATCGCTCACAATTAAACTACCATTATCCAAAGTCTTATCCCACGCCACGCCGAAATCCTTGCGTTTGATTTTCAGATAGGCGTCGAACCCGACGCGCTCTTTGCCACGCGGATCAGTGACATTCCCCGTGATATTGAACGGCACAGCCACTTCTTTGGTCACATCGCGGATAGTCAGGGGGCCGACCATGACGTACGCATCGCCACGTTTCTCTACCCGTGTGCTGTTGAACTTGATTTCCGGAAACGCTGCCGCATCAAAGAAATCGGGGCTGCGGAGATGCTCATCACGCTTGGCATTGCCGGTGTCGATACTGGCGACTTTGATCGTGCCTTGCATAGAGGATTTGGTAATGTCTTTTGCATCATACGTAATGGTGGCGGTGTAGTCTTTGAAGGAACCACGCGCCTTGGTAATGACAAAGTGACGTGCCGAGAAACCGACGGTCGTGTGCGCCGGATCCAGGGAGTAGGTATCAGCGGCCAAGGCTGTGCCCACCAGGCACAGGCCGGTGACTATCGTCATGAGGGTACGAGCAGAATATCGAGATCTCATTGCGTCTCTTCCTTACGTTGTGTGGTTGTTTTCCTCGTTGTGTCCTGGGTTCAGGGCAGGTACGTCCAGGCTGCGCCATAAATACCACGTGGCAAGGCTGCGATACGGAGCCCACTTGCGGGCGTGGCGCTGCATGGTCACGGGCGCGGGCAAGCTCTTGTAGCCATACGCCCGCTGGATGGCCTTGCGGATCCCCAGGTCAGCAACTGGAAACACATCGAGTCGCCCGAGGGCAAACATGAGAAACATCTCTGCGGTCCAGCGTCCAATGCCTTTCACTTGGGTGAGCTGCACGATCACCTCGGCATCATCGCTGCTGGAGAGGGCGTCGAGGTGCAGCGTGCCATGATGGGATTTGGTGGCGAGATCATAGAGTGAGGCGATTTTCTGGCGCGACAGGCCTACGCCACGCAGCGTCTCCTCACTGGAGTCTAAGAGGGTCTCGGGGGTAGGAGCTTCCTGGGCATAGAGCCCGAGAAAGCGTGCCATAATGGTACTGGCTGCCTTGCCGCTTAATTGTTGATAAATGACGGAACGGCACAGCATGACAAAGGGCGCCAGGCCGTGCGGTTGGAAGGTGCATGGCCCGCAGTGTGCGATGATCCGGGCCATCACCGGGTCGGCATCCTGGAGATACGCGATGGCCTCAGCGTACGCCACCGGGGAGGCTGGGGTCTCCAGCACCGCCTGCAGTCGCTGTTCGGTATAGACAAGACTCGCCGGGGTATCGACATCGCTCCAGAAGTGGGGTCCGATATCGACCGCATACAGTGCCCTGTCGGCGATCAAGCGCCGCATGCCGCCGGAGAGTGAGCTGTCCCCGTGGCTCTGAGCCTGTTCTAAGGCAGGAAACAAACGGGGGCGGCACAGGAAAAAACCGGTATCAATGGCATCAAACGTCTTAAGTTCTTTGCCAATGGCGGTAATGTGTTGACCATCCAGGCACACTTTCGTGGCATCGGGCAGATCAAAGATACGACGAATGCCGCGATCGATGGCCAAACGGCAGACATCGCTGCCATCCTCGGCCGCGAGCAGTGGGTGTAACAAGGCGGGTGTAAACACGTGGTCGCACATCATCAGCACAAACGGACGGGCCAGATACGGGGCCACGGCCAGTGCCGAGGTGCCATTGCCAGCCTCCCACACGGGGTTATGCACGACCTGCAAGTCCATCGCGTAACGTGCGGCCAGCGCGGCCACCGCTGGCCGCAGCAGCTCATGACGATACCCCACGACCACAAAGCCTTCCGTCATACCTGCTGTCCGGCACGACTGCACTGTGCGCTCGAGTAAGGACACCCCGAGCACGGGGGTCAGCGGTTTGGTTCTTCCACCGGATCGTTCCAGTAACCGGTGTCCTTGTCCAGCGGCGAGGATCACCGCTGGTGGCAATGGCTGCGGCATAAGGCCTAGATTCTCCTCTGGCAGGACGACAAAACGGCAGCCCAGATGACTCCTGTGCACCATACCGTGCTCTTGACCACTTGTCCAGTGTCTCCGCGCTCAGGCTTGGAGGATCTGCATAATAGCCGCTAGGGCCTCCTGTGGTGCGCCCTTACGCTGGGCGAGAGTCACGAGTACCTGACTCAGGCTGCGGTACACCGCCCCATACACCGGCGGCAAGACGTGCAGATGCTCGATATGCTGGGCCACGGTGGCGACATCTCCCCGACTGATGGGGCCGGCCAGGGCAACGATCTCCCCCTCGGCTTGCATGCGCTGTAACACGCCTGCACTGAGACGGATGAGCATGGCCCGGGCCTGGTCGGGCGCAATGCCGCAGTGTTCCAGGATGGCAAAGGCCACGCTCATCAGCGCGGTAATCTGATTGCCCGCCACGGCGGCGGCGGCGTGATAGAGGATTTTGTGCTCCGGCTCGATCTCGCTCACCTGCCCATGCAACGCGCCAATCAGGTGCCGCGCCACCCGCTTGGCCGCTTCGTCGCCCTCAATACACCAATGCACCCCACGCAAGACCTCGGGATCATCTATGGCCGTCCCAAAAGCGTGCAGGGGATGCATGGAGGCCAGGTGCGCGCCAGCAGGGTGCAAGAGGTGCAGCACGGTGGAGCTCAGCGCGCCGCTACAGTGCAGCACGGTGACTCCAGGCCAGACTGGACCGCGCTGCGCCAGCAGGGTGGCAGTCGCTACAATGGCCTGATCGGGCGTGGTGATGCACACCACGCTACGGCTCGGGGCCGGCAGGTGGAGGGGAGCCGCCTCGTAGGTCGTGGGCAGACCGGCGCCAATAAAGCGCACGGCCTGCTCTGCTGCCGCGTGCGTGCGGCAGGCCACCCAGGTGATCCGGTGTCCCAGGGCCGCCAGCAGACGCCCGAGGGTCTGGCCCACGCGCCCAGCGCCGACAATGGCGAGGTCATAGGAGACGGGCCCGACTGGTAGCGCCTGGGCACCCATAGAAAATCCTCGTTGGGGACTGCCAACTGCAGTCGGCAGAGGAAAACGAGGTTGCCCGGTGCGGGCCACAGCGTTTTCCTGCTGGACTGGCCGTGTTCTGCAGCTTTTTACAGACCTCGATAAACGCCTCCCTGGTTTGGGGGGCTCCACTTTGGCGGCTTCGAGTAGATCGCGACAGGCTATCCTAATACAAGCGCCATACAGAGGCAAAAACAAAATACCACCCGCCTGAGAGTCGCCCCGACGGCGCGCACGCGTGCATCGGTCGAACGGCCAGGGCGTGGAAGGGCCTCCGGGGAGAGCCTCTTAGGCCTGCGCCCGGCGTAGGAGCCCCACGAGAGGCAGACTGAGGAGACACAGGAGCGTCACCACCAGGAAGCAATCCTGATAGGCGGCTACGGTGGCGTGCTGTTCCATATGCTGCTGCACCAGCCCTAGCACCTGGGCCTCCGCCAGTGCCCCAATGGCGCCGCCCTGGCGCACCACCTCCTGCACCGGTGCCAGCACCTCCCGCCACGGGAGAGCCGTCAGGGCTTGCTCCTCACCAAGGAGACCGCTGTGATACGTCAGACGGCGCTGCAACACCGTAGTGACCATGGCCAGCCCGAGGGTATTGCCTAAGCCGTTCTGCATGAGATTCACCAACCCGGAGCCCATCCGCACTTGCGCCTGGGGGAGCTGCGACAAGGCAATCGCCGTCAGCGGCGCATAAATAAAGCCGCCACAACTAAAGCGCAGCACGACCAACCCGACGATCCAGCGCAGCGACCAGTCCAGGCTCAGGAAGGTAAAGAGGTACGACGCCAGGGCAAAGACGCTGAAGGCGCTGAAGATGATGAGACGTCGATCCCACGTGTCGGCGATCCGTCCGGCGAGCGGAAAGCCCAGCGATAGCGCCAGCGAGCCAGGCATCAGCACCAGGCCCGCCTGCACTGGGGTATAGTCCAACAGTCGCTGCATGAGAATCACCTGCATGAAGGTGCTCGCAGTAAAAGCCATGAAAAACAGGAGGATGAGCAGCGAGGCCACCGTAAAGGTCCCATTGATGTAGAGACGCAGATCGACCAGAGGCCGCTCGGTGAGCAACTCGCGGGTGATGAACGTCACGAGGGCCACACAAGCCACGACGAGCAGCCGCTGGATGAGCGGGGCATCCCAGCCCTCACGCTGCCCCAGGCTCAGGGCCACCAGCAGGCTGACCAGGAAAGTGCCCATGCTGAGCAATCCCAGCAGGTCGAGCCGCTGCTGCCCCTCCTCACGTACGTTGGGGACGATGAACAGGATCAGCACAATACACAGCACTCCCGGCACGACACTCATGAAAAACACCATACGCCAGCTGAGATACTCGGTGAGATAGCCACCAACCACCGTACCAATAATCGGCCCAGCCGTCTGCCCCATGCCGAACAACCCCATGGCCATACCGCGCTGCGCCGGGGGGAAGGTATTGCTCAGGAACATCATGGTCATAGGTGGAATCGGGCCGCCACCCAGACCTTGGAGAATGCGGAAGGTGATCAGGGATGGCCCACTCCACGCCATGGCACACAACGCCGAGTTGAGCACAAATACGGAGAGCCCGATGACGTAAAACGTGCGATTGCCCAACCAATTGCCGAGCCAGCCGACCGCGGGGACGAGCACCGCGCCGGCAATGATGTACGCGGTGACAATCCATTGCACCTGCGAGACATTGAGGCCAAAGACCGTCATAATCTGTGGCAGCGACACTTGTACCGCAGTCTGGCTCATGGTGACGAGGAAGCCGCTCATGATGACCGTGGCGGCCACCACCCAGCGATACGCCGAGCCAGTAGGATCGAGCAGCCCGGAGGGCCGAGTGCCTGGGTGCGACAGCGCTGCCGCGTCTGAGCGTGCCATGGTCACCATGTCTCCTGATGCGGCAGCGTGCCCACCATGTCCGTCGGCAAAAGCCCCGCACATATTGTATAATATCTCTGTAGCATCGTAGCTCTTAATCGACGTACTCCCACGACTGAAGTCGGGGGACTCTTCGGAGTCAGTGTCGAGCAGACTCAGTGCCGTCAGGCGCTCCGTTGCATGGGTCATGATACCCCCGGATGCGTGTCAGTCTTGGGCGCTATCGTCTGTCGTTACATGGCCGTGCTGAGTCGCACGCTGTGCGGCAGACTCAACAAGCCTTTGCAACATTGTCGAGGCAAACGTCACCCGCGTCAGCGGTGTCCCGGGTAACCGGCGCAAACTTCCCTGGTCCCAGGCTGGGCTGTTGCCAGGCTGTATCCACTGGGACCAGACGTTTGAGCAGACACCCTGCCTGCGACAGCAGGTACCGCTGTGTCCTCCCCCCGCTGAAGCGAGGGGTCTCCACGGCGGAACTTTTAGGAGAAGACATTTTGGCAGAGAGACCAAACATTTTCCCGTCACAATGGATTACAGTGGGTACGAAGAAGGCCGTGGTGAGTGATGTCCACGATGGGGAGGAGACCGCAGGGACTGTCGTGTATCTTGACGGGCGCAACCGGCCTGTCTGTGCAGAGGTCCACTGGACAGAGCATGGCTGGGAGTTCGTCAAGACTGCCGGCACACGTAAAACGGCTCCGACCGACGCCAAGGGGCGTGAAGCGGTGGCCATCTTGCGCACTGGTCTGCACGCCTCCCCGCCTCAGGCCAAGAACACCTATGGACCGGGGAAGATGACAGCGATCAAACCGTCACCACACCGGTAAGACATACTCGCAGACTGCTCTACACTGCTGCCTACACGTCCCCAGTGGCGGACGCCAGGTGCCTGCGTTGCCGGGTTAGCCCTTACGATCCGGGCCAGCCCGCTCAAGGCTGATACGTATAAGCACCCGCTGGTCCTGCACCATCGCCTGGCGGTACTCGTCCCAGTCAGGATGCTCACCAGCCAGACGGCGATAATAATCGACCAGCGGCTCCATCGCTTCGGGTAAGGCCAGCACCTCTGCCGTGCCGTCAATCTGGATCCACGGACCGTAGAACTGCTCCGTAAACACACAGAGTGAGGCACGTGGGTCACGGCGTAAGTGGCGCGTCTTGTAGGCCGTGCCGCGACTGCTAATGATGGCACGGCCTGCGCCATCGACGCCTACCGTCACCGGGGACATCTGCAACGAGCCATCACGACGCCATGTGGTCAACACCGCACATTCATGCGTGGCGAGGAATTGTCGGGCTTCAGCGAGATCCATAGGACAAGGCTCCTTCACGGACGATAAGGGGGCCGCAACCGTACGTCTGCCTGCAGTATGCCACAGAATGCCCACGCGTGTGTGGTGCGCATGCCCTTGACCTGGCTTGCGCCGTCCGCCCTCTTGATGCTATAAGCTCGGCAGCGTGACAGCGAGACGGACTTTTTATGCGGGAGGTATTATGCGTCAGCCCCAGGCGTGGTTTCTGTGGCTTCTGCTCATCTTGTGCGTAGGCAGCGTGGAGAGGGGAGCCGCCCAATCCACACCAGACAAAACGTTGACGAACAGTGTCCACATGGAATTTGTGCTGATCCCCGCTGGCACCTTCAAGATGGGGGCGGACATGGGGGAGCCGGATGAACGTCCACTCCATCAGGTGACCATCAGCAAGGCGTTTTATCTGGGCAAATATGAAGTGACGCAGGGGCAATGGCAGGCCGTCATGGGGAACAACCCCAGTTCGACGACTGGTGATCCAAACTTTCCGGTCGACCAGGTGTCGTGGGATGACGTGCAAGCCTTTACGCGCAAGTTAAATGCCCTGGAAGGCATCACGGCGTATCGGTTACCTACCGAAGCCGAATGGGAATATGCCGCACGGGCAGGCACCAGCACCATCTTCAGCTTCGGGAATGACCCCAAGAACTTGGGGGACTACGCCTGGTATCGTGCCAACTCCGAGCACCGCTCCCACCCTGTTGGACAGAAAAAGCCTAACGCCTGGGGGCTCCACGATATGCTGGGGAACGTGTGGGAATGGGTGCAAGACTGGAATGGCAAGTATCCTGCTGGACCCGTGACGGATCCGACGGGAGAAACCACCGGCACGTATCATATGCGACGTGGGTGTGCCTGGAATAACGAACCGAATGTCTGTCGGGTGGCAAATCGCTACTCCGTGGTGGGTTTTCGTGACGACTTCCTCGGCTTCCGTCTGGTACGCACCTTGCCCTAAGAGCGCCCATGCACACTTGTGGGCCTGTGTCTGGTCCGCGTGAGCAGCCGACCAGACACAGGTCACACGTCGCGTGAGCGGACAGCCCTCACCAACTTGACAGCTGCGGCATCGGCTGGTACAACCCTTCATATCTTGTTAGCCCACTCGCCTCTGGAGGAGAGCATACAATGGCCAACGCGCAGAATGCCGTGGAATTCTATTGGGATCCCGTCTGTCCGTGGTGCTGGATTACCGCCCGGTGGATGGAAGACGTGAGTCGCCAAAAAACCATTGAGGTGGACTGGCGGTTTTTTAGTTTGCGCAAGATTAATGAGGGGCGTGACCTCCCAGAACGCTTTCGGATTTCGCATCTGATGGGCTTGCGTGCCTTGCGCGTCGCGGCAGCGGTGCGGGAGCAGCATGGCGGTGAGGCGGTGCGCACGCTCTACACCGTGATGGGCACGCGCAAGCATCACGATCAAGCGGACATCGGGACGGTAGAGGAATTAGAGTCGATCCTGCGTACATGTGGCCTGCCGGCCGCGTTGGCGGCGGCAGCCGATGATGAGGCGTGGGACAAGGTCATCGACGCAGACATGGCTCGGGCCGTGGAGAAAGCGGGTAAGGATGTCGGCGTGCCGCTGATTGTGCTGGATGGCGGGCAGGGTCCGGGATTTTTTGGTCCCGTGTTGAGCCCGGCACCAACGGGCGAGGCCGCAGTGGCCCTGTGGGATGCCATGGTGGCCGCGGGCCGGACTGACGGGTTTTACGAGTTCAAACGGACGCGTACCACCGGGCCAGTGTTTGGGGAACGCCCAACCGTCTAAGCGCGGCTGTGTGACAGCCGTGGAGGCCACCGTATGTACACGCGCATTCTTGTTGCTACTGGCGGGAGTCCCTGGTCTGATGCCGCTGTAGCGTACGCCACGGCATTAGCCGCGCACGTACATGCTGACTTGTGTGTGCTCACGGTGCTGAACATCACGGGAGTCTATGCCATGCCCGATGTCATGGCTTCCTCGGAGATGTTGATGGAAAGCGTCGAGCAGCAGGGTCAGGATATCCTGGTCCACTCCACCGCACGGGCGACGGAGGCCGGGGTCGCACCTGTGGCAATTTTGAAATGGGGCAATATACCGGAGACGATTCTCCAGACCGCTGCCGAGGAACAGTGTGACCTCATCGTCCTGGGGTCACGGGGCTTGTCAGGTTTCAAGCGCCTCATGCTCGGCAGTATCTCCAATGCGGTCGCCGCGAAAGCCCATTGCCCCGTCCTGCTGATTAAAGCGCCGCCGGCCGTACCGCTCCACTGGCAGCGCGTGCTCGTGGCCACCGGCGGCTCTCCCTGGTCCGAAGCGGCAGTGGAGCATGCCCTCAAGCTGGCGCAGGCGCAGCACCTGGCGGTGTGTGTCCTGCACGTCGAAGTACGCCGCGGGCGGCGTGCAGAACACCCGCCGGAGATCACCGCCGATGGTCAGAACATCCTGGCCCTGGCGGAAGCGCGGACAGTAGCGGCGCATATCCCCTATACGATGCAGTTCGCCTATGGTGAGGTCGTCAACACCATCCTCGCGACCGCCACGTCACAGCAATGTGACCTCATCGTGTTAGGCTCCCGCGGCCTCACCGGCTTCAAGCGCCTCATGCTGGGGAGTACCTCGAATGCCGTGGCGGCCACCGCCGCGGTCCCCGTCCTCATTGTGAAGCGTTTTTTACTGCCTTAGCATGCCTACGACGTGCGCAGCGGGTGCCACGATCTGTCACGTACGTGTGACCTGGCTCAATAGCTTCCACAGTGCTGTATCTCCTCATGTCAACCCCTTCACACGAAAGGACAGGGGGACACGGCTGCCCTGCTGACACAGGACACGCCTTGCGCTGTCGCTTCCAGGCGACAGTCCCCTGCGCGGATTTCTATGGACAATTGGCATAGCGAGCTGGCCCTGACGTACCACGAAGAAACCAAGCATTCCTACCAGAGTCTGCGCGACGACCGGCATTTCCTCGATTGGGGGAACCAGCCGCAGCCGTTGAAGAGCTACCGTGGACTCCAGGCCATCCCCCTCCCAGCGGAGCTCCCGACCACCCAGATGCCGGCACTGCGGGCACTTGCCCCGCTGGACCCCATGGCAGCGCGCACCCTGCCAGTGACGCTGCCGGATCTCGCCTACATCCTCTTTGCCGCGGCTGGGATTACCAGACGTCGTACCTATCCAGGGTATGGCGAGATGCTGTTTCGCGCCGCGGCCTGTACTGGTGCGCTGTATCATATTGATCTGTATATCGTCACAGCAGAGATGCCCGGTCTCAGTGCCGGGGTGTACCACTTTGACCCGCGTGATTTCGCCGTGCGGCAGCTACGGGCTGGAGATTACCGCCAGGTGCTCGTCGAGGCCAGCGGCGACAACCCGGCGTTGCGCGGGGCCCCGGTCCTCATCGTCGGCAGTGACACCTTTTGGCGCAACACCTGGAAATACCGCGCGCGGGCCTACCGCCACAGTTTTTGGGATACCGGGACCATCCTGGCCAACCTCCTGGCGGCGGCCACGGCGCGCGGTCTGCCGGCGCATCTGGCGTTGGGGTTCGTGGATGCGTCGGTCAATGCCCTGCTGGATATCGAGACGCCGCGTGAAGTGGCGCTTGTGCTGGTGGGACTGGGTGCCGGGGCGCCACCTGCCACCATGGTCCCGGCCATGCCAGCCCTGCATCTCGATGTCGCGCCGCTTTCGGCGGAGGAGCACCACTATCACGCGCTGGAGATCATCCACGCCGCGTCTGCCCTCGAGGCCCCTGACGAGGCACTGGAATGGCGTGAGGTGGTCGCCACCCATGGGCTCCCGGAGGCAACCGGGGCCATCGTACCCTTGGCGCCGACATCGGTGGAGAACCTGCCACCGGCGGTGCTGGAAGCGGTTATCCGGCGCCGTGGCTCCGCGCGCGGTTTTACGTCACAAGCGCTGTCGCTCGCGCAATTGTCCAACGTGCTGGTCGCGGCAACGCAACCCATCCCGGCGGATTACCTGGCGACCCCCCGGAGTCGGCTCAACGACCTCTATTGCCTGATCCATGCTGTGGAAGGGGTGGCGTTTGGGTCGTATGTGTGGCATCCCCCCTTGCAGTCTCTGGAGTTACTGGCGGCTGGCGCGTCTCGGCAGGAGGCCGGCACCTTGGCGTTGGGGCAAGATCTCGCGGAGGAGGCCAGTGTACTGGTCTTTGCGCTCTGTGATCTGCTACCCATTGTGGAGCGCCTGGGCAATCGGGGCTATCGGGCCGCGCAACTGGAAGCGGGCCTCATGGGGGGACGCATGTATCTCGCGGCGTATGCGCAGGGCTTGGGGGCAACGGGTCTGACGTTCCTGGATGATGACGTGACCGCGTATTTTGCGCCACATGCCGCGGCCAAAAGCGTGATGTTTCTTCTGGCTATGGGCTATACGGCGCGCCGCTGAGGTCAGCCGGGTCGCGTCGTCCCCCCCCGGCTTCTGCGCCTGGCCCGACGAGGCGCAGCTCGTCCCCAACAGCTCAACCGCTGGTGTGTCTGCTGCGGCAAGACCAGGCCCTGCTGCAGCAGGCTATGCAGGGCCTGGTAATCCGCCCCATGGTGGCGCTCCGGAAACGGCATGCCAAGCATGACTTCGAGGCCTAGAATGCCCAACTTGAAGTGGAGCAGGCGCAGGGTGCTGACCCTGAGAACCCGGACGAGTATCGCGCCCTCAACATCTTCTTGGTGCCACCCGAGGCGCGCTGGACGCACCTGAAGGCCCAGGCCAGGCAGTCCGGCATCGGCCAGCTCGTAGACGACGCGATGACTGGTATCGAGCGCGACAACGCTGTTTCTCGCGGCAAGCAAAAAGGCCAGACGGTCAAACATGTCCTGCGCAGCAATGCCCTGCTGACCATCCTGTGTCTGCGTGACACCTCTGAGGGCCGCGTCCACGCTACGATGATTGACCTCGCCATGGCGCGCTCGATCCTGGGCACCTTTCTGCCTGGGCGGCGCAGGGGCCGCACGTGCACCCTGATGCCACCCCGACGGCACGCCGTGTCACCACGCCGGTGCCCCCTGCTCCTGGCCCTCCGGCAGCGCCGCGGCGAGGCGTGGATCCGCGTGTAGTTGATCCCAAATAACATCCTGCAGACGCTCAATGAGTCGTGGCAAGGTATGCCGGTCGCGGGCTGAGATGGCGACGGCGTGGTGCAGGCGTTCGAGATTGGTCACCACTTTATGATCTACCTGGTCTATCTTGTTAAGCACCATGAGACGCGGCAGATCGTCCATGTTGAGGTCCGCCAGGATGGTCTCCACGGCACGAATGTGCGCGTCCATGGCCGGGCTACTCACATCCACCACATGCAGGAGCAAATCGGCGTCACGTAGCTCATCCAGCGTGGCGCGGAAGGCCGTCGTGAGATCAGGCGGCAGGTCACGGATAAACCCGACCGTGTCGGTGATAATCACTTCCAGATCACGTGGGAAGCGCAAGCGCCGACTCGAAGGGTCGAGCGTGGCAAAAAGACTGTCTTGTACCAAGACGTCGCTCTTCGTGAGTGTATTCAACAACGTCGATTTGCCAGCATTGGTATAACCCACAATGGAAATCACGGGCATATGGCGCCTTTGGCGTTGCTGGCGCCGCAGATGACGGCCCTGCGCCACGCTACGCAGTTGTTTTTCCAAATGATGTATGCGCTCCTGCACCCGCCGCCGGTCGATCTCCAACTTGGTCTCACCTGGTCCACGGCCACCAATCCCCCCGGCCAGCCGTGACAGGGCTGTGCTCTGACTTAAAAGATAGGGCATAAAATACTTCAATTGGGCCATCTCGACTTGCAGCTTACCCTCACGGCTATGGGCATGTTGCGCAAAAATGTCCAGAATGAGCATGGTGCGGTCAATAACTTTCAGCTCGGTGCGCTCGGCAATGGCCCGGCTCTGACTCGGGGTCAGGCTCTGATCAAAGATGAGCAGATCCGCCCCGACTTGCAGACTGCGCACAATGACTTCGTCGAGCTTGCCACGCCCCAAGACGTAATGCGGGTCACTCTGCGGGCGCTGCTGGATAATGCGGTCCACCGCTGCCACCCCGCACGTGGTCGCCAGTTCGGCCAGTTCCTCCAGGGAGTCTTCTGCCAGGCTCTTGCTCCCGGACGTGACGTGGATGAGGATCGCGCGTTCGCGCTTACTGCCGACGTCATAGGCCCGTTGCGTGCGCTCAAACTCATCTTCCAGCGCCTGGATGAAGCTGAGGAAATCGCTTTCCAGTTGGTTGATCGGCACGTCATTCTGCACATCCCACTGTTTGCCGTCAGGATTGTCCGGTAGGAGGGAGGCCACACGCGCCGCGTCGGGTAAGCCATCCGCCCCGACGTCAATCGCCACCATCACATCAAAACGCAGGTGTGCCAAATCAGCCATATCGTCAGCGGTAAACGGCTCACCCCGGAGGTGTGTGTGCACATAGCGCAGGCCGCGCAAGCGATTCGCCGCCACGCGGGCCCGCCGCAAATCAGGGAGAAAGATGCTTTTATGATCACCCACGACAACGTGCTCAATGATCCCTTTCCGATCAATCAGCACCCCAATCTGGCGGTTGATTTCTAGAGACATCTCGCAGAGATAGCGGGCGAGTTCCTGGGTGACAATCTGTTGTGCGGGGACTTTACGGCGATAAATATGCTCAAGGCGGTGAATCTGGTTGGCTTTCAGGCCCGTCATGTTGCCGTCTATGCGCTTAATAGACATTCTCCTCTTGGAAAGATGGTCACACGACCTGTCATGTCATTATACCGTATTCCTTGGGTCACTCTGCGCGGTAGCGCTCTAGGGCCTGCTGGAGTGCATGGATCATGTGCTGCGTGGCGGCGCGGGCGGCGGCCCCATACGGCAGCGCCGCATAGGCCGGCGTGCGAAAAGCCAAGAGAATGCTGCGTGAGGCATTGATGAGGGCGCCAAAGCCTTGCGCATCACAACAGCCCACCACGTCGGTAGCGGTGGCGCCCTGCGCCCCATAGCCCGGCACGAGAAAGAGCGTGTGGGGCATGAGGGCACGCAGGGTGCGTGCTTGCGCCGGATAGGTGGCACCTACGACGGCACCGACGGCACTATAGCCACACTGCCCGCGGCTCGTGGCTCCCCAGGTTTCTACCAACTGGCCGAGATGGGCATAGAGCGGCTGCCCGGCCACCGGCACATCCTGCAAGTCGCCAGACGAGGCGTTCGAGGTTTTGACCAGGACGAAGAGCCCGCGCCCATGCTGCTGTGCCTGGTCGATAAACGGCTGGATACCGTCACGCCCCAGAAAGGCATTGACCGTCAGCGCATCGGCCTCAAAATCGCCCGGGACTGTCTGCCCAAAGACCTCGGTGGGACCGAGAAAAGCCGCCGCATACGCCTCTGCAGTGGGGCCAATGTCATTGCGTTTGGCATCAGCGATGACCAGCAGCCCCGCCTCACGCGCGTAGCGCACCGTCTGCACATAGGCGTGTAAGCCCTCCAGACCGTAGCGCTCATAAAAGGCGATCTGGGGCTTCACCGCCGGCACGAGATCGTGTACGGCGTCGATAATACCACGATTGAACTGCCACAGGGCTTCCCCCACGGCGCGCGTGGTGTCCCCATACGTGGCCCGGCATGCCGCGATGAGCTCCGCGGGCAGGTGGTCGAGGCGTGGGTCCAAGCCCACGACTACCACATTCCCCTTCCGGGCTACCGCGGCCCGCAGGCGATCAGCAAAATGCTCTGTGTGCATTGTCATCGGTTGGCTCTCCCTCCAGAGCTTTCCCCTTGCCTTTTAGCAGATTCTTGCTATAGTGTCAGTCGTTTTCCGCATATCTCACAGAAAATAAAGCTGTTAGAGTTTCTGAGAGACTACGCATACGTCTCTCTTATTGCACGAGATCGCCCTATGACCACAGACGCTGCGGGCCAACGGACTCCGCTGTATGCCATCCACTGCCAGCTTGGGGCACGGATGACCGCGTTTGGCGGTTGGGAGATGCCGCTATCCTACCGCAGCATCCTGACCGAGCATCAGTGCGTCCGCACGCATGCCGGGCTCTTCGATGTCAGCCACATGGGCGAAATCGAGATCTCAGGTGCTGGCGCTGCAGCCGCCCTCCAGTATCTCACGCTCAACGATGTCCGTCTATTGCAGCCTTACCAATTGCACTACAGTGCCCTGTGTAACTCCACGGGAGGGCTCCTCGACGACCTGACCGTGTGTCGCCTCGCTGAGGACCGTTTCCTGCTGATCGTCAATGCGGCGAACATCGCCAAGGACTTTGCCTGGATCACGGCGCACCTGGGGTCGGGGGCGCAGGCGCACAATGTGAGTGACGCGCACGCGCTCCTGGCCATCCAAGGGCCTGCGGCAGAGACGATCTTACAACATCTAAGCCCGACGCCGCTGGCACCCTTGCCCTACTATCACGCCCTGAGCACCCGGCTGGGGGACGTTCCTGCCCTGGTGTCACGCACGGGCTATACTGGCGAAGATGGCTTTGAAGTCCTCCTCGAGGCCTCCCACGCGGTTGCCGTCTGGCAGGCCATCATGACCGCAGGTACTCCACATGGGCTGCTCCCTGTCGGCTTGGCCGCCCGGGATACTTTGCGTCTGGAGGCACGCTATCTGCTGTATGGACAGGATATGGACGAGACGACGAATCCCTTTGAAGTGGGCTTGGGGTGGATGATCAAGTTCGACAAGGGCGCGTTCATCGGGCGAGAGGCCTTGCAACACCTCAAGGCCACGGGTGTGCAACGCCGTTTGCTAGGGTTTGTGATGCAAGAGCGTGGGATTCCCCGCGCGCATTATCCCGTGCTCCACGAGGGGCAGGTGATTGGCACGGTGACCAGCGGCACCATGTCGCCGACGCTCGGGCAGGCGATTGGTACGGCGCTGGTCCAGAGCCGTACGATGCATCCTGGGAGCCTCATCGCCATTGACATTCGTCACAAGGCTATCCCTGCCGAGGTGGTGCCAGCCCCCTTTGTCCCGCGCCGTGTCAGACGCTAAACAGTGATGCCTCAAGAGGAGATCGGCATGGAATGTCCGGCGAATTTGCGCTACACCAAGGAGCATGAGTGGGCCCGGCAAGAGGGACACCGTATCGTCGTCGGTATCACGGACTACGCCCAGAAGGAACTGGGCGATGTCGTGTTTGTGGAGCTGCCTGACGTCGGTGCGACCTTCGCCAGCAGCGATATTCTTGGTGTGGTGGAATCGGTGAAAGCGGTCTCAGATCTCTATGCGCCAGTCAGTGGTACTGTGGTCGAAACCAATCTCGTATTGGAAGATCAACCGGAGTTAATCAATGCTTCGCCCTATGGCCAGGGCTGGGTAGCCGTCATTGAAGCGTCGGACAGTAGCCAGTGGCAGGATCTGCTCACCGCAGCAGAATATCAAGCCTACGTGGCGCAAGAACAATCCTCGCACTAGCACGGTGCGTCGCACGAGCATTGTGACCCTGGAGGCCATCCCATGTTGCCCCCATGGCGTTTCCTCTCCACTGGCCCAGGGGGGGCGGCCTACAATATGGCGCTCGACGAAGCACTCTTGGCAGTGCAGGAGTCCGGCGCGACCCCTCCCACGCTCCGTGTATACGCCTGGTCTCAACCCACGCTCTCACTCGGCTATGCCCAAAATGCTCGTCAAGATCTTGATCTGTCTGCGTGTGAGTCGCAGGGAGTGACTGTGGTGCGCCGCCCCACGGGAGGCCGTGCGGTCCTTCACGATCAAGAAGTCACCTACAGCGTGGTGATGCCTCTCGCCGTGCTCGATGGTGCCGACACCATCACCGCACATTACCACCGTATCGGCTTGGCGCTCGCCGCGGCCTTCCAGCTCCTGGGTCTTCCAGTCCAGCTGGCGCGTCCACAGGTCCGCGCGGCGTCAGCGCACACGCTGACATCCCCCGCCTGCTTTGCGGCGCTGTCACGCTACGAGCTCAGTATCGCGGGCAGGAAACTGGTGGGCAGCGCCCAGAAACGTGGGCAACGGGCCTTGTTACAACACGGCTCTATCCCGTTATGGCTGAATCGGCAGCAGCTCTTTCAGTGCCTGCGGGTGCCTGCGACACAGCGCGCCGCTCTCGTGCACAACGCCTACGCCACCATGGGTGCGATCAATGAATACACGACGACTCTGGTGACGGCAGCCGCAGTACAGGCGGCCTTGCGGCAGGGGTTTAGCGCCACGTTTGGTCATGCGCTGGTCGATATGCCCGTCACGCCCGATGAGGAGTGTCTCAGGCAATATCTCCAAGATACGAAATACGCCTCAGATCTGTGGAATCTTGCAGGCGCTGCGGCCTGGCGCCGCAGCGTGGTCTAGACAGGTGAGATGCTGGGCTCAGCGCCGCCGTATGCGGCGGGCCCGATACGCTGCCAGCCATACCTCCCAACGCTGATGGAGTGGAATCACCCAGCGTTGCCAGATGCGCTCTGCCATGGGAATATCTTGCCGGAGGACGGCGAGGGCCGCCACAATAATGACGACGCCCTGCAAGATAGGCAGGAAGAGCCCGATAATACCCAAGAGTAACAACGCCAGCCCGACGATGATCCGTACGGGTCGTCGCGCCGACAGCATGGCCCAGAAGCTCTTGAGGAGCTGGCCGCCTTGTCGCACTAAGTGAGGAATCACAGCCATCCTTTATGTGTAGGGGCACGCACACTGTGCCGCGGGGACGTCTGGACGGTAGAGGGGGTGAGTGCTTGCGGTACTAGCGCGCCAGCATCTTGCGGATTTCCTCACGCGCCGCATCCTGCGTAGCCTGATCCTCTGAGCCCAGATCCTCCATGAGTGGTGTCAGCAACTCCATGAGTTCACGTTGCTTGCTATCCTCACGCACGATCCGTACCAAGCCTTCCATAGCGCGTTCTCGTACTTGATCATTCGGATGCATCATTTGACTGAGCAAACGTCGTGCTGCGGCATTCGATTTGACCTCGTCAAACACCGTGGCGTTGGCCTGCCCAGCCGCCGCGGTGGGCTCTTCCTGTGGCAGGGGCGTCGGGGGCGGGACGGCTGCCGATTGCGGCGGAATATTCGGAGGACGAAATACGGGTGCCGCCGCCGCACGTGCCGCGACGCGTCCTCCCCCCGTACCAGCGGTCCCTTCCTCTGGGAGAAAGACAATACGTTGCACACGTGCCCCGTCCTGCTTGTCAGTCATGAACAAGTAGCCTGGCACGTCGGCAGCGCGGAGCAGGCGCCTCAGTCCCTCGACAACCGGCAGGGCGGTAAAACGGATGGAGACACGACGATTCGGTAAGTTATCGAGATGTTTGACTTCGATCCGCGCCAACTCCGCAATACGATCCATCACTACCGCAAAATCCTGCTCCAACACCTCGACGGACAGACCACGCTCATCGACGCTAATTTTCGCGCTGGCAGACAAGGGTTGTGGGGGCTGCGAGGCCGCTGTCCCTGGTCCACCGCCAGGGGGGATGATCGCCCCTCCGAGCGCCCCGCCACCCCGCGGCCGTCCCGGAGCCGGACCTTGGGCGAGCGCCGGGGCCGCCAGGATCAACCAAAGCCCCACACAGAGGAGCGGACCCCAGGACTGCGCGGTGTGGTGTGACCAACCTTTCATAGGCTTCGTCCCCATGCTCAAAGAGAGACAGATACCTTGCTGGGCGTGTGCGCATAACAGTGGCATACGGCATCGTGCGCTGTCAAGACGTCCCTCCTCCTGCCCAGCAATGCTCATTGTGGCCCTCGCGATGGCTGGTGCGTCAGCGGAGACCGCGAGGGCAGGGCTCGCGCGGAGGTGCTTGTGCAACATGAGCCTTGCTGTCTCCTGCCTCCCAGCGGTAGGGAAATCGACGCCAGGCATGGGGGCAACATTTCAGGCTACCATAGGCGTCCATCCCAACGCTATAATAGCGTGCTATCCTCACAATATATCCTGACGTGTTCATAGGTAAGGAAAAAAGATGCCGAAAGATAAAGCTACCTATTCCGTAGAACTGGAAAAAGACATGATGTGGTTCTTGGAACAAATGGTGACGGAATATAGTCTGCCGGATGTCTCCAAAGCGGTGCGTTGTCTGGTGAACTATGCACGCTATGTCGACACGGCGCGTGCAGACATCTTTGAGGAGATTCGTTGTAACACCTGCGACTGATGCCTCGCGTGTGCACGACACATGCCCGGATAAGACACAGAGAGCCGCGAGGAGGGCGATGCGTATCGTCCACGCCCTGCCCCGCGGCTCTCCGTCCCTCTGAGGAGGAAAGCGTTGGTATGTCCAAATCGCTGATTGAAATGGCCTGGGGAATCATCGCGGCGCAGGCACGGAACACCCTGCTGTCGCCTGAGGACCTTGCCGTAGGTATGCGGAAGGTCTTTGCACTGCTCCAACAGCTCCAGAGGCTCGAAACAGAGATGTCAAGCCTGAGCGACGGCACAGTATCCGGCACTCTCGCACCGCAGGACTCTATTCAACACCATCGGGTGATCTGCTTGGAGTGCTACCAAGAGTTCAAACTCCTGTCCAATCGCCATCTGGCCCTGCATGGGATGAACGCCCGGGAGTACAAGCTCAAATATGGCTTCCCTCTCCGGCAAGCCCTGAGTGCTGGATCGCTCACCCTCTCCCGACGCCAAATTGCCAAGGACAAGGGGGTAGGCGCCAAGCTGGTGGCCTACCGTCGTCCACAGGCCTAGCCACGACGCGGCGAGCGCCCGGCATGACGAGGAGCGTTACGGACGGCCTGTGATGGACGGTGGAGCGCGCCGTGGGAAGGCGGACGATGTGGGAACACGCGTCCCGTTTGCCGGCACCAGGGCAGGCCCCTGCCCTCCCAGAAGGGCATTGATCATCCGACCTTGTGACCCAACCGTGGCGGTGGGCTGCCGCCGTTCCACGGCACGTTGCGTCCCACCTTTCACATGCGCCGCGGGTAATGCTGCTCCCTCCTCGCGTCCAGTCTGTGCGGAGGTACGTCCAGACAGGGGGGCAGCAATGAAGTTCACGTGGAGGAGGGCGCCCAGGAACACGAGAACCGTGAGACCCAACCCTAGAGCTACCCACGGTCCCGCTGTCGAAGGTTGCTTGAGCACAAAATCACGATCAGACTGCTCATCAAGATCCGTGATATAGGTTTCCCGGGCGGTCACGCGCTGCTCCCTTTCCTATACGATCAGTGTTT
The DNA here is from genome assembly GCA_005777235.1 of Pseudomonadota bacterium. Classification (GTDB taxonomy): domain Bacteria; phylum Tectomicrobia; class Entotheonellia; order Entotheonellales; family Entotheonellaceae; genus SXND01. The sequence continues at coordinate 21,017 of SXND01000001.1, forward strand.
TTTTCCGTGCCACGTCAGTAGGAACGCGGCAGGCCCAACACATGCTCACCGATATAATTCAAGGCCATTTGCTGGGAGATCGGGGCAATTTTATACAGGCGAATCTCACGGTAGAGACGCTCGACATCAAACTCACGGGCGTAGCCAAAGCCCCCAAACGTTTGGACGGCATGATCCACCGCCTCGCAACCAGCCTCGCCAGCGAGGAATTTGGCCATGTTGGCTTCTTTCCCACACGGTAAGCCGTGGTCATAGAGCCAGGCGGCTTTGTAAGTCATGAGTTCGGCGGCTTCCAACTGGGCATAGGCTGCAGCCAGTGGAAACTGTACGCCCTGGTTTTTGCCAATAGGGCGACCAAAGACGACACGCTCTTTGGCATACTGGACGGCCTTGTCGAGGGCTGCCTTGCCAATGCCCACCGCTTCGGCAGCAATGACAATCCGCTCCGGGTTGAGACCGTCGAGAATATGATAAAACCCCTGGCCCTCTTGTCCCACGAGATCGGCGTGCGATACCCGTAGATTGTCAATGAACAGCTCATTGGAATCGACGGCGTGGCGTCCCATCTTCTCAATCACTTTGAGCGTAATAGCCCTGCGGTCCAGCGGGGCAAAGAACAACGACATCCCTTGCGCTTTTTTCGCACTACGCTCCCGTGGCGTGGTCCGCGTCAAGATGAGCACGCGGTCGGCGTTCTGGGCGTTGCTACACCAGACTTTGCGCCCCTGAATGACCCAGTCATCGCCATCACGCACCGCCGTGGTCTGCAGCTGGGTGGTATCGCTTCCCGCGTTGGGTTCCGTGACCGAGAACGCCAGCTTCATCTCGCCGCTAGCGATACGCGGCAGATAGTGCTGTTTCATGGCCTCGCTGCCATATTTAATAATGGGCATCGGTGGAAACATGGAGAAATGGATGGGGGAGGCGCCCGACGTCCCAGCCCCAGAGGCGGCAATTTCGCCGAGCACAATGCAGGCTTCCGTGACGCCCAATCCACTGCCACCGTAGGCGGTAGGAATCACCGTCCCGAGCCAACCCGCCGCGGCGAAGGCCTGAAAAAACGCATGGGGATAGGTTCCCGTGCGGTCCAACTCCCGCCAGTAGGCCCAGTCAAACTGCCTGGCCAGGTTACGTACTTCCGTACGCATAAGCTGCTGTTGCTCAGACAACGCGAAATCCATATCTCTCCACCCTGGCCTACGGTCTCGTAGTACCCGCCTCGCTGCCCGCTGCTCCGGTCGTCTGCCCGCTTTGCCAGTGCCAATGCTGCAGACGGTGTGGCACAATTTTGATCACCAAACTGGTTCCCTGCGTTAAGTGGCGTTCGCGGTACTGGGGGTATTTGTCTTCGAGCGCTTCTAAGGCCCGCTGCCACTCTGGGCCTACTTCCAGAACGGTCGCTGTGCCACGGATCAGGACATGCGCCAGGTGCTGCCACTCTTCCTCATAGTGATGGACGAGGAAGGCCACATGGGGATTCTCGATAATGTTCTGGATCCGCTTCATCTGGTAGCCCGTACGACGTTTCGGCTTATGGTCGATGGCAGAGTAAATCGCCTGGCCGTCGTAGACAAAGCAGAGAGGAATGAGATGGGGCACCCCACTGGCATCCGCCGTGGCCAGTTGGCCAATGCGGTGTGCCTGGACCCACGCAGTCAAGTCATCCGGAATTGCGGCCATACGTGTCCTCGTCTCCCTCGCCTCCGACCGTCACGCGCTTGGTGTTGTAGGGCAAGCCTGGGAAGGTGTCAAGCTGAAAAGCCGCGGGGCTGGACGGCGTCCCGCTGTCCTGTTATAACAGTCACTCACTCGTACAAAGGAGGTGTGTATGGCGGAGAAAGCCAAGATGTGCATGCTGTGTGGGATGCGCGAAGTCGAAACCAGCTCCATCTGCCCCATGTGTGCGGAAGGCGTCAAACGCGAAGCCATGGGGCAGCAGAGCGCCGTCAAACGGCAAGCCGAGCAAGAAACCCGGCGTCAGGGCGTCAATCCTGAGCGCGCTGCCGGCCCGCCGCATCCGTAAGGCATGGGGCGCACAGCCGTGTGCCCCGTGTCTCAGACAAATTGCACGCTGACCGCCCCCAGCCCCCCCCCAAAAGTGGCCGTGAGGATGTCACCAGCCGTCATCGTGACTGCCCCAGTGAGCGCCCCCGCCAGCACCAGATCGCCCTCTTCCAGCGCCAGCTCGACCTCGGCCAGCTTATTCACCAGCCAGGCCACAGACTGCGCCGGATTGCCGAGCACGGCGCCTGTCGCGCCGGTGGCAATGATGGCGCCGTTCTTTTCCACCATCATGCCCGTATAGCGCAAGTCAAAATGTTGCAGCGTGTGCAACTCGCCGCCCACAATGATGCCGGCATTGCCACAACTATCGGCCAGGATGTCTTGCACTTGGGCGCGGCCAATCCAGTTGCGCATGCGCGCATCGCCAAGTTCGAGGGACGCCATGATGCCCTCCGTGGCCCGGATGACCTCCGGCACGGTCACGCCAGGGCCGACCACACGGCGGCGCATGACAAAGGTGAGTTCACACTCAATAATCGGTTGGATGAGCTGGGCGGTTTCGACGGGCGTATGCTCCATGTGGGCGCCACTCGCCAAGAGTTGCCCATAGACCGGCTCGCGTACGCCAAACACATCCTGGTTCGCCTTGCTGGTCAGGCCGACTTTTTTGCCAATCACCCGGTCCCCGCCTGCCACTTTCTTGGCAATGATGGTGCGTTGCACGGCATAGCCATCCGCCACCGTCATCCCCGCATATTCCAGACTCGGCACCTCAATGGGCAGGCGCTGCGCCTCTGCCGCTATCAAGCGATCCGCGAGTTCGACTATCGTCTGTGCTGTGAAGGCCATGCACACCTCCTTAATTGACGCGCTCAATGCCATAGGGGCTGATTGCTAGACGTTTAGCGCCATCTTCTGGCTCTACAAGATCAACAATCAGCGTATAGTCTTCACGGCTAGATTTGTAATCCACGAAGGCAAAGCGGGCTTCCGCTTCGGTGGCGGGGAGGTCGGTCTTGCCGTATTGATTGACCACACGCCGCAGACTTTTCCAGTCGTAGATTGACGCGATATCCGGCACCGTATTGTTGGCGACCGTGTAACGCGCCAGGGCATCGCGGATATTTTTGAAGGTACTGTTCATCGAAGGCGGCGCGTTGCGCTCCACCTTATTCCCACTGCTGCCGAAAACGCTTTGGACGATTTTCCCCAAAAAACCTGGCTCGCCCTCGCTCTTGGCGGTCTGGGGTGCTGCACTGGCAGCTGGACCTTGATAGGAGCGATTGAAACCCTGGAGGGTCGCGTTGAATTGGGCGTCAGCCAGTTGCCGCCCGGCATCACCAGAGGTGGTTGTCGGACCAGACGGGCCTGCCGCACTGGGCGCGGCACCGGGGGCATTGAGACCTGACTGTCCGTGTAATTGCTGCTGGAGTTGGGTAAACTTGTCGTCGACGACCGTGCTGATATACCAAGAATCAACCTCCCGCACGAGGAGAAACTGCAGACGCGATTCTTCCAGGGGGAAGTTCACCTTGGTCAGATAAGTGTCCACGGCCTCGATCAATTCATAGGGGGCACTGCCGCGCTTAGGTGCCAGAGCCCAGGTATACAAGTGGGCGAGATTCGGGGACGAACGCGTCGCCGCCACGGCCACCTGATTATCACCTGTGGGGGTCGTACCCGTGATGGCATAGCGAAACGTTTGCGCGAATTTGCGGCTGAGGAAGAGGTCGGCAGTGGGAGCCTCACTCCCTGGCCCACCCGCGCCGAAAAACCAGTTACCAAAGAGGGAGGCCTGGAGATTGGCGCGTTCCAAGGTGAAACCGCGCGCCGCGGCGAACTGGCCCTGCAGGTGGGCCTCGATAAATTGTTCGACGACTTTCGCCGGCGGAGGCCCGGCAAGCGCCAATCCCGTCGTCTGTAGCCACATCCCAAGCGTCAATAACAGCACAATGCGTTGCATACTCTCCCTCCGAAACCGGGGTGATCGCCACAGCGAGTGCATCTAGATACCACAGAAGCGGTGCAGACGCCAACGATAGTATGGCGTCGTTGCACCCCCACAGCCTGGCATCCCATCGCTGGGCGCCTGTGACCCGCCAGGGTGTTCATGACGGCCCGGCGCGGGGCGCCACACTCAGGGCTGGCGCAGGGCCAGGGCCACTTGCCGAATCCCACGGGCAATGTCGGCAAAGGCTTCGTCGTGATTTGGCCAGGTCGTCACGGGTTTGGCATCCCTGGGCAAGGCTTGCAGCGTGGCGAAGGGGGCCATGGACCAATCCATCGGGCGCAACACCACGGGAATCACCTGCGCCGTGCCTGCCCGCTGGCGCGCCATGGCGTGGGCCACTTCCTTGTCCCAGCAATACTCCGAGGCCAGAAAATCGGCGCTGACCAGCAGCAAGATGATGTCGGCGCGCTCCAGATGGCCGAGAATCTCCGCCTCCCACACTCCACCGGGCGGGATCGCGCGGTCGTGCCAGGCGCTGATCACTCCTTGGCGTTGCAGCAAGGTCAGATGCTGGGCCAGTTGGTCGCGCAGGGTTTCATCGCTATGGGCATACGAGTAAAACAGCGTCCCCGGCGCTGGGGGCGCTGGCGTGGCTGAGCCTGGCGTTACGGGAGTGCGGTGTGCGCTGTCCCTGGTCGCTGTCCTGCCCCAGTGTATAGCCCTGGCCCCGTAGGGACAACCGGCTGATCGCCCGCGCTGTGGCGGATGGCCAGCTCGTGCTCGATGGCCTGCAGCTGCGCCTCGACCTGTTGCCGTTCGGCCTCACGCTGCGCCAGCACGGCATCCAGGCGCAGGCGTTCTTCGGCGCGGCTTTCCAGGTCGTACTGCTGCTGCACCGCCTGCAGCAGTGCACTGAGGCGCTGCCAACGCGCCTGGAGTTCATTCCTGCGGCTGTGGAGCCGGGCTTGTTGCGTCATCGTAGAGCCTTTCGAGATTGAGAATGGTCCATTCGACGCGGGTGTGCACTTCGGCAGTATCCTGCACTTTTAGCAGCCAGGCCCGCAAGGCGCTGAGATCGTCCTGACTGCCAAAGGCTTTCAGGCGTCGCAGGCTGTGGTCAATGGCGCGGTACAGGGCCTGGCGCAGCAGGGGCTCCTTGTACGCGGCCATACGTCGGGTATGCAGGCGTTGTACCAGTGACACCGTGCCAACGTCGCCGATGCCGCTCCAGGCTCCAGCCCGCACGTCGGCAATATCGTGCGACAGCAGCGCCAGGCCGGTGGTGTCAGGGTCAATGCGCGCCATGGCATAGGCCAGGTCAAAGAACCAGTAGGTCGCCGGGCGAGCCGCATGAACGCGGGCCTTCCACTCTTCCGCTTCCTTCTCGCTGAAATCCTCGCGGGCTTGATCGCGGATGCGGCGCCATTGCCTGTGCTCGGCCGTCAGGTGGTCGAGTTGCTCGCGCAGCAGCGGCAGAGCCTGGGAGAAGCGTCGTTCCCCGAGGAGCTTGTAGGCGCCTAAGCGCAAGTAGGATTCGTCGGAGGCCGCCGCCTTGAGGAGGATGTCACTAGCGCTATCGGTCTGGCTCCACCCCAGGGCCGCAAGCGCTGCCAGGCGCGCCGGGATGGCCAGTGTGGGGTTGTCAACCGCCAGGCGCAATACACGCAGGCTCTCGTCGGTGGCGATCTGGCCCAGCGCCTCCACCGCAGCCTTCTGCATGGCCACAGTGGTCTCGGCAACTGCGGTGCTTAGCAGGGTGGACAATGTCGGCAGCGCTTCCCTGGCCTTGGCGCGTCCGAGGGCGGTGATAGCCGCGATCTTTACCTGGATGTAGTCATCCTGCAGCAGAGGCATCAGAAGGGCTGTGCCCGAAACCGTGGGGAATGCCCCAAGAGCTTCGGCGGCTTGGCGTCGCTCTGCAACGATCTCGCTGTGAGTCAGATCGCGTAGGAAAGTCAGGCCTGCCTGATGATTAGAGTCCAATAGGAGGGCAGCGGCTAGGGTTTTCACTGAGTGTGAGGCTTCTTGTCCCGTAAAGATAGTGGCCGCAGCCTCGCGTGCACGGGGAGTATCCAGATGCCCTAATACGATAAGAGCACTATATTGTACAGTATCATCGCTGTCTGCTAGACGGTCAAGCAAGGGGGCGACGGCCTGCGGGCTCCCCAGGCGCCCTAAGGCCTCCACCGCGCTCTGGCGCGCGTCGTCATACCCCGTTATCCCCGCTATTCCCCTGAAGGACTGGTACCGACCTGCATTGGTAAGATGGTTGAGCAAGGGGGCAACAGCCTGCGGGCTCCCCAGGCGCCCTAAGGCCTCCACCGCATTTTTGCGGACAGCGCTATCAGAATCGGCGAGGCGCTCGAGCAAGAGAGTGACAGGCTGCAGGCTCCCCAGCTGTCCTAACGCTGCGGCCACGCTTCCGCGGATAGCGCTATCGGAATCAGTGAGATGCTCGATCAAAGGAACAACAGCCTGCGGGCTCCCCAGGCGTCCTAATATCTCGACCGCGCTCTCTCGCACATCAGAGTAGTCATCCTCGAGAGCATGCTTGAGTATGGTCACATTGTACGGCACACGCATAGTGCCGAGCGCACGCACTATCGTTTTGCGCAGATATGGTGTCTGCAAGCGTCCCAAGCGCTCATGGAGCAGAGCGAGTACCCGTTGCGAGTCAAAGCCCTCCAGGCGCTCAATCACCTCTCTCGCCCGTGGGACGTTATCATCAGAGATGGCTTTGCGTGCCAGAACAAGCGCTTCCGTATGCTGCCCACTGTGCCAGTAGGCGGCAATCCTCTCGGTCAGTGGTAACACCCCAATCAGCTCAACATTGAGCCGCTCAAACGTCTCCACCGGTTTGTGCACCAACAGCTTGTCCGGCTCCACCTGGGCGCGGCGATAGCCCGTTTCAGCGAGATAGTGCTGCAAGCCAAACAGATCGCGGCTGCCGGCCTGACCGCGGTACAGTTCCAGCGCGTCGGAGACTTCACGCACGCTCAAGCGCAGGTGATGGCTGGTGAGATTCACCGCCACATCGTAGGCAGCATACAGCCCGGCGAGGCAGACCAGCACGAGCCCGGCCCCGATAAAGGCGCGGAGGGTGCGTTGCTGGCTCTTGTAGCGCTCGTTCCACGTTTCGATGATGTCCGAAAACAGGTCGTGATACAGTTCATACCATAAGACGTTCTGGCGCGCCTGGCTGCGCAGGATGCGGGCGGTGGCCAGACGCTGTAGCACCTGGCCCAGGGGCCCAGCGTCTTCGCCGAGTAGCGAGCTGAGATTGGTGGCAGTGTAGGCCATCTTGGTGCCGCGCCGGGTCACCAGATGGTTAAAGGCCAGGGAGGCGAAGCGCTTTTCGGCGGCGCTGAAGTCGCGCAGGACGTTGGTGATGTAGGTGCGCAGCAGCCCCTGGGCGCCACCGTGTTGCTGATAGGTGGCCAGGCGCACGGTTTTCTCCGGGTTGTGCTGCTCTAACTTCCACAACTCGGAGCAGGTGATCTGCAGGTACGGTGGTTCCACCTCATCAATCAAATCGGCCACCGGGGTCACTGCCCGGCTGGCCTGTTCACGGCTGATCAAATCGGTGAGTAGGGCGTCTACCAACTACTCTTCGTACTGAAAGCCGAGCTGGGCTACCGGCTTGACAATGGCGTCGGCGGCACTGGCGTGCTCCAGCTTTTCCAGGCGATAAAAATTTTCAAACAGCAAGGTCGGCACATACGGCTTCAAGGCGTTAAGCTCAAGCGCAAAGTCCTCACGCATGGCAATGACTACGGCCACGGGCAGGGTGCGGTCCAGCAATACTGCGGCGAGCTGCTGCAGAAAGGTGTGCAGGGTGCTGCGGGCGCGTTGGTATTGAAAAAACTCCTCGAACTGGTCCAGCACCAGCACCAGGGGCGGGCGGGTGAACAGGGTGCAGAACTGCAGAAAATCGCGCAGCGTCTCACCACCCACGTCTTGCAGCTGCAGCGCGGCGTCGAGCCGGCCACGCGCCTGCAAGACGTGCAGCACGGTGTGTTGACAGGTGCTGAGGGGATCGGCCACCCAGTCGCGGCAATACACCACGTCGAGATGTTCGCGTGTTGGGTCTTTGAGGCGTGGCAAGATGGCGGCTTGCAGCAGGGAGCTTTTACCCACGCCGGTGGCGGCGAACAGTAGGGTGAGGCGGTTGGCGAGGATTTTATCGACCAGAATGTTGGCGTCCGTGTCACGCCCAAAGAAGGCGTGCTGATCCTGCTCCTCGTACGGGCGCAGGCCCTTGTACGGCTCAGGGCTCGGTAGGGTGTCCTGGGGTGCCAGGCTGGCCTCGGTCACGCGCTGTACTCCTTCAGACGCCGGACAAACTCCTGTAAGGCCAGGTCGTGGCGGCGCACGCCACGGTGATGCCAGTACATCTCTTCAAACTCCTCCGGGGCCTGGCGCACCACGTTGGCCGGTTCCCCCTGCTGCTGCCGGCGGGCCAGCAGGGCATTGGTCAGCAGGCGGTCTTCCCAATAGCGCGGCGTATAGCCCAGGAACCACAGGCCTCGGCCAGTGAATTGCCGCACGATATAGCTCGGGATGATCTTGTCGATGTGGCGCGCCAGGGTAAAGTACTGCTCTTCCGAGAGGGTCAGGGCGTGCTGCGGCGGCAGGCTGTCCAGGGGCGGCACCCCTAGAGCGCCGCGGATTTTGTAGAGCACGGAGTAGCCTTGGCCGAGCACATCACGGTCCGACAACGTTTGCTCCAGGCACGGGGCCTCCGGTGTGGCGCGGTCGGAGTAGTGCAGCACCACCTTGCCGACATCGGCCTCGGCGTCGAGTCCCAGGAGGGAGGTCATCAGTACATAGCGCTTGCCGGCACGTTGCAAGGCTTGTTCGAGCAGGGTGTCGTAGGCGGCGGAAATCAGCAGCAAGGGTGGCGCAAGGCTGGCGAGCAGGTCGTACAGGGGCACCTGCAGCGGTGCGTTGGGGAGTACCTGCCATAGATGACGCACGAACGACGACAGACCGAAATCCGGCTTCATGTGGTAATACTGCGCCACCATGGACAGCGCGCCATGGGCGTCCGCACCCTGCACCTGGGCGGCGAGTGTCGCCACCATGGTTTTGGTATCAGGGACCGTGGTATCAAACAGGGCGGGGATGTCCGAGCCGAGGCAGTAGACGATCTCGCCTCGCCGCATGCGGTCGGCGAGGGCCTGGAAATTCATTGGCGGGGCTGCCGCCGGTGGGCGTGGGCCTTCCAGGGCACGCACCGTGTTGGTCAGATCCTCGGCAGTCAAGGTGCGGTCGAGAAAAAGCTCAATGAGGCCAAGTAACGTCGTATCTTCTTCACCCCCTTCAAGCATCTGTTTGACCTTGAGGGTGAGTGGCACGAAAATAGTTTTTATTTCGACCATGCGCCGGGCCAGCTCATGCAGATAGCCCTGCAAACGCTCGGCGCGTTGCTGCCGCGCTTGCACACGCTGGCGTTCCTGGGCACTGGCCACATCGTCAGGGTCTAGCGCGCAAACCGCTTCCCAGACCCGCACGGCCTCGGCATAGGCCTGGTTGCGTTCCAGTTGGCGCGCCTCGGTGAGGCGCTCCGCTTTATCGCGTGCCGCCTCCAAACGCTGCAGCCGCATCTCAAGCGCGTCGTGCTCCGCTTGGCGCTGGTCGATGATGCGTTGCAGGCGGAGACGCTCCTCCTGGCGTGTCTCGTCAATATACTCTTGCTGCAAGACGGCGAGGAGCGCGTGGCTCTGCTGCTATTGCTGCTGGAGATCCTCGATGTCGCGCTGCCGGCGTTGCGGTTCTGACATGCCCGTGGTGTCGGCTGAGGGTTAGGCGTTACGCAGTACAAGAAGTGACGCAGCATTATGCCACAGCGCGTGTAGAAATCCAGCTTGGAGGGATGTGCATCGCGTGGACTTGTGCAACATGAGCATGGCTGGATGTGCTCCCATGGCCCCTGGCGTCCGCGTCCGTCTGGCACAGCCAGCACAGTTATGGCGGTTCGGGGGGCCTTCAGAACACCAACGAGCGCCTGTGGGACTCCAGCCATGATGCGTGTGGCGACGCGGTGGCACTTAGAAGCGCGCGCGGAAACGGGCTTCCCCTACCAACGCGAGGTCACCGCCACTGCACGAGGTGCTCCCACAGGTGGCCAGGCGCCCGATGTCCTTGTAGCCTTCTCCCGGAATAGCGATGTTCCCCGAAATCCGGATGTCAAAATGAGGGTTCAGCGTCCACTGATACACGCCGCCCACTTCGTAGTATTGGGAACGGTGGATGCTCCGGCGCCCCTGGGCCACGAGCTGCGGCGCAAAGGCACTGTCCAGTAAGTCGGTCTTCGCCAGGCCGCGATACACGAACCAACCGGTGAGCTCGTGGCCTTTGGAGGGCGAGACGCGCACGCCTACCGGGATGAGTACCGTGCCAGGGTTGGAGTACGTGGTCGCTAGGCCCAGATGGGACGTGTTGCCAATACGCTCATTGAAGGGATTCCCCGTCGAATGGGCGCACTCCGCCCCCGATATCCCGCCCCCAGAGCCGAGGACTGCGGCCCCCTGGTGCGCAAGAGTGCTGTTTCCCGTCACGCCTTGGAGGCGCGCTGGACAGGCGTAGTCGCGGGTCGCGAAGGCATTGCTGGTCTCAAGATGGGCAAAGAAGGGTGTCCCGGTAATCAGCGTAATTTCGCGCTGCGGTAGGGTGGCAAAGCCATGGAGTTGGTTATCCGTGGGATCGCCGTCGCCCGAGCCGTAGACCACACCCACAAAGGGCCGCACAAGGCCGAAGTCGGCTTCGGCATAGGCCACCACCCCGCCGGCGAAAATATCGTACTTCCGCGCTGCTGCTACCCCCAGGGGACGTCCTGCGGTCCCACCGTGGCTTGTCCCCGTCAGGAGGTTCCCTTGGAGCAGAGCCCGTACTGGTCCCAACGTGCCGCTCCAACTGGCCATGATCAACACGCTGTCGTTTTTCTGGCCGGTGAAGCCTAGGCCGGCACGTACACCAACAGCCTGCGTGTCCGCGCCACTGAAGCGATCGCGAAAGTAGGTCACGTCGAGTTGCACCTTGTGCGGCTTGAAGTCATACCAGCCACTGAAGGTGTAGTAGATGAAATCGTTATCGTTGGCCAACCCGAGGCGCTGCGATTCATTCTGTATCACTGCGGCGGCCATGGCCCCAAACGGTCCCTGCTCGACAAAGAGCGCCAAGCGGGGATCATCATCACCCACCAGCCCTGCCTGATCTTGGATCCACAGGTCGGCCCCGAGGCGCAGACGGAGAGGCGTGCCGGCAAATTGATAATCAATCCAGTATCGTTCAATGTGGAAAGCGGGATTTTCCGTAGCGGCGGCCCGACCAAACACGTCTGTCCCGCCAGGATTCGAGGTGTTGGCACGATCATCAATCAGGCTCCCGTCAAACACTGCTTGATGTTCGAACAAGAGGTGCATCGACAGGTTCTTCTGATAGCGGAACTCGGCGCCAAAACGTAGCTCAGCGTACGATCCGTCGAAATCACCTTCGTGGGTTGCGGTGCTCCCTGGATCTCGCGCGCTGGTGCGGTCACGGACCTTGCCATCAAAGTCATTATTATGCACCGTGCGGTAACGGACATCCGCTGCCCCCAGGATGTGCATAAACACCTCATTCCCGACTTCCAGCCAATTCCCGAGCCGTACTACCGACTGCGGCGTTGACTGGGCGGCGACTACGGACACTGCCACGAGTATCAACACACCAACGAGGGCGACCAGGACAGCACA
>SXND01000082.1 GCA_005777235.1 Pseudomonadota bacterium
CATCTGGAGATGCCCTTTAAGCCGGAAAAGCTCTGGCGGCTGACGCAGGCGGCACGACGCGAAGAGCCTATTCCAGGAGGGGTGACTGGCGGGTCGCCCCTCCGACGTGAGAGGACCGACGAGGAGAGGTTTGCAGGGGCAAATGAGAGAGCCCAGCCCACAGGGCTCGCCTCTGCTGGGGGAGGTTGAGAGTGGGGAAGCCCCGGTGTCGCAAGACGATGCGGCATGGAGACACAGGCATGACGGATTCTATGCACACGCCACACAAAACTGCTGATGGCTGGGTCGTGACGATTCCTGCGGAACTGCTCTCCCTGCTTGGCGTCGAGGCAGGTACGCAGGCTGTGCTGTTTGTCCGAGAGCATCGCCTCGAAGTAGATATTGTACCGCCACCATCTCCGGAGTTACTAACGGACATGCACGCCATCTATGATGCCTCACCCAGGTTGCGGCTCCCCCATCCTGACATCGCGGGCAAGATGCGTATTCTGGGCGATGTGTTGGAGAGCATTCCCGAGGCCGACTGGGATCTGCCATCATGATCGTTCTGGATACGCACATTTGGCTCTGGTGGGTCAATCTTGAGCATGCGCGTCTCAAACCGGCATGGCGTGCACATATTGAACGCGATGCCGCAGTAGGTGTCTCCGCGATTGCCTGTTTTGAAACGGCCTGGCTGGCGCAACATGGCAGAATCCTCTTGCCCTGCCCACGGGAGGAGTGGTTTGAGAAAGCGCTCGCAGGCTCAGGCATTCGTCTTTTCCCCATCACTCCACAGATTGCTGGCCTGGCGGTCGAGTTGGCCGAGCATCATCGCGATCCGCAAGACCGGCTCATTATAGCGACTGCGCTAGTCTACAATGCTATGCTTATTTCTGCCGACACCAAGTTTCCGCTATACACGGAACTCAATGGACGGCTGCTTACGTAAGCAGAGGTAGCCACTACCATGTCAGTCCACGCCTTTACGCTGTACGATATGCTCGTGCGCAACGCTCGGATCTATGGCGAGCGCCCCGCCGTGATTCATTCCCGGGGGCACCTCAGCTTTCGGGACTTCCTGGCCCGCATCGACGCGCTCGCTCTGGGGCTGGCCGCCTTGCCGCTCTCGAAGGGCGAACGCGTCGGTATCCTGGCACAAAATCATCCCGCCTACCTGGAGCTGTATGGCGCCTGTGCCCGACTGGGCGTCATTGCCTATCCGCTCAACTGGCGCCTGACCACGGAGGAACTCAGCCGCATTGTCGAACGCGCTGCCCCGCGCCTGCTGCTCGTCGATGACAGCACCAGTGGGCTGGTGGCCGACTGGCCCCAGACGCGCCCGGAGATCGCCTATTGGTACACCTTGGGCAATGCGACGACACCGGGATGCACGCCTTTCGAGACGCTGTATCACACTGGAGGAACTGCCGTAGCTCCAGCAGTAGCGCCGGACGACCCTTTTGCCATCATCGCCACCGCCGCCGTAGACGTCATCCCACGCGGCGCGGTGCTCACGCATAGCAACATCCTCATGGCCAATCTGCAGACCATGGCGCTCATGGGTCTCAACGAGACGGACGTCAACCTCGTGGCCCTGCCGTTGTTTCACGTTGCGGCGCTCGGTGCGGCGTTGGCCACCATGCACGCTGGGGGGGCCAATGTGCTCATGGCCCGGTTTGAGGCGCATCCGGCCGTGGCGTGGATTGACACGTACGACGTGACGTATCTCACCAGCTTCCCGCCGGTGCTGACGCAGCTCCTGGACGCGGCGGAGCAGGTTGGGAGTTGGTTGCCGAGTCTCAAGTATGTGGCCGGGCTGGAAGGCCCTGAGGCGATGGCCCGGCTGCACGCGCAGACGGCGGCGGAGTTCTGGACCGGCTTTGGCCAGACCGAGACCAGCGGTTTTGTCACGCTACAGCGCGTGGTAGATCACCCGGGCAGTGCTGGGAAGGTGGCGCCGTTGTGCCAGATTCGGCTGGTGGATGAGGCGGATCGTGAGGTGCCCAGCGGCACGCCTGGGGAGATTCTGGTGCGTGGTCCAGTCGTGTTCCAGGGCTATGATGGACAGCCAGAGGTGACGGCGCATACGTTGCGCGGCGGCTGGCATCACACCGGTGATGTGGGGCGCCTGGATGACGAGGGCTATCTGTATTACGTGCAACGCAAGCCGGAAAAGGCGCTGATCAAACCGGGCGGTGAAAACGTCTATCCGGCGGAGGTGGAAACTGTCATCCTGGAGCTGCAGGGTGTCACGGGGGTCTGTGTGTTTGGCGTGCCGGATACGCAATGGGGCGAGGCCATTAAGGCCGTGCTGGAGGTGCCAACGACGCACACGTTGACGGTGGAGCAGGTGCGCGAGTACGTCGGCAGCCGCATTGCGCGCTATAAACGTCCGCAGTGGGTGGAATTCACGGACGCCCTGCCGCGCAACACAGCAGGACTGGTCGATCGTGAGGCGGTCCAGGCCCGTTGGGGAGTAGGGGTTGGGGGTTAGGGGTTTGTAGGACGAAGAGCGAGCACGAGGCAAAAGGAGGCTGTATGAAGGGCGCAGTACTATACGGGGCGCATCAACCGTTGATCATCGAAGATTTAGACCTGTTACCGCCGCAAACTGGGGAGGTGCGGGTGCATTTTGCCGCCAGTGGCGTGTGTCACAGTGACTTGCATTACATCAAGGGCGATCGCATGTGTCCCATGCCGGTGGTGCTCGGGCACGAGGGTGCCGGGGTCGTGGAAGAAGTGGGGCCTGGAGTCACTTATGTTAAGCCGGGGGATCATGTCATTTTGTCACTTGTCCCAGCCTGCGGGCGTTGTACCGACTGCGTCGCCGGGCGGCCGAACCTGTGCGAGGTGCGCTATACCCTCAACGGCAATCTCCCGAATGGCACCACCCGGCTGCGCAAAGGCACACAGGAAATCAAACATTTTGCCTGTGTGTCGTCGTTTGCCGAATACGGCGTGGTGCCGGAAGGCAGCCTGGTGCACATTGATGCCGACATGCCGCTGGGGCAAGCGGCCTTGATTGGCTGTTGTGTCACCACCGGGGTTGGCGCGGCGCTGTGGACGGCGAAGGTGCAACCGGGCACCAGCGTGGTGGTGATCGGCTGCGGCGGCGTGGGGCTAAACATTATCCAGGGTGCTGCCCTGGCCGGTGCCGAGCGCATCATCGCGGTGGACACGATGCCCAGCAAGCTGGAATACGCCGAAGTGTTTGGCGCCACGCATCGGGTCAATGCCTCGGAAGTCGATCCGGTGCAAGCGGTGCGTGACCTGACGCGTGGCCAGGGGGTGGATTATGCCTTTGAAGCGATTGGTTTAACGGCCACGTCGGTGCAGGCGCTGCAGTGCACTCGGCGCGGTGGCAAGGCGATCATCGTGGGCGTCATCCGGCACGGTGCCCAACTGACCATTGATCCTGATTTCTTACACCAGGATCGGCAGCTCCTGGGCTGTACCTATGGCTCGGCCAACATGCGGGCTGCCATGCCGCAGCTCATTGATCTGTACCGGGCCAAGAAGCTCAAGCTGGATGAGTTGGTCAGTCGGACCTACCCGTTGGCGGAGATCAATACGGCCTTCGCGGCCCTGGAGCAGGGCGAGGTGGCCCGCAGCATTATTGCGTATGCGTAAGCCGTGCAGGAGTTGCTAGGCCAGGGGACGCCTGCGGCTCGGCTCCTCGCCTACCCCAGTGGGAGAAGCATGAGACGCTGGAGTCTGTCCGGATCCTTCCCACCGAACGCCCTGCGCGAGCCATACGGCACCTGTTGGCGTGGCTGCCCGCCGGCGGCATCATCGCGCGGTGCCATGTGCTACAATAGCCAGGCGCAGGGCGCGGCACAGTCATGCGCGTAAGCGTAGAGTCGTGCTCTAACACCTCCCCCTAGCAGAGGGAGGTTGGCGGGGGGTACCTGGCTGTGCGTCCTGCTCTGGAGGGCAGTCTGTATTCTATAATCTCGTGCTGATGTCCTGGCAAC
Organism: Pseudomonadota bacterium; assembly: GCA_005777235.1. Taxonomy (GTDB): domain Bacteria; phylum Tectomicrobia; class Entotheonellia; order Entotheonellales; family Entotheonellaceae; genus SXND01. The sequence continues at coordinate 3,957 of SXND01000082.1, forward strand.
CCCCTGGCGTGCGCCCTGGGGCGTGGCACCCTATAGCGTCTCTACTCCCCACCAACCATTCGTCTCGTAGAAGGAGCCACACTGTGGAACTCGGGGCCATTTTTCCTCAAACGGAACTCCCCGCCGATCCGGGCGCCATTCGTACGTTTGTCCAGAGCGTTGAGGGCATGGGCTACGACACGCTGTTTGTCGCCGACCATGTGCTGGGTGCAGACCCGCAGCATCACCGCCATCCTTCCCTCGCGAACTACTCCCATAAGAGCGTGGTGCACGAGACCCTGACCGTGCTGGGGTATATCGCCGCGCTTACCAGCCGCATCACCCTGGCCACGGGTATTCTCATTCTGCCACAGCGGCAAACCGCTTTGGTGGCCAAGCAGGTGGCAGAGATCGACGTCTTGAGCGGCGGTCGTATGCGGCTGGGGATTGGCGTGGGCTGGAATGAGGTGGAGTTTGAAGCCTTGAATCAGGAATTTCACCATCGCGGCAGTCGTTGCGCCGAGCAGGTGGCCGTGATGCGCGCCTTGTGGACGCAGGAGGTGGTGGACTTTCATGGCACGTGGCACACCATCGACCATGCCGGGATCAACCCACTGCCGGTGCAGCGTCCCATTCCCATCTGGTTCGGGGTGGGTGGCAGTCAGAATCCGTACCCGCCGGAAGCCGTCCTACGCCGCGTCGGACGCCTGGCGGATGGCTGGTCGCCGAACATCCCGGTCAACGCCGACGGCAAGGCCATTGTGGCGCGGGTGCATCAGTATGCCCGTGAAGCGGGACGCGACCCCGCCACGCTGCCGTTGGAAGGGCGGGTGCGTATTGCCGGCAAGCGCCCGGAGGAGTGGCTCAACAATGTCCAGGCCTGGCGTGACGTGGGTGCCACACAGATTATTGTGGAAGCGCGTGGGGGGGGATTGCGTTTCCCGGATCAGCACCTGGCAGCCTTCCAGCAGTTCCTCGACGTCATCGGTCCGCTGCGTCACTAAAAGGAGACCCAGGATGACCATTGATGAGGCCATCAATAAGATGGTCATGCTCATCGTCTTCAGCACGGAGGGCTTGGAGGCGGTGGGCATTAAAGACAAGAAATTTTACGCCAAAATCGTCGGGCGTGATTCGATTGGCCTGTGGATCGAAAATCCGAAAGTCGAGACGACGCGGGTGCGCGACGATCATGGGGCCATCATCCCTCCGAGCCGGCGCCACTTGGAAGAACATTTAGCCCATGTGTTACTGCCATGGGGGAATATCCGCTCGGTGGTGTATTTCCCCACACGCGAGGGCTTTGATACGGCGGAAGATGAGGAAGCCAGTGCCCTGGGACGCGGCATGTATCTGTAGCCCTCCCGCTGGTCAGGGCGTGTGACGCAACATTTCCTTGGCATGTCTGAGCGTGGTGGCGGTAATGTGCGTCCCGCCAGACATGCGGGCAATTTCGGTAATGCGTTCTGCAAAGGTCAAGGGCTGGATGTCCGTGGTGGTGTGACTGGCATGCACGGACTTGGCGATGCGGTAGTGCTGCTCCCCATAGCTGGCAATTTGCGGCAGGTGGGTAATACACAACACCTGATGCGCCTGGGCCACGTGTCGGAGCTTTTCCCCCACCATTTTGGCGGTCATGCCACCAATCCCCGCGTCCACTTCGTCGAAAATGAGCGTGGGGATCGGATCCTCACGCGCCAGAAGACTTTTGAGGGCGAGCATCACCCGCGACAGCTCGCCCCCAGAGGCAATGCGCGCCAGCGGTTTGGGCTCCTGCCCCGGATTCGATGAAAAGAGATACTCCACCTCGTCGATGCCATCCGCCGTCAGGTGCACCCGCTCCGTGCCTACGCGTAGGGCGCCTTGCGGGTGGAGGCGCATACGATGTGCCACCTGCAATACGGTGTTGGGCATGTTTAATGCCTGCAACTCTTGCTGTACAGCCTGCTGCAAGTGCTCCGCCGCCTGACGGCGCTTGTCCGACAGCGCGAGGGCACGGGCGTGTAGGGCCTCACGGGCGCGGCTGAGTGCTGTGGCGCGTGCCTGGAGGTGCGCGTCGTGCTCGGTCCAGCGCTGCTGTTCCTGGCGCAGCGTCTCGCCATGCTGCAGAATAGCCGCAATGGTCGTGCCGTACTTGCGCTGCAGACGGGCAATCTCGGCCAGACGGTCCTCGACGGCCTGTAAACGGGCCGGATCAACGTCTCTCTGTCCGCCGTAGGCCTGCAGGCTGCGGGCCACCTCTTCGATGACATAATAACTCTGTTGCAGATCCGTCAGCAGAGGGTGCTGGCTGGTATCGAGGCTGGCGAGCTGCGTCAGCGTCTCCAGGGCCGTGGCCAGCAGCGGTAGCACGGCAGGCTCGTCGCGGTACAGCGTCGCATAGCCTGCCTGCGCCAGCGTATAGAGCCGTGCAGCATTGAGGAGCAGATGCCGCTCGTGTGCTAGCTGCTCTTCCTCCCCAGGGTGCAGCTGCGCCTGCGCGATTTCCTGGATCTGGAATTGCACCAACTCGACGCGTTGCTGGCGTTGCTGCTCCTGGTCACGGAAACGGCGATAGTCTTGGACGAGGCTATGGTACTGGTGGTAGGCACTGCGGAAGGCGCTGCTGTCATCGCTGAGCTTGCCAAAGCTATCGAGCCACGCCAGTTGTTGCTCACGTTGGCGCAGGGTCTGCTGTTGATGCTGCCCCAGAATATCCACCAGCGCGTGGCCTGCCTGTTGCAACATGGCCACCGTGGCGCGTTGGGCATTGATGTAGCACCGGCTGCCGCTTTTGGTGAGCACCCGTTTGAGCCGCAGGATCGGCTCCTCCAGCGTCAGACCGAGTGGGCTCAGACCCGCCTGCAACTGCGGTGAGGCCGTCACATTAAAGAGGGCCTCGACGAGCGTGGGTTGGGCATCGGTGCGCAGCATGTCGGCGTGGGCGCGCTGCCCCAAGACCAGCCCGAGCGCCCCGATGATCAAGGATTTCCCAGCCCCGGTCTCGCCGGTGAGCACGTTAAATCCCGGCCCGAACTCCACCACCACGTGTTCGACCAGCGCATAATTTTCAATGTGTAACTGCACTAACATCCGGCATCCCGTGGGAGACGAATCGCCTCACCCCACATGAGTTTGGTCCGCAGGATTTGAAAGTATTCGTCTTTTTCCAGCGTACGGATGAGACGCATAGGCTTGGCCGCTTGCTGAATGTCCACCACGTCGCCATAGCCGAGTTCCACACCCACTTGTCCGTCGAGGGTCACGCGCACATCTTCGTCGCTCGTCTGCAACGTCACGCGAATGTGGGCGCTGTCCGGCAGCACGATGGGGCGATGACTCAAGGTATAGGGACAGATGGGGGTGAGAATGAGGGCGTGCAGGTTCGGATGCATAATCGGGCCACCCGCCGCCATGGAATAGGCCTTGGAGCCGGTAGGCGTGGAGACGATCAGGCCATCGGCGCGATAGGTGGTGAGCACCAGGCCATCGACCACGGTTTCGAGGTCGATAATGCGTGCCAGAGCGCCTTTGTTGATGACCACGTCGTTGAGCACCACGGGCTGCCGCAGGCACTCGCCGGTGCGGCGGTAGATACAGGTTTGGAAGCGCAAGCGTTCCTGGATCGTATACTGGCCGTCGAGCACTTTTTCCAGACGCGGGAATAACACCGTGGTGGGAATCTCGGTCAGGAAGCCCAGACTGCCCATGTTGATGCCCAGGATGGGCACATCGTGCTCACCGAGCAGACGCGCCACGCTGAGTAATGTCCCGTCACCACCCAACACCAGCATACACTCCACCAGGGCGGGGATGGCTTCACGCGCATAGCCATGGGCCGTGCCAGCGGCTGCGGCGGTATCCAGATCGAGGTATACGTCAATATCATGGTGCGCCAGCCAGGGCAAAAGACGCTGTAACAGCTCAGGTAAGCCTGGCGCGTGTGGTTTGGCGATGAGGCCGACGCGCTGCACTCTTTTGCTCCTTATGTCAGGCGGGCTGCGTCTGTACGAGTGGCGCGGATGGTACCATGGTGCCTGGGCAGCCACAAGGCATTTTTCACGGAATCGGTGTATAATGGGTGCCTGCATGCCTGTTGCATCTGGTGTCGTCAGCAGAAGGATCTGCCATGCGTATCGTCGTCCATGGGCAACAAGCCTTTGGGAAAAGTGTGCTGGAAGCCTTGTTGGCACGCGGTGACGAGGTCGTTGCCGTGTATTGTGCCCCCGACCCCAAGGCCGGTGGTGGGCGTCTCGATCCCCTCAAAGAAGCCGCGCTGGCCCACAATCTGCCCCTGTATCAGCCGCGCTCCTTCCGCAATAAGCCGGAGGTCTGGGCCGAGTTTGCTGCGCTCAAGGCCGATCTCTGTGTCATGGCGTACGTGACCTTGTTTGTCCCCGAAGACATGCTGTATCTGCCGACGCATGGCACCATCCAATATCATCCGTCGCTGCTCCCACGCCATCGCGGGCCGAGTTCAATCAACTGGCCGATTATCTGGGGTGAAACCCGTACCGGCTTGACGATTTTTTGGCCGGACAACGGCCTGGATACCGGGCCGATCCTGTTGCACAAAGAGGTCGAGCTGCTGGATAGCGACACCTTGGGCAGCCTGTATTTCGACCGCCTTTCCCCCCTCGGCGTCACGGCCATGCTCGAAGCGGTGGATCTGGTGCGCGCCGGTCAGGCACCCAAAATCCCCCAGGATGAGAGCCAGGCAACGTACGAAGGCTGGTGCAAGTACGAGAACGTCCAGATTGATTGGCAGAAGCCTTTACAGGACAGTTGGAATCTCATCCGTGGGGCCGATCCACAACCGGGCGCTTGGACGATCTATGAGGGGACTGCGGTGCAGCTCTACGACGCCGAGAAGCGGTCTGGGACAACAGGTGGACGCCCAGGCGAGGTCACGGCTGTGAGCGACAGCAGTGTGACCATTGCGGCGCCTGGGGGCACCATCCAGGTCCGACGTGTGCGGCCTGCCGGTGGACAAAAAATCAGCGCCGCGGCGTACGCGACCAGTGTGGGCCTGCGCCAGGGCGCACAGATGGGCGCCTGAGGGCGAAGGAGCGGGTATGGCGGGCATGGTGTTAGATGGCAAAGCGTTGGCGCGTGATCTGGAAGCCACGCTGCAGGAGCGTGTGCAACGCTTTGTGGAACGCTCGCCGGGCGTGCCCCCGACCCTGGCCACCATCCTGGTGGGGGATGATCCCGCCTCCGCCACCTATGTCCGCATGAAACGTAATGCCTGTCGGCGCGTCGGCATGGAGTCGCTGTCCCTCGCCTTGCCCGCCGCCACCACGACTGCCGAGCTGTTGGCGCACATTGCGGATCTCAATCGCCGCCCCAGCGTGCATGGCATTCTGTTACAACACCCGGTACCGAACCACATTGATGAGCGTGTCTGTTTTGACGCGATTCACCCGGCGAAAGATGTGGATGGCGTCACCTGTCACGGCTTTGGCCGCATGGTCATGGGAGCCGAGGCGTACGGGGCCGCCACGCCCGCCGGGATCATGCGTTTGTTAGCGCATTATCAGGTGCCCCTGGCAGGGCAACACGCCGTGGTGGTGGGACGCAGCCCGATTCTTGGCAAGCCCATGGCCATGATGCTGCTCAACGCCCACGCCACCGTGACCATCTGCCACTCGCGCACGCGGGATCTACCGGCGTTGGTGCAGCGGGCAGATCTGGTCGTGGGCGCGGTCGGACGGCCGGAGTTTATCCAGGGGGCGTGGATTGCTGCGGGCGCGGTGGTGATTGATGCTGGCTATCATCCCGGTGGCGTGGGCGATGTCGAGTTGCGCGCCGTGGTGGACACCTGTGCCGCTTACACCCCGGTGCCTGGCGGTGTGGGACCGATGACCATTGCCACGTTGTTAGCCCATACCATGCAGGCGGCGGAGGCGACGCTGGCCGTGTGACCTGTGCCAGGGTCTACGCCGCTACAGATGCCGTTGGGCGCGTATCCAGTACGCCATCAGCGGCACGCGAAAGTAATACGCTCCGTGGTCGTCCTGGGCCAGCAGATCGCGCTCGCAGAACAGTTCGAGTAACGCCAGACGCTGCTCTGGGTCGCCGCTAGCGTCACCTGGTTGCCCATGCGCCAGGGCGCGCAGGAGTGGCGGGATGCTCTCCGCTTTCTGGCCAATCTGCTCTAACCATTGCCAGATGCTCCGTAACGCCAAATCCCCACTGGCCACTACGTCGGGGATCGCCGCGTCAATGGCCTGCACCGGCAGCGGTGTACCCGGCGGCGTGCCTGGGGGCAGGTCAGCGCGCTGGCGATTATACGTCTGGACCACCGTCGCTCCCAGCAGATGCACGAGGTACGGTTGGCCCCCGGTCAAGTCGAGGGCCCGGAGAATGGCGGCCTCGCTATAGACGTGCGCCGGGAAATCCGGCGCCGGTTGGGTGAACACGCGGCGCGCCTCGTCCGGCTGCAGATAGCTCACCGGCAGGAGCTGGGCGCTTTTCAGGGCCTCGTACCAACGCGGGTCACACTCCGCCAGGGTAAAAGTGCCGCACAGCGCCAGGGCAATACGGGAATGATGCTGGATCAGACTGCGCAGCAAAAAGAACCAGCGTTCATCCAGGCGTCCACTGCGCACCGCCTGATCAATGCGGTCAAATTCATCCAGCGTCAGGAACAGCCAGCGTCCCACACCGAGCACGCCTTCGACCTCGTCCAGCCAGTTTTCAAACACGCGGTATGGATCGCTTTTGAGCACGGCTTCGTCCAGGGCCGGCAGGCTCATGGCGTGGGGCGGACGCAGCGCCGCGGCGCGCATTTCACCGACCACATCGCTGAACAGTCCCGCCGCATCCGCCGCAGTGCCGCGCCGCTCCATGTCCAGATAGACGGACAGCACCTGCGCGCCCAGACGCCGCGGCAATTGCTTCAGGGCCGAGCTTTTCCCGGTACGTGGCTGCCCCAGGAGTAGCGGGGTGGTCTTGCTCGGGGCGTTAATCAGCAGATTCTCCAGGGCATAGAACAGGTCATCCCGCCCCTGGAAGGCCACAGCACCAGGTTCCAGCACAGCCCCAGCGCTGTAGCGCATCGGCAACTCACCAATCAGCGTCTGTTCGTGCGCCAGACGCACGGCTTCCGCCTCCAACACGTCTTGCCACTGCGTTAACGGCTCAGCGTAGTGACGCATCCTGGCCCGGTCGCGGTGCCCCAGCGCGACTCGCTGCGCTTGTAAGCGCTTGAGCTGCGTTTGCAGGCCCTGCTGACGCGTGGCGCGTGTCATGCCGGCCAGGGCCCCGGCGGTATCAGCACTGATACTCTGGAGTACGCCAAGAAATTCACGCTCGTCTGCCGCCATCAGCCCCTGCGGCAGCCAGGCGGTGGCGTCGTGAAAGCGCTCCAGCAAGGCAGGGGTGGTACAACGCGCCAGTTCTGTAGAGAGGATCAGCCCCAGGGCTCTAGGAATGGCCCACTGCTGACGTAGGGACGCCCCGACATCAGCCAGCGCTTCCAGGCAGGTGTCAGGATCAACCGCACCGAGCACCGCCAGATGCTGCTCCAGACCCAGCAGCGGCAGTTGGATGACTTCATCGTAGTGCAGCGGCTGCTGCTGCCAGAGCCCGGCGGCCTGCTCGGGCTGGCGCCACGCCCTGCCACTGAGGTGCCAACACCGTGGGAGTTCCCAGAGCAGATACAGTGGAAGGCGTAAAAAAGCGACGAGAAACGCCACGCCGACTGCCACGCCGACTGCCACGCCTCCTGCCACGCCTCCTGCCACGCCGAATGCCACGCCGACTGCCACGCCGAATGCCACGCCGAATGCCACGCCGACTGCCACGCCGACTGCCACGCCGAATGCCACGCCTCCTGCCACGCCTCCTGCCACGCCGACTGCCACGCCTCCTGCCACGCCGACTGCCACGCCTCCTGCCACGCCTCCTGCCACGCCTCCTGCCACGCCTCCTGCCACGCCTCCTGCCACGCCGACTGCCACGCCACGCACGACAAGAGAGAAATCTGCCGAAGGACTGATGACGGCTAGCAATGCCAGCAAATTAAAAGATGCCAGAGCGGGGAACCACCGGGCCACGAGTTGGACCCCAAAAGTTTCCGCGAGAAAAAACCACATCCCTCTGCCTAGCCATCGTTCTGCCTGTGGATAGTGCCAGAGCAACGCATCACTCAACAGCGTCCCCACGGTGTAGCTCACGCCTATCAACAACGCTTGCCGCCAGTGAAACTCCACCCCCGAGAGCAGGCACAGGCTCCCGGTCAGGAGCACGGCACAGCATGGCGCCGCGCCGAGCAAGCCCCAGCGCGCCCAGCACAAGGCGCGGAACCGTGGGTCATGCCCCACATGGCCACGCACCTTCCAGACCGCAAGAGCTTCATCGAAATCCGTGTGCATACTCTGGGCATAGCGCCGCAACGCCAGCCCACGAAACACCAGCCAGTATAACAACGCCCAAGGATTGCGCAGCACGACAGGCGCGCTGTCATGGGGCTCAGCCATCACGTGCCTCCAAACAACCGGCGCAGCAGCTCTTTGAGCTGGTCATAGGTGAACACTCCCAGGATATGGAGCAGCACGAACACCAGAGTCATAGGCAAGGCCAGCAGCAGCAGCACGGCATAGAAGCGTGCTTTGAGGGCATCAATCGCATCGCCTAACCATTTGATGAACCTGTTGACTTGCGTCATCCAGCCGGTGCGACTGCCCACATGCACCGGGAGCGGGCGACTCAGCCTCATGGCCTGCTCGTACGCCTGGTGCACCTGCTGCGTGAGACGGCGCTCTGCCGCCGCGTGGAGCGTCCCATGCGCCTGGGATAGCGGTCCAGGGCGCTGCCCCTTCCACTCGTAAAGCCAGAAGCCCGCCCATTGCAGACGCAACGGGTGCCGTGCTCCTGCGGCCAACGCCATCCGCACTTCGTCAGCGCTAAAGCCACGATCATGCGGTTGGCGCAGCAGTTGCGCCGCCTCTCCAGGCATCAACACGCCAATGGTATACTGGGAGATACCATTGGCAAAGTAAGCGCTGAACCCCTCAATCTCGCTGAGCGGCTGCCGCGTGGCCAGCACCAGCGCCACGGTGCGATCGCTATACAGGCTGCGCAACCGCCCACGAAACACCTCATCGAATTCGGCGGGGCGCTCCAGCAGGTCTTTGAACTCGTCCAACAATAAGACCACCCGCAGCCTGCCCGCGACGGCCCACTCCAGCGTGAGCGTCAGATCCTCCATCGTCACCGGCTGGTGAGCGGCGAGCCGACGCTCCAGGGCCCGCAGTTCCGGCTCATGACCAGCCTCCAACGGCATCTGTGGCAGGAGACGGGTGAGCACCGCCTGGCAGAAAGCCGCCTAGCTGGGCTGCCCGTCGAGGCTGAGATAAATGGGCAGGCATTGGCCTGGCGCGTGCAGCCACTCGGGCAGGCGGGCTTCCAGATAACGCAGCAGGCTACTCTTCCCAATGCGTGCCTCGCCGACCAGGGACACACTGAGCCTATTTTCCAGGTTGGCCCGGATCATGCCGAGTTCGGCCCTACGGCCATAAAAGCGTTCAGGGGGCACAACCACGCCGGGCGTAAACGGATTGCCCGCTGGCGGAGGCTGGGGCACGCGTGATCCCGAGGCGGTGCGCATCGTGGCCTTTCTGGGTGCATGCTGTGGGCGGCCTTGGTACTGGGTGCCGTGTGTGATCCAGATACCGCCTTATAGCACACGCGCCGGTCCTGGACAAACGTCACACTCGCCCCGTCTCCCATCGCTACGCTCAACGGTGGAAAAGACTGTCAGCATTGCCTATACTCTAAAACTGTGGCCGTTCGCAGACACGCGCTTCCTGGCGTCAGACGATGTCGCACCTCCATGAGCAAAGGAATCACACGCATGGCAGAGCTCCCAGATATTATTTACACCACCGTTGACGAGGCGCCGGAGCTGGCCAGCGCCTCATTCCTGCCCATTATCCAGGCGTTTACCAAGTCGACCGGCATTCACGTCGGGACGAAAGACATTTCGCTGGCTGGCCGCATTTTGTCACAATTTCCTGAACGTTTACGGCCCGAGCAACGCCAACCCGATGATCTGGCGCTGCTGGGGGCACTGGTGGATAAGCCAGAAGCCAATGTCATCAAGCTGCCCAATATCAGCGCCTCCATTCCCCAAATGAAGGGCGCCATTGCCGAGTTGCAATCCCAGGGCTACAACGTGCCCGATTACCCGGAAGAGCCGCAAAACGCCGAAGAACAAGAGTATAAAGCGCGCTATGATCGCGTCAAAGGCAGCGCGGTCAATCCGGTGTTGCGCCAGGGGAATTCCGATCGGCGCGCCTCGGCGTCTGTCAAGCAGTACGCCAAAAATAATCCGCACTCCATGGGGCTGTGGTCCAAGGACTCGCAAACGCACGTCGCCCACATGAGCAGTGGCGATTTCTACGCCAACGAAAAGTCGGCCGCCCTCACCGCCCCGATGGCGGGCGATGGCCGCATTGAATTTGTCGCCGCTGACGGCAGTATCACGGTGCTCAAAGGCCACCATGCCATGCAGGCCGGGGACGTGATCGATGCGACGATGATGAGCTGCGGCGCCTTGCGCCAATTCTTGCGGGAACAAGTCATCGACGCCAAAAACCGTGGCATTTTGTTGTCGTTACATCTTAAAGCCACCATGATGAAAGTCTCCGATCCCATCATCTTTGGCCATGCCGTCACCGTCCTGCTCGGTGACGTGTTTGAAAAATATGAGCAAGTGTTCAACGACATTGGCGTGGACCCCGATAACGGCATTGGTGACGTCCTGTCCAAAATCCAGACGCTGCCTGCAGCGCAAAAAGCCGCCATTGAGGCCGACATCAAGGTCAGTATCAGCGATGGCCCAGCGCTTGCCATGGTCGACTCGGGCCGCGGTATCAGCAATTTGCATGTGCCGAGTGACGTGATCGTCGATGCCTCCATGGCCGCGGCGCTGCGTATTGGCGGTAAAATGTGGGGACCGGATGGCAATGAGTATGACATGAAGGCCATCATCCCGGACCGCTGTTATGCCGGGATTTATCAAGCCGTGATTGATTTTTGTCGGGAGAACGGCGCGTTCAACCCGTCCACCATGGGCACGGTGCCCAACGTC
>SXND01000083.1 GCA_005777235.1 Pseudomonadota bacterium
GGCGCGCAGGGGCTCGTGGAGGCGCTGCCCGGCGCCCCGGGCGCGCCAGGGGCGGCAAGACCAGGACACCCTGGGCCCTTGGGGCTCGGCATGGGGCCGCCTCCGCCATGGGAGGCCCCCGGCGACGACCGACCAGAGCGCATGGACGCCCGCCCGCATCGCCCACGCGCGGTGGCGCCCACCAGGCGTGGGGGGGGGGAGGCAATCTTTCAGACACTCCCAGGCGGCATCAGTGCGGTCTGTGGGGTCTGGATTGGCGTTCATCCCCCGCGTGTACTGCACTGATGCCACCTATGGACGACTTTTCAAACAGCCTCTAAGACATTGGTTGTTGTGGCAAACGATATTTCCGGACAGCCTCCAAGTCCATCGGGACGTTTCGCTTGTATTCCTCTGGCTTAATCGCCTCCCTGCAGAGCGTGTTGTTCACGAACAAGTAGACTGCGTCAATTCCTCCATCTCCACCTCCGTCGACGATTCCGTCTTCGATTTCGTCATAACTGAGGTCTCTGTCCTTCAGCGCTTGCTCGGCTGCGAATATCTCGAAGTACTCACTATCCGACAGATCATGAGCTACCTCATCCTTCCGCTGAGAGACTAACTGATTGACCAAAATCAAGTCGTTTGTGTTCATCGATCACCTGTGTTGATTGATTGGCTCGAACTCTGTATCCGACGACTCTGCATCATTCGGCATCACCAGCAGCAGGCTTTTACGACTGAGAGATGCCAAGCACCTCGGATCTCGATGCCCAAAAATAAATCCGTCCCCTTTTTTGCGTTCCAGCACGAATTTGTATAGCATGGAAGCGCTTCCCGAAAGTCGTCAGCGACTGGGCCTGCGAGGTATTGCATTTCAAATGGCTCAAGCGACGTCGCCAAAAATAAATCCGTCCCCTTTTTCAGTCCTTTTTCAGTCCCCTTTTTCACTTGTCAGATCCGAGAGCGCTCCTTCGATCGGAACTCTTTGCGAAGGTCCGTTCTGGACTTGCAGCTCAGAAATTTGAACGCCCTTTCGTTGTTGAATTTCAAGTTGATCAATGTCGGAAAGTATTCTGGAATTGAGTGAGCTTATTGCCCGATTTATCTTAACAGCCGAAAGTAAACCTTCCATCTTGTTGAGCGGGACAGCCGCCTGGAATATGTCTTGAAACACCGCTGGGTCAGTCGTGTATCCAAGAATGAAGGTAGCTAGGTTTCTTGCTTGTGTACCAATACGATCAGAAGAAGAAAAGTGCCTTAGCAGCGCAAGGCCGGCCGCATCATTAACGAGTTGACCTTGCTTGTCAGCCATTAGCTTTAGTGATTCACGCCATTGCGCATCCTCGTTTGCATTGCGCTGTGTTTCGAGGCTCCTTTGCTGTTGCTCCAGCATTCGGGTGTTCTGTTCAACCGAAGCCCGGAACTGCCTAGTCTGGAGCAGCAGAGCCGATGCCAATATTGCAACCGAGAGAAACGTGCCGCCTATGGGTACCCAGAATCGAATTGACTCGGATCTTGAGGTTTTCCGCAGTTGTGCGACCTCAATTTCAAGCTTTGCGGCTTCAGACGCAGCCTTGCGAACGTTTGCAAGTGAAGCGGCGTCGGTGGCAGTGAGTGTTGACCAGTCATCGAGCAACCTCTGTGTCGCTGCATCCTTGATCTGCTCAAGCTGTGGTCTTGCGTCTTCGGGCATATTGAGTTCCTCTAATGTGGTTGCGAGGCCTAACGCCACGCTTTAGCCGCGCCGGGGAGCGCGACCACGCTGCGCCGTGGCCAGCAACCCCTCTACGCTCCCCGGCGTCGGCTGCAAGCGCTTGTTCGGCGCTGCGCCGCAGCCCCCGAGGCCGGCCTGACGCCGCCGGGGGTGGGAGACCGGACGCGGCACCCTGGGGGTCGGGCGGTTCCCGGTCTTGGGGGTATCCTTGTCTGGGAGAGTCCTAGGTCTTGGAGGCCTCTGTCTGGGAGGCCTCTGTCTGGGAGGCCCCTGTCTGGGAGAGCCTCTGTCTGGGAGAGCCCCTGTCTGGGAGGTCATCTGTCTTGGAGGTTCTCTGTCTTGGCCTGCTCGCCGCGGGACGGCTTCTCCTCCGGTCTTGGGGTTTCTCCCCCGCGCCCTGTGGGCGCCGAACTCTGTATTCGGCTGCAAACATAGGCATCTAGGATAAGATGCAGGCATCCAATATGAGATGCCAGCATCTATAGGTAGAGACACCATGGGCATCCACAGATAGATGCTTCTTCTCTCAACATGGGGCTCTACTATGAGATGCTTTCTCCTCAACAAGACGGGTGTCCAACGTGAGCGCTACTACGTACTCGTCGCGTAGCTCCCACACTTGACGGCGGCGATTTCCCTTCCCACCCATCCGTTGCACCTGTTCCCGCAGCGTCTCCTCGGCACCGTCAATGCGCACCCCAACCATCGCCTCCGCAGCCAAACGCGGCGGGGCGGTTCCCACACACGTTCCGTGCCAAGGCATGCCACGGTCTTGCAGCGCTTCTTCCGCTGCGCATCGTAGCGTTAGCGCACGCAGACAAGACGGTCCCCATACGGCGCGGGCAACTGCTTCGTACCCTTCTGACCCGGCTTGAGATGTACACGCGTTCGCCTCATGCCGACAGCCTACCACGCTCACTAGGGCTGCTCAAGCGTTACACGCCTAGACGACTCAGGTATGCATAGCACGGCCTATACGAGACATTTAACTCAAGATAGATTCGCGAGCTTTCCAGGCAAAATAACTGCTTGATTTCGCATAGGTTTTCTTTCTTCAAAATATCTCAAGTTAAGAGTCTCCCTATACAGATGCTTGACAATATCACATCGTCAAGCATCCCTTTTTTACAGTGCTTGACGATTGGCGTGGAACGGCCTTGGCGCGACGCTTGCAGCAACTTTGCAAAGCACGGCACGCCGGGAGCAGGAGCCGGGGGCGATGCGCGCGTTTCTTCTGGGAGACGTAACGGTACCCGCCCTCACGCCAGCATCAGGCGGTAGAGCCTCGTGGTACCGTCAATCCCCTTGAGCACGGCGTGAAACGGTACGACCGGTGGCAAGGGTCGCAACAACGCGCGGACGCCGGGGTGCTGGAGCATCTCAGCCGTGAGGACGATGTCGCCGCCCTGGCTTTCGCCCTGGACCCGAGCGGCGATGTTGACGGTTCTGCCAAAATAATCGAGGCGGTTGTTGGCGTTGACCACAATTGCGGCCCCGTGGTGCACGCCCAGTTTAATCACCAGCGGTGGCGTAATACCCTGGCTCGCATTGAAAGCAGCAATATCCCGCTGGATCGCTAGCGCCGCCTGCAGGGCCGTTTCCGGGCTGGCAAACACGGCCATGACCGCATCCCCAATGGTTTTCACCACGGCACCCTGATGGCGCCGAATACACGCCAGCAAAAACGTGAAATGACGCTGCACCCGGCTATACGCCAGCGCGTCGCCAATGCTCTCGTAGAGTGCCGTGGAGCCACGCAAGTCACTGAACAGGATGGCGAGGCTTTCGACGCTAATCTCTTGCCCTGGGGCCAGGACTTCGGCAGCAAAGAGATCGCGAAATTCTTGCAGGCAGGTGACGTGCTGGGCCGTGACCGCCTCGTGGTCCCAGGCTACCTGTTCCAGCACGGCTACGAGCGCGCCAGCGGAGGCATTGTGTAACCGTAGATGGTTTGGACCGGGGTGATACGACAACTGGGTGGCCGTCCAGCCGGCATCCGTATACACCGCCTCAATGGCGACGGCCTGGCTGGCCGTGGGCGTGACGGCAGCGGTGTGGTTCGCGCGCAGGGCGCGCAGACGGAGAAGGTCGGCATCCAGCATGACCTCAACGTCCCGTATCTCACCTGGGGCCAGATGTTGCTGCACGAGAATGTGTTGGGCCTGCATAGGGCCCCCAAGGCAATAGATGGCGTCTTCGGCCTGCCGTACCGTCGGATGCACCGAAAAGCGCAGTTCGACATAGCGACTAAAATCTGCCGTCAAATCCACGCCACAGACGTCACAGTGATACTGCGCCTGCAGGTCTGCCAGCGTTGTATATTCCGCTTTGGGTACGCGGCAATTGGGGCACATTAACTCCCACTGCAAGTTGAGTAGCCCGACTTTGGTGGCATACAGGAAGAGCCGCAGGACTTCCAACGGCTCGGCCTGCCAGGCCGTGGCCAGGGTAGAGGGGCGCATGCGCAGGACTTCTTCATCGGTGGCGTCCTGCAGATGCTGAGCCAGCGCCTCCAGGAGGGCTTCTTGTACTGGCATGCGCCGTAACCTGTGGAGGAGAAAGGCCATTTGTGCCGGAACGATGGCGGAGCGGGTGCGGGTGCGTGGATACGGCGCAGGCGCACCACGTTGGACGAGGGCCACACAGGCGGTGCAATAGCGTAACACATCCCGCACGCTCTTCCGGCCAAGAACCATGGCGACTACGGCCCCAAGGGCATGGCGGGCGCTAATCTGGGCAAACACGTGGAGCCGTGTGCCGGTCCCCTCAGGCTGGAGCGTTACGCCAGCGCTCACCTGGGTCAATGGGCCATGGGCAAAGACCCGCATCACGCTATAGCGCTGCGCACGGATCCACTCAAACGGATGCTCCTGCCAATGCGTGGGTACGCCCGCTACCGTGGTGGAGGCCTGACGCAGCATGTCAGTCTGCGTCGCCAGGAGCGGCGCGTAGCGGACGCGCGGCAGGCCGATGATGCGGTTGAGATGTTCGGTGTTACTCAGTAGCTCCCAGAGGCGCTCGGGCGGCAGAGGAAACACGTGTGTGGCAGTATACTGCCGGGGTTTGCCTGGCATGGACCACCCATTCTCTGATAGGCCCGCTGCTGCCTCAGGACTGGACATCCTGCACGATCGTGCGCCAGCGATGCACCACCAGTCCCACCGCAATGCCGACATGGACGGTCAGCACCGCGAGGGCCGCATACGCTGGGACAGCCCAGGGCAGTGGCAGCAGCAACGTGCTCAGCAGCGGTGCCCCACTGGCACGACTCACTGCTGGGAGGACGCCGTACAGGAGGATCAGATAAAACATCGCGGTAGCCTCGACACGTCGGGGGATCCGCGCATACGCAAAGAACTGAAAAATGGCGATATCACGTACACAAAATAGCAGCGCCAGGAGCGGCAGGAGGGGAAACCCCAGGTCATGCCAGTGGGCGAGGCCGCCGGGGAGATGGTCGCTCGTCGGTACGAGCAGGCCACAAAACAGCAGCGCCAGGAGCAGGGAGAGTGGCCAGCAGGGCATGTCTTCCAGTGCGCGGCGCCACTCACGCCGTTGCAACCGTATCCATATACGCCGCATGACCATAGCGCCGCTCTGCTCGGCAAAGAGGAGAAGATAGGTACTGACGAGTGTGAGCAGCAGCCCAACGAGCCCAAACACGGCGCGGGCCTCTGCAAGCGAGGCCGACGGGACAAAGCCCGTCAGATACCAGGTCAGGAAGAGCACAAACGCCACCCACGCCCACGGGAGCCGACGCACTTGTAGGGCCTGACACATCAGGCGATAGGCCCCAAAGATGGCCCAGGCCGAGAACACCCCGGTGCTCCACAGCAGAAACGCCCAGACCTCAGTCTCTCGGCCCCACCAGGTCACCCCATCCGTCAGGAGGGGCATCAGCGCCACACCACGCCCAAAAGCCAGCAGTCCAAAGATGCAGATGCCCACCCAGATTGTGCGCGGCGCCGAGCGCGTCACGTCTTTCTGCGTAGCCAGCAGGCTGGCTAACAGGGCCAGCGCCTGTATCCCAAGCACACTGCACAGGGCCAATCCCACGATAGTCTCGACAGGCTGTTGCCATACCGGCGGCCACACCACCACCACCACGCCCAGGCACATCAGCGCCCCATACCAGACAAACGCCGTGCTGCCCACAAGCTTGCCCCACGTCATGGTCCAGGGGTCAATGGCCGACAAGCGCTGGCCGTCCCAGGTTTTCGTCCGGTATTCCTCCGCCACGGAGGCCGTCGCGCAGCGCGTCCCCCAGAGCACGGTGAGACCGAAAAACATCAGCAGGCCTATCGACGCCAGGCGGGGTCTGGGATCTTCCTCCGCCCCAAGCGCAATGCCAAGAAAACACAACCCCAGCACCACAGGCATGGCGATGAGGCGATGTAGCGAGCATTCGAGCCACAAATTGCGCTTCAGCTCCGGGTTCATGAATGGTTCTCCTGGCGTACCGTGCGGAGATACGAATCTTGCAGGTTCTCGCGCTCGGCATGAAAACCAGCCACGGGAAGACCGGCGTTGATGAGGCGTTTGAGTAGCTCCGCGTGCTGGTGGGGATCGCTGCGGACCAGGAGCGTACCCGTGCGCTCATCCGCCTCGATCACGCGCACCCCCGCCAGTACGCTGGCCTGCTCATGCCAGCGCGGCACCGGGACGGCCAGCTCGACCCGCAGGCGCGTGTCCACCGGCGTGGTCGACGTCAGAGAGCGATGCTCAATCACCGTCCCATCACGCATCACCAGCATGTCGGTGGAGTATTCATCCAGCTCAGCGAGAATGTGCGAGGAGACCAGGATGGTCATCCCTTCGCGACGTAATTGCGCAAACAGACTGGCGAGCCCGTGCCGCGATTCGGGATCCAGTCCAGACGCCGGTTCATCCAGGATCAGCACCTCAGGGGCATGGATGATGGCCTGGCCAATGGCGACGCGCTGCCGCTGGCCACGCGACAACGTGCCAGCCCGGGCAGCTAACTTCTCGGCCATGTCGAGGCGCACCGCCGTCTGTTCGACGTGCTGTGGCACCGCTGTGGCCGGGGTGCCATTGGCCCACGCCGCATAGGTCAGGCATTGGCGTACCGTCAACGTCTCGTACAAGCCATAGGCATCGGAGAGATACCCGACACGGCGATGGCAGGCGCGGGGCTCTTCGAGCACGTCGATCCCCGCCACGTGGATGCTGCCGAGCATGGGACGCTCCAACGCCGCAATGCAGCGCAGCAACGTCGTCTTGCCCGCGCCATTCGGGCCGACCAGCGCCGTTACCGAGCCCTGGACGATGGCGAACGACACATTGTCCAGCGCCCGCACCCCCGGATAATCGAACCGGACTCCCTCGACCACGATCGCGTGTGCCGTCATCTCAACTGCCACCTTGCTCACTTAAGCTGTTCCTGCACCGCATAAATATCTGATCCACGCGTCGCCAGATAGTGCAAGCGATCCGGCGCCGCAAAGACCAACTTGCCTCCACCGAGGCTGAAGAGCGTGTCGTAGGATTTCCCAGGGGCTCCATCCAGCGCCACGGACCAGCCTGAGTCACTCTGCACCCCATAGGCCAGATGCCGACTATCCGGGCTGAAGGCCAGTAGGCCCACCTTCACCGCCGGATACGGTGGGCTCTCGCGTCCATCCAGCACCACCACCTGCTTAGTCGCCTCGTGTGCTACGGCATAGGCCAGGCGCCGACTATCCGGGCTAAACACCGGCCCGGCCACCCAGGCGCTGTACGCTTTGCTCGGTTGCCCATCCACCACGGCAACCCAGACATCGGTCGCGCTGTTAGCCGCATAGGCCAGGCGCTGGCTGTCCGGGCTAAAGGTCAGACTGCCGACCCCAATGCCTTGATACAGCGTGCCGGGTTGGCCATCGAGCACCACGTGTTGCTGTTGTCCCACCTGCGCCACATAGGCCAGCCGTTGGCCATTAGGGCTAAACACAATGCTGCCGGCGCCAATGCCATCATAGGACGATCCAGGCTTGCCCGCCAGTATGACGGACCATTGCTGCCCTTGGCGCACGCCATAGGCCAGGCGTTGACTATCGGGACTGAAGCGCAGGCTGTCCGCCACCAGCGCGTCGTAGCGTGGGCTCTCCTGCCCATCGAGCACCACCAGCATCTGTGCCCCCGAGGCCGCCCCGTAGGCCAGGCGCTTGCTATCAGGGCTCACGGTAATGCTCTCAGCCACAATCGCCGTGTAGGGGGGATGCTCTGTACTAGCGACCACCACCCGCATCCGCGACTCGAGCGCCGCAGCGTAGGCCACGTGCTGGCTATCAGGCCCCCAGCGCAAAGTGCCCAGCCCCAGCGCGGCGTAGGGTTTGGCGGCTTTGCCATCGACTACGAGGAACATCTGACGATCCTGTTGCACGCCATAGGCCAGCCGTTGGCTATTCGGGCTGAAGCGTAGCATGCCGCCCAAGATGGCTTGATAGGCTTGAGCAGCCTGACCATCGCGGATGATCACTTGCTTCTGGCCGAGACGCGCTCCATAGGCGAGGTGCTGATTATCCGGGCTGACCGCTATGAGTTCGGGCAGTAAGGTCGTAAAATCCATCTGCGCCAGGCGCTTTTCCGTCACCGTGCGCTGTGGGCTAGCCTGCTGCGCCGCGCCAGCGGCGGGCCACAGGAGCAGGGCGGATAACACGCACAGCAGGCCGATCTCGCGGGCCAGGCCCGCGAAGCGTGGGACTGGATATCTCAAAGAGCCGTGGAACCCTCGGGGCATGGGGCCATCCTTAGCGCATACGTGGTTGAATCTGGAAGGGCGGTACCCGCGTCGGCACCGGCACTTCGATCACCGTTGGCTTCCCGGACGCCAGGGCCTCGTGCAGCACCTGGTCCAGCCGCTCCGGCTCGGTGCGGATACCCTGGGCGCCAAACACCCGGGCCACTTCCGCAAAGCTGGGATTATACAGCGCCGTGCCAATCTCACGCCCCTGGAAACGCGTGCGCTGATCGTTATTGGAGGCGCCAAAGGCGTTATCAACAAACACCACCACCACGACACCAATGTTGTAATGCACCGCCGTTGCCAGTTCCGGCAGGGCGTACATAAACCCCCCATCGCCAGTAATCGCTACCACCGGACGCTCCGGTAGCGCCACTTTGGCCCCCAAAGCCACCGGAAAGCTAAAGCCCAGCGTCGCAAAGTACGACGACGTGATGTAGGTGCGCGGCTGGCGCGACTGGTACGCAAAATGCGCCCAGTAGCCCATGTTCGTGATGCCACTGACCACGACCGCGTCCTCAGGTAGCACGCGCTGCATGTTACGCCACATCTCCGCCTGCGCCGGGGCGTGGTCCTGCAGCCAGCGTTCCTGCAAGCGTCCCATGTCCTGCAATTCGGCGTCCGCCCAGCGCGGCGCCGGCGTGTCCTGGCGGCGGACCTCTTCGAGCAGCGCCTGCAAGCCAGCGCGGGCATCGGTCACCAGGCGCACCTCCGCCGGGTAGTTTTTGCCAATCACCGTCGGGTCAGCGTCGAGGTGGATCAGGCGCTGCGGCACCTGCACCGCATTGAGGCCAATCGCCTGTGTGGTCAGGCGCGTGCCCACCGCCAGCACCACATCGGCCTGCGGCATGGCCCAACTCGACGTCCCGTGGCCGTAATAGCCCACGCCGAGAGCCAGCCGGTGGTCTTCGGGAAAAGCGCCCTTGCCTTCGGCAGTGGTGGCAACGGGGGCGCCGAGCGCTTCGGCCAGGGCAATGAGTTCGCGTGAGGCATCGGCCAGGATGGCCCCACCACCAGCCCAGATAATCGGCTTGCGGGCGCCGCGTAACAGGTCGGCAGCGCGCCGCACCTGCGACCAATCCACGGGCGTGGTGCTGGCGCTGGCGGCGGCGGGAAATGTCACCTCGTCGCTGGCGGCGAGAATATCCGGGGCGATTTCCACCTCGGTGGGCCGGGGCCGTCCGCTGCGCATCTGGCGCATGGCTTCGTGGATGACGCCGGGGATCGAGGGCACGTCGTTGATACGCTGGCACCACTTTGTCACGGGACGAATAATGTCCATCTGGTCGTTGATTTCGTGCAGGGCGCCGCGATCACTGCCAATGTTATAACTTTCCACCTGCCCGGCCAGCAGCAACACCGGCGACGACGCCGAGTAGGCCGTGCCCAGGGCGGCGCTGGCGTTCTGCACCCCCGGCCCCGGCACCACCATGGCCACACCGGGCCTGCCGGTGACGCGGGCGTAGCCATCGGCCATGTACGCGGTGGTCTGCTCGTGCCGCACGGTGAGGAGGCGCATGTCGGACTGGGCATAGAAGGCGTCGTACAGGTCCATGATCTGGACGCCGGGCAGGCCGAAGACGACCTCGACGCCTTCGTGCCGCAGGGCCTGGAGTACTGCTGCGCTCCCTGTCATCTGTGTCATCGGTTGCCTTTCTGTGCTTACAGGCCTTGTTCTGCAATGAACCGTGCGACGTCTTCGCGTCATCTGGCTCAGTCTTCCGTAATGGTAACCGTTCACGTAGGGTAATTGAGGGGGAGGAGCCCAGCGACCTCTGCGACCGGCACCAACGTCCGTGTCTGCCCGTGAGGGCCGCGGTGGCCCCCGGGCTTGCGCCCACTGGGTGTGCGGCGCGGGCCGCTTCCGGGTGGGCGCGTCGCTCGCATGGGGGACGCGACGCGGTGCGAGCATGGTGCGGTCAGCGCTCCAGCCAGTCTTTTCCCGTCGCCTCCAGAGCGGCTACACGGGCTTCGAGCGCAAGGAGAGAGTCCGGCGCTGCGCGTGGGATGCGATCCCCGATCTCTTCTGGCAGTGGAGGAGTAGGCGTCTGAGGCAGAGCATACGCCAGAGAAACTTACATGGGCAAGTTATATTTGAGTACGTGAACGGTTACCCGTAATAAGGCCCCACACGATGTGATGATCTGTGATGATCAATGCTGTCATACTCAGAATCCCCCTCACCGTACGTGGTCCCGCAGGTCAGGAACGAGAAGTCGAGGCAGTCATTGACACCGGGTTCGATGGGACACTCTCCCTCCCCCTTGCAGACATCATCGCTCTGGGCTTGCCGTGGCGTCGACGTGGACGTGCGCTCCTGGCCGATGGTACGGAAAGCGTCTTTGACATCTATGAAGCAACCGTCGTCTGGGATGGCATGCCCCCACGCGTGGCCATCGATGCTGCGGACATTGACCCGCTCGTCGGGATGCTCCTCCTGAATGGCTATGAGCTGACGATTCAAGCGGTGGTCGGTGGGCAGGTCTACATTACCGTAGGCTCCGTAAAGCCTCGCCATGCATGGCGGGGATAGAAGGAGCTTGGCCCAACGGGCCACCAGGGTGCAACGACCGCAAAAAAAAGTAGAGCAGTGCGGTAGGGAAAAATCACACGCCACCAGTCTTCGACTCCGCAAGGACGCCAAGCGGCTCGTGCGGGCACTGGCAGACCCATCGGCCGTCAGTCTGATGGCCCTGCTTGCCGTGATGAGCCGCGCCCAGGCGAAGCGTGCGGGGAGCAAGGGAGCGACCGCCAGACATGCATGGACACACGGTACCGGAGCAAGCACCGGAAGCGGGTGCCTCGCCCGAGGCATGTGGGCGGTGCCATCCACCACCACACGATGGCGCTGCACCAACGCGACGACCGCCTGGACAAGCACCCTCTGTCGCTGTCGACGCTCCACGCCCACCTGGCCACGTGGAAACGCCTGCCGCAGTCTGCCTGGGGGCGGCAGCGCGGTGCGCAAGCCCTCCAAGAGAGTGCCCGCCGCATCGCCACGGGCTCTCAGCGCGTCTTGGCCACCCTGAAGGCGCACACAGCCGGCAAGACCACGCGGCGTATGGGTCCGCCCACGTGTCGCACGATTCGTCAGGCCAAGTCGTGCACGCGCACGCACGCGCACGCACGCGAGCTGGATGCTGCGGGGCGGCACCCGGCTGCAGATCGGCACGACCGTCGACACGTTGGCCAAGTCGCGGGAGCTCCTGGGCACGAGCAAACCGGTAACCATTACGCGCGGTCCGCTGGGCGCTCTGGGCGTCTCGTGCTCCGGTGTCGTTGCAGCCCACCCCCTCGACCGAGCGATGCCGGGTCAAAGCGCAGGCTGTGCCTGTGGGGTGACGACGTATCGCACCGGCAGTGATGGGACGGCGTACCACGCTCCGCACCCCTGCACGCCGCGTCTCACGGCGCGGGCACCCGCCACCCGGCAGCTGTCCCGCCAGGGGCACGGCTCGTGCCAGCGCCACCAGGCACGGTGGCCCCTGGCGCGTGTCCACCGGCGTGTCGCCCCTGTCCGTCAGGCGTTTCACGGGGAGCGGACGCACGCGTGGTGGGCGCAGGACGCCAGCATCCGCCTGGAAACGCGGCCCCTGCAGGGCAGGCACGCGCGGTGGGGCCGCAAGGGCTCGGACCGGGGCTGTGCCAGTTGCGTGGACATCCGGCCCCATGGTGCCGCCAACACGGGTGTCCTGGTGCAGCCTGTGGGGCGAGGGTTTCCCGCGACCACGTAGTGTGTTCCGTGTCGACCCCTGCACGCCCATCTCATGCTCCGTGATCGGGTCTGGCCCTGGGATGCCTGCGGTGGCACGCCTCAGCGCGACCTCCATGCCGCGCGCCATCTCGATCAGGAAGGGGCGTCTGCCTGTGGGGGACATCCTGTCAGTCTGGCTGCGGCCAGCGTGGATGGTTGCTCCCAGACCCCGGCATGCATGCCGGGGAGTCTGGCAAAGTCCTACCACAGAAGAGCCAGCCCCATCAGGGTGTCCAGTAACGCCTTCCAGCTTGCCTGCACCGCGCGCCATCCCCTACAATGCGTCCCAGAGCACCGACAGGATCTTCCTTGCCACGCACGAGGGAAATACCATGAGCCAACAGATACGGACCATGTGCCCAATGAGCTGCCATCCGACCCTCTGCGGCATGATCGCCGAAGTCGAGGACGGCAAACTGCTGCGCATTACCGGCGACAAAGACAATCCCGACAGCCAGGGGTTTCTGTGCGTGCGCGGGCAAGCGTCGCGCGAAGTCATCGACAACCCCCAGCGTCTCCTGCATCCATTGATCCGTGACCGCCGGACTGAAGATGCCTGGCGTGAGGCGAGCTGGGAAGAAGTGTTAGAGCGTATTGCCACACGTATGCAGGCCGCCGGGCGTGAAGCGGTGGGCATCTGGTCCGGGCATGGCGCCTCGGCCAACAACTACGGCACCCGTATCGGCGGGCAACTGTTGCGGCGTTTTGCCAACCTGTACGGCTGCCAGTGGTGGAGCGGCGCGATCATCTGCTGGGGACTCGGCGGCTTTGGCCTCGGGCTCACCGGAGTGCTAGAAACTAACACCAAAGAAGACATGGGCCAGCACGCCGACTTGATTGTGCTGTGGGGCGCCAACCTGGCCAGCCAGCCCAACACCAGTCGGCATCTCATCGCCGCCAAACGGCGTGGCGCCCATATCGTGACCATTGACGTGCGCGACACCGAAGCCGCGGCACACTCCGACGAGGTGCTGCGACTGCGCCCTGGCACTGACACGGCCCTGGCCCTGGCCTTGATGCACGTCATCATCACCGAAGGGTTGCAGGACCAGGCGTTCGTGGCCCAGCACACCGTCGGCTTCGAGGCCCTGGCGGCGCATGTACAATCCTCTACCCCGGCCTGGGCCGCCGCCATCACCGGCATCCCTGCCGAGCGCATTGTCGCGCTGGCGCGGCGTTATGCCAGCACGCGCCCGGCCATGATCGTGCTGGGCGGCAGCTCCATGCACAAAGGCGTCAACACCTGGCAAGCCGCCCGCGCCATTGCCTGCCTGCCTGGGCTGACCGGCAATCTGGGCCTGCCCGGAGCTGGCTTTGGCCCGCGGCACGGCTCATCTTCGCACGGCCAGGGCCTGGCCAATATCGCTACCGATGAGCGCCGCCCACCCGGCACTTACATCCCGAGTCAGATGTCGCGCATGACTGAAGCCTTTCAGGCCGGTCAGTTAAAAGTCCTGCTACTGTTTGGAGCCAATCTGCTGTCCTCCTTTGCCGACGCCAATGCCATGGCCGCAGGCCTGGCGCAGGTCGATCTGGTGGTCAGCCACGATCTGTTCATGAACGACACGTCGCGCCGCTTTGCCGACATTATCCTGCCCGGCACCGCCTGGCTGGAGGAACTGGGCTGCAAGATGACCAACACCCATCTCTACCTCATGGAGCAAGCCCTGGCGGCCCCAGTGCAGACGCGCTCTCTGACGCAAGTGATACGGGCCCTGGCCGACCACATGGGGCTGGACGACTTCTTCCCCTGGGCCACGGAAGAGGCGATGATTGACGCCATTCTGCACCATCCGGCGACAGGTCACACTACGGTCGCCGGGCTGCGTGCCGCGGGCGGCATTGGGGCCCTCAACATCTCGCATGTGGCGCATCCTGACCGGCGTTTTAGCACGCCGTCCGGCAAAGTCGAGTTCTACTCGCAGCGTGCTGCCGATCTCGGCATGCCGCCCCTGCCGGTGCACCTGGCCTCGACCAATGCCCTGCAACCGTTGACCCTGGCCCAGGGGCGCACGCTGACCCACTTCCATAGCTTCTACGACCATGGCCGAGCCCTCCCCACGCTGGCAAAACTCGACCCAGAACCCTGTGTATGGATTTCGCCCACTGATGCTGCGGCACGCCAGATCGTCGATGGCCAGGAGATGCGCCTGCTCAACGAACGCGGCGTCTTGCAAGCGCGGGCCCATGTGACGACGCGCGTTCCCGCCGGCACGGTGTGGATGCGCGATGGCTGGCAGGGGCTCAACTGTGTGACCTCCGGGGAAGCCTGCATCCCTGATGCTGCGGTGGATCTGTTCCCGTTTGCCGCGGGCCAGGCGGCCTTTGAGGCCATGGTGGAAGCGGCGCCGTTGTAGCCCGTCCCCTCGCCTCGGGGAGCGCGCATCGTGGGAGGTCTGTCAGGCTACACGCCTATCCCAGTAGGGGCGACCGGCCGGTCGCCCCTATCACGCAAACCGGCCGATGGCTGGCCTACCGGGAGAGGCTCTCAGCACGGCCAGTGTCCTCCCCGAGGCGTTAAAAGCCCAAGGCACGTAGCCGTTCCACACTCAAGCCGGCGCTGGCCGGCGTGCTGGCCGAGGTGCCAAAGATCTGCGCCAGGTATTTCCGCACATACTTGCCCAGCATATCGACCTCTAAATTAACCGCATCACCGACGTGCCGGTCGCCCAGGGTGGTGTGCGACAACGTGTAGGGAATCAGCGCCACGCTGCAAAAATCTGTCCCCACATCCACTAGCGTCAGACTCACGCCATCAATGGTGATCGAGCCTTTCGGCACCATACCACTGGCCAACTCGGCGCTACAGGAGACAAAGAGCCGTATGTCTTCCTGCTGGCGTCGCCACTCGTGAATCGTGCCCGTGCCATCGACATGTCCCTGCACCAGATGGCCATCGTAGCGCCCATCGGCCCGCAAGGCACGTTCGAGGTTCACCCGACTACCAGCCCGCAGATGGCCCAGGTTGGTGATATCGGCCGTTTCCTGCACCATCTCAAACGACATGGCGGCGCCGTCAATGGTGGTGACGGTGAGGTCCGTGCCGTTGATGGCAATGCTGTCCCCCAGCCGCACGCCGTCGACAATGGGGCCACAATCAATGGTGAATTGCACCACTTTGCCACGCGGACGCACCCCTGTCACTGTCCCAACGTGTTCCACAATCCCTGTAAACATATGTCCTCACAGTTCCATTAAGATGCGCAGCATATCCGCCACTTTGTGTAACGTCACTGCGGAAACGCTCCCCCAGGCCCGTGGTCCCAGCCGATCTTTGGTAATGGAGCGGAGCGCGTCACACACAATGTAGCTCCGTGCCGAGACACCGCCTTCGGGTGGGTCAATGGCCACATGGAGGGGAATCCCTCGATCCATACGGGTTAATGGGAGCACGACCACCAGATCTGCCGGACCGTGATTGAAGGTATCGGTCGAGATGATTAACACCGGGCGTGCTCCCGTTTGTTCGTGGCCGCGTGTCGGATGCAAGTCTGCCAGCCAGATTTCGCCACGATACGGCAGAGAGGACATTTAGGTATTCTCCAAACCATCAGCCAGAGTCTGGTCCCACGCCAGGCGTTCCTGCTCCAGCTCTGCCCAAGCCGTCGGAGCGGTGTGGAGAGCCGCATACGCGGCATTGGTCGCCTCCAAGAGCTGCTGGCGGCGATATTGCTCCACCGCCTGCTCCAAGACCGCCTGCATCGAGCTGCTGGATGTCTGGGCGAGATCCTGGAGCAGATCATGTGTGCGTAAGGAAACGCGAATCGTCGTGGTCGTCATGGTACGCCTCTTTGTCTACATTTCAGTATCCATATATATCTACAATAATGTATCATCCCCGTAGGGGTGCCGTCAAGGAGCGTGGAGAAGCCTGGGATAGACCGCCTTTACAGCGGCAGTGTCCGTCGCCGTTGGGGGCGGGTCGAACTCCACAGCGACTGCAGCGTGCGTGCGGACTCGGTGCGGCTGCCGCAGGCAGCCGATCAAGACGGGCGCGAGTAGGGCCGCTTGCATGGTGTCAGGCACGATCAAGGAAGAGGTGTCGGCGTCCTGCCCAGCCACCGCCCGGGTCTGACTGCTCTGTAGAAATTCTTGTGCAGGACTATAACGTCCTATGGGAAGGCCACAAGCCTGAGGGGGCTCCTGGAAGTCCACACGGGTGCCGCCACGCAGCAGTTTGACTTACAGCTGTGTGGCGGCCAAGTGATTGTGCCCCTCCCCGACGGGGGGTGTTGGATTCAACGTCATCCTGGAACATGCGGCGTAACCCTAGCCGTGTTCAGCGCGCTGCCGTCCGCGCAGGCCGGCACCATAGCGACAGGGCTCTGCAAGCCGTAGTATGATGGGCCGATACTATCAGATTCCCCCATTGACCTCTCACATGATGAGGTGATTATGGTCGTACGCTTAGCCGCAGGCCCGTTGCACACACAGTTTGGCACCTTTCTTGAGGTGCTCTATTACGACGGCCATCATGAATGTCTGGCCATCGTGATGGGCGAGGTCCAGGGGCGTGAGGATGTGCTGTGCCGGGTGCACTCGCACTGCGTCACCGGACATTTTTTCAATAGCATTGAATGCGACTGCAGGGAGCAGATGGCCATGGCGCAGGCCATGGTGGCGCAGGCCGGGGCCGGGGTGATTATCTGGCTCGACCAGGAAGGGCGGGGCCACGGGCACTTGGCGCTGATGCGCAGTCGGGCCCTACGTGACCAGGAAGGGCTGTCGCAGACCGAAGCCTATATGCGCCTAGGCTACGCCGCCGATGGACGCGAGTACAGCAGCGCCGCCGCGATACTGCGCGACCTCGGGCTGGCTTCTGTGGTGCTGATGACCAATAGTCCACATAAGATCCGCAGCTTGCAGGACGCCGGTATCCACGTCAGTGGGACGCGTCCACTGGCCCTGGACGTGGCGGGCCACGCTGAGTTGCAGCGTCTGTATGCCGACAAAATTGCCCAGGGCCATCGCCTGTAGTCCGACGTTCCCAGACCCCCAGGCGCCCGGCGGGCGATGCCCAGGGAGGTGTCGGGGCCCTTGCTGGCAGGGCCGGGGCATTGCGTCGGCCTCTGGACTCGCGTTATCATGCCCGCCCCTGCTATGCCTGCCACGTGTACCCTGGCAGGATGATGGTACGGCCCTACACTGAGAGAGGACACACCATGGCACGCTTCGAGGACTATGCCCAGGCGTACGAGACCGTCCGCATGGAACGGCGCAACGGCATCTTGCAAATCACCTTGCATACGAACGGCGGTGTCTTGCAGTGGGGCGAAGTCCCACATCGCGAATTACCGCAAGTGTTTCGGGATATTGGCAGCGACCCGGAGACCAAAGTGGTGATTCTGACCGGCACGGGTGAGATGTTTTCGGGGCCACGCGCCACCCCGGACCGCAAACTGTCCCGTACAGCCAGCGAGTGGGATAAGACGTATTGGGAAGGCAAGCATCTACTCTCGAACCTGTTGGACATCGAAGTGCCGATGATCAGCGCCATCAATGGTCCGGCCTGGCGCCATTCGGAAATTCCCCTGTTGTCGGACATCGTCTTGGCCTCCGACGATACGGCGTTTCAAGACTCGGCCCATTTTCCCAACGGCCTGGTGCCAGGTGATGGCATGCACATTATCTATCCGCTCTTGCTCGGGTTGAATCGCGGGCGCTACTTCCTGCTCACCGGGCAGACACTCGATGCCCAGCAGGCCAAGGACCTCGGCCTCGTCAGCGAAGTCCTGCCCCGCGCGCAACTCCTGCCCCGCGCCTGGGAACTGGCGGAACAGCTGGCCCAACGGCCGCGTCTGGTGCTGCGCTATAGTCGGGTGCTGCTGACCCAGCATGTCAAACGGCTGTTGCATGACCTGCTGGGCTACGGCTTGGCTCTGGAAGGCATGGGGGTGGCGGCAGACACCCCCAATGTCGGGAGTGCAGGAGACTGAGCGCCGGCGCGTCGCGGCCCTTTATGGCTGCGGCGTGCCGTAGCCGCCCCCACCAGGCGTGGCAATGCGCAGCCGGTCCCCAGCCTCGACCCGCATATTAAACTTCGAGGGTAGCCGACGGCGGCGCGTGCCATGCTGCAGCGTGTTTTCGCCGCTGCGTGCTGGAGCGCCTCCCGCCAGCCCGTAGGGTTGCCGTATGCGCCGATCGGAGAGCATGGTCACCTGGGCGTCGCCGAGAAATTCGATCTCGCGGATGATGCCATCCCCACCGGCAAACTCCCCTGGGCCACCCGAGCCGTGACGCATGGCATACTGCGCAATACGGAACGGGAAGGCGTGTTCTAGCGCTTCGATGGGGGTGTTGAGCGTGTTGGTCATATGGGAATGCGTGGCGTGCATGCCTGGAAGGCCAGGGCGTCCGCCCGTGCCTCCGGCGATGGTTTCATAATAGGTATAATGCTCGCCGCGTCGTGGATCAAAACCTCCCACTGTGACGTTATTCATGGTGCCGCTACAGGCTGCAGCCACTCGATCCGGACGGGCCTGGTGTAAGGCGCCAAGGACAATATCGACAATGCGCTGCGAGGTCTCGACGTTGCCCCCGGCGACGGCGCTGGGGAAGACACAGTTGACCACGCTCCCAGCGTCGGCAATGATGTTGACGGGTGCCATGCAGCCGTAGTTAAAGGGAAATTGCGTCGTGGCTAGCGTACGAATGCAGTAATACACCGCCGACATGGTGACGGCCAGGTTGGCATTGACGCTGCCGCGCACTTGCGGATCAGAGCCGCGAAAGTCAATGTCAATGTCCTGCCCGCGTACCCGCACCGTGACGCAGAGTTTGACCGGCGTGTTGCTGATGCCATCGTCGTCCATGTAATCTTCGCAGGAGTAATCACCGTCGGGGATGTCGGCAATGACCTGGCGGGTCATACGCTCGGCATAGCGTTGCAGGGCGTCGCTGTAGCGCACCACCTCAACCATGCCATATTTGGCGATGACGTCTCGCAGACGGCGTTCGCCGGTACGATTGGCGGCAATCTGGGCGGTGAGATCGCCCTCGCGTTCGCGTGGGGTACGCACGTTGGCCAGGATCAGGCGCAGCAGATCGTGGTGAATCCGGCCATCGACGAGAATTTTCACAGGCGGAATGCGAATACCTTCCTGAAAAACCTCGGTGGACAGCGGCATGGAGCCCGGCGTCATGCCCCCGACATCAGAGTGATGCGCCCGGTTGGCGGCAAAGAAGGCCGGGCGACTGAGGCCATCGACAAAGATCGGCGTCACCAGGGTAATATCGGGCAGATGCGTACCACCGCCGTAGGGGTCGTTGACCAGCACGCCATCGCCTGGTTGCATGTCTACCTGCTCAATGGCATGCAGGACGGACATGGGCATAGCGCCGAGGTGCACCGGAATGTGCTCGGCCTGGGCGATCATGTGGCCAGCGCTATCAAACAGGGCACAGGAAAAATCCTTGCGCTCCTTAATGTTGGGGGAAAAGGCGGTGCGACACAGCGTCACGCCCATTTCTTCGGCAATACCACTGAGCAGATTTTTGAACACTTCGAGGCGTATGGGATCGTAGTCCATGGCATACATTCCTGACCAGATTGGGGGTGTGCCAGCCCTGCTGCCTGGCATCGCTAGTGCCTCAACCGAGCGCATGTGCGACGTCTCCTGGGAGCGCCACGCTCCAGCGTGGCTTTGGGAGCCGGGCTAGAGCCCGGCGATCCCAGGGGGCCGCACCTGGCACAACAGCTCGGTGAAGGCACTAGGCGCTCGCAAGGCGTAACACAAGATTGTGCTGCGGATCGACGTGCACCACAGCGGTGGCCGGTACAACCGTCGTGGCACTGTATTCCGTAATGAGGGCCGGGCCCGGAACCCGGTACCCAGGCGACAAACGCTGCCGCGCATACACGGGGGCCTGCCGCCAGGCGCCCTCGACGTACATCCGCAGCGTGTCCACCTGCGCTGCCTGCGGATCGGCGCCCTGCGTCTGGGCGGATGGCATATGATAGGCCGCGCCCGAACCGCCGACCACCCGCATGCGGACGTTCACCACCTGCGTTGGGCGGCTACTATCGGCATAGCCGTAGCGCCGCTCATGACGCTCGTGGAAGTCGTCAATATACCGTGGCGTGTACGGCACCTGCAGTTCAAACGATTGCCCCACGTAGCACATGTCCAGCAGACGGCTGATCTGCACATCCTGCGGTGCCACCCCCTCATCCCGCATGGTTTGGAGTCCACGCGTCTCCAGTTCACGAAAGGCCTGTGTCGCCCGCTCGGTGGGAAACTCGGCAGATGGCACCAGGACCGTCTGGGCATACTCCTGCACATAGTCGGTAATCAGCATGCCAAAGGCCGACAAAATCCCCGGATGGGCTGGGACGAGCACCGTCGGGATCGATAAACGGCGTGCCAGGTCTGCCGCGTGCATACTGCCAGCCCCGCCAAAGGCTACCAGGGCAAACTCCCGCGGGTCGTGACCACGCTCGACAGAAATGACGCGGATGGCGCCTTCCATGTTGGCATTTACCACTTCTAAAATCCCTTCACAGGTGGCCTCGGGCGTCAGGCGCAGCTGGCGGGCAAAGTCCTCCACCGCCTCCTGCGTGCGGGCCACGTCCAGGCGCATCTCGCCGCCCAGGAACCACTCAGGATGGAGACGTCCGAGGTAGAGGTTGGCATCTGTCACGGTCATGCCGGTGCCTGTGCCATAGCATGCCGGTCCAGGGTCGGCCCCGGCGCTCTGCGGCCCAACGCGCAAGGCCCCGCCAGCGTCCAGATAGGCCAGCGAGCCACCCCCGGCGCCGACGGTATGGATGTCCAGCACCGGCACTTTGACCGGGCAGCCCGCGACAATGGTCTCGCTGGTGGTGCGCAGCTGCTCGTCACACAGCGCCACATCCGTGGACGTGCCTCCCATATCGAAGGTGATTGCCCGCTTGTAGCCCGCGGCACAGGCGACGTGAAACGCCCCGACCACGCCACCGGCGGGGCCGGAGAGCACCGTGTGCACGGCTTCCTGATGCGCCCGGGCTGCCGACATGACGCCGCCATTGGAACGCATGACGCTCAAACGCGCCCCACGCAGTTCGGTGGCGAGCGTCGCCAGATAGCGCTGCATGATGGGACGCAAGTAGGCGTTGACCACCGTGGTGCTGCAACGTTCGTATTCGCGGAATTCCGGCAGAATCTGGTGGGAAGCGGAGATGGGGATACCCAACTGCGTCGCAGCGTCCAGCAGCATGATTTCGTGTTGCGGATTGGCATAGGCGTGCAGTAAGCAAATCGCCAGCGATTGCGCCCCGGAGCGCCGGACACGGGCCAGCACCCGCTCGATCTCCGCCATGCTCAGGGGCGTGAGCACCTCGCCGTTGTACGCCAGGCGTTCCACCACGCCAAAGCGCCAGCGCGCTGGCACGAGCGGTGGCGGTTTCTGCACAAACGGGTCATACAGATGCGGACGTGTCTGACGGCCAATCTCCAAAATATCCTCAAAACCGTGGGTCGTAATGAGCGCGGTGGGTGCCCCTTTGCGTTCGAGTAAGGCGTTGGTGGCCACGGTGGAGCCATGCACGACCTCCGCGCCGGCGAGGTCGGACTGCAGATGCCGCAAGCCCTGCAGCACGGCTCGTGCCGGGTTGTCGGGCGTGGAGAGGACTTTGTGAATGACCAGCCTATCGCCATCCATGCGCATGAAATCGCTAAACGTGCCGCCGGTATCGACCCCGATTTTGATGGCCATAACTGGTATGTTGTCGCCTCCATGGCGCGCGTGCCACACGACCGCAAGCCTCTGGCAATACCGGGCGCTCACCCGACGCTCCCAGCACTAATAAACCACCACGGCTGATTGTAACACAGCACCGCCTCGGCTAGAATCTCTGCAAGCCAGTCTTGCCCATCCTTCCCTCACACCTGCGGAGGCCGTCACATGAGTACCACACTGGTGGAGTACCGTGTCGAACACGGCATCGCCATCATGGCGTTGCATAATCCCCCCGCTAATACCTATACCTATGAGATGATGCGGGCGCTCGACGAGTGCATTTTGCAGGCGCGTTTCGATCCCACCGTCTCCGTCTTAGTGCTGCGTGGCCACGGCGAGCGCTTTTTTTCTGCCGGGGCGGATATCTCGATGCTACGTACCGTCGATCCCGCCTTCAAATATTACTTTTGCCTGCATGCCAACGAAACGTTGCTGCGTCTGGAACAGACGCCGAAACTGGTGATCGCGGCCCTCAATGGCGCCACGGTGGGCGGTGGTCTGGAGATTGCCATGGCCTGCGACTTACGTATTGCCAAACGCGATGCTGGCCGCATTGGTCTCCCCGAAGTGGCGTTAGGGGTGCTCCCAGGCACCGGCGGCACGCAGCGCTTGCCGCGTTTGGTCGGCCGCGCCCGCGCCATTGAGCTGATGGCCACGGGACGGGTGTTTGCCTTTGAAGAAGCGCTCGAGATTGGGCTCATTGACCACATTTTTGAGGCCGAGGATTTTTTTGAGGCGGTGCTGGACTACGCGCGGCAATTTACGCCACCCAATAAAGCCAGCAAGGCCGTGGGCCGGATCAAGCGGGCGGTGTGCTCGGGTCTGGAGTTGCCACTGCCCGCGGGTTTGGCACTCGAGCGTGAGTTCCAACAACAGTTGTTTGAGAGTGCCGATGCGGCGGAAGGTTTGGGGGCCTACGTCGAGAAACGCATGCCGCGCTTTCAAGGGGCATAACGCGCGCCCGGGAGACACATCATGAGTACACACCTTGCCACGTTTGATGACTGGGTGGCGGCGTTTCGGTCCTGGCAGGAGGATATTGGCCTCGACCGCCGCCATCTGGAGCGCTTCACTTTTGACACGAAGTATGGCGACCTGGCGAGTGACGAAATCGCCTTTGGGGATTTTACGGGAGCGCGGCGCTGGGAGTCGGTGCGGCAGATCCCGGACCAGCGCATGCGCGATGCCGTGCTCAATTACATCGTCTATCAAGGCGATACCGAGTTCGCCTCGGTGGAGCAACAGCACCACCTGTACGACATCGCACCTAGCACGTACGACTTCCAATGTCTGACACGGGTCATGGCGGAAGAAATGCGCCACGGCTATCAGATGTGCCATCTGCTGGTGACACATTTTGGCCATGCCGGGCGCTTAGAGGCGGACAAGCTCCTGCAGCGACGAGCCTATCATCACCAGCGGCTGCTGGGCTCCTTTAACGAGGACATCACCACTTGGCTGGACTTTTTTACCTTTACGCAATTTGTCGATCGTGACGGCAAATACCAGCTGCGTATGCTCAGCCACTCGGCCTTTGCCCCGCTGGCGCGCAGTATGGGGCCGATGCTCAAGGAAGAGTCGTTCCATCTGGGGGTGGGCTACGATGGCCTCCGTCGTGTGATCCAGGCGGGGCGGGTGCCTATAGCGCTGATGCAAAAGTTTTTCAACAAATGGGTGCCAACGGCCTACGATTTATTTGGCTCTGATCACTCCGGCTCGGCGCATTGGGGGTATGTGTGGGGTTTGAAGGGACGCTATGATGAGGAGACCTGCGCCGCGCCAGCGGATCGCGAGCGGCTCAATGAAACAGCCCGTGAGCTGTACATGGTAGAAATTCGCGCCTTGACCGCACGTTTGAATCGCCTCATCCCCGCAGAGCAACCCAGGTTGTATCTGCCGGATATGACGTTCCATCGTCGGATTGGCGCCTATGCTGGGGAACCCTATAGTGTCACGGGTGAACGGTTACAGCCGGAGGCGTATGCCGCCTACTTGACCGACGTCCTGCCACAGCCGGCGGATCTGGCCTGCCTAGCGGCCCTGACGCAAACCCCAGATTGGCTTACCCCCAAGCAAGCGATGGCCTGATGCGTAACAAGAAGGTGCTCGTATGCGGTATGTCTGTGCGCTCCTGGTGGTCATGCTCCTCAGTGAGTACAGTTGGAGTGCCCCCAAAGCAGGGCCAGAGTTACCCGCGCCGCCTGGGCAGGATGAGGTGGGCGAGGTTGCGCCACCACCGGGTATTGCCCCACTGCGCCCGGTGTTTGATTACCTGCGGTTTTATGAGTCGCAACCGGCGCGGGTGCTGCCCTATATCACCGAACACTTCCGCCATGGCCTGGAGCCGCGGGTCTGGGTAGACCAGATCCGCGCACTGCTGTCTGCCCAAGGTTACACCCGGCTGTCGTGGCTGGTGTACCACCTAGAAGTGCACCCAACAGGCGGGTTGGTGCATGTGAAGACGCGGGCCCGCCTTGATGGCCAGGAACTCCTCCAGAAAGAGATTTTTGTGCTCGTGCGCACGCCCGAGGGGGAATGGCTGATTGATGATTGGCACCTCGAGTGAGGGAGCCGCGGGCCATGGCCAGACCCTCGTACAGACCACAGAGGACTCTGGCCATGCTCTCCTGACGAGAAACAGTTGGGCCTCTAGTGCCTCAACCGAGCGCCTGTGCGACGTCTCCTGGGAGCGCCACGCTCCAGCGTGGCTTTGGGAGCCGGGTGGGAGCCCGGCGATCCCACGGGGCAGCAACTAGCACAATAGCTCGGTGAAGGCACTAGGCCGTAATGCCAAGACGGGCCTTCATGGCCTGCAACTGATCTTGGGTTTTCGAGATGGATGCTCCAGCCAGGGCTTTGTTAATCTCCGCATCAACCGACGTGTCCACCTGGCCGACTTCGCCATAGGCTTGTGCCAGGGCTTCATCTTCCTCCACCTTCCGTTTCATGCGCTCCAACATGGCAATCGTGCTGGAGGAATCGACTTGCGCCAGGTGCTGGTTAATTTTCTTGGTGGATTCAGCCGTCTTGGCCCGCGCCCGTAGCGTCACCAGCTCATTTTCATACGTCGAGATGGCCGATTTGAGCTGCTGAACTTTGTCTTGCAGTTGTGAGGCCATGCGTTGTTGCTGTTCGGTATCCTGCGACAGTCTGGCCGCCCGTTGCGCCGCCAGTTCCTTCTGATTCAAGGCTTCAGTCGCCAGACGATCGGCCTGCGCTTGGTCAAGCTGACCCTCTTGAAAGCGTTGCAGGAGCAACACGGCCTTGCGCTCATACTCGTTGGCCTGGCGTTTGGCGTCGTCGGCTTCTTTACCCAAACGGATGGAGACGCCTTTGACTTCCGCCAAGCCGTTCATGGCGTTTTGCAGATCGCTTTTGAGATCACGGATGCCCTGTTCGGTGATCTTGATGGGATCTTCGAATTTGTCGACAATAGCATGGGCCTCGGCCTGCCCCACTTTGAACAGTCGTGTAAAAATACCCATGGACGATGCCTCCTTGCTAGCCAACCACTTATGACTTATTGAACATGATGAATTCACCGGCGTATTCGGCAAGGGCCAGACTCAGTGCCTCAATAGTCCCTTGCAGCTCGTTGAGATCGAGATGCTCGATGCGTAAGGTATCACGGAACAACACGCGCTTGCCGTCGTCGGTCAGGACAAACGCCCCATGCACCAGCGTACGATTCATCTGTAATAAAC
Source organism: Pseudomonadota bacterium (assembly GCA_005777235.1). Lineage (GTDB taxonomy): Bacteria > Tectomicrobia > Entotheonellia > Entotheonellales > Entotheonellaceae > SXND01. The sequence continues at coordinate 25,611 of SXND01000083.1, forward strand.
GGCTGAACAGGTTGCCCGGCATGGCCGGAACCTCCATAATCACCTGTTCGAGTACGAGGATGGGATCCTCCACGTCGATCACTAGGCGGCTAATCCCGCGTTCTTCATCATCGACCACGAGCAGCCCTTGGGCGGCATCTTCGTGTACGATGGCGAGTTGCAATTCCTGCACATAGCTTTTAACGGTCTGAAAATCTGCCATGCAAGTCTCCTTCAGGCCGTGAGAGTCATGACGTCTTTGCTACCCGCTGGAAGGGCCGCCACCACAAGAATCTCTCCTCGGCGTGTATGCTGAGAAGAGTGTAGCAGAAAATGTCAGCGTCTGCTGCCGAGCGCTGGCCGGAAGGATAGCTGGTCACGCCTTGCTGCCATGTCCAGCGGATGGCATAATAACCGGCGACGCCAGGAGAGCTACGGCATCCTGGCGTTTGTCTTCGGGGGATATCCCAGCGGAGGAGTGTCGCGATGCCTAGCATCCCCATACACAATGAGACCGATTACGCCTTGACGGACGATATTGCCAAACTGATCATCCGGGATGCTCAAGAGCATTTCGGGGAAGAGGTCAGCGCCATCCGGGTGCAATACGGCATTCCGCGCCATGCTTTTAATGCCAGGACGCATGAGGTGCGTTATGCCTTTTCCCCTAATGACTTTGGCTTAGTGGATACGACGACGACTTTCCCCGACACCTACTATAGTGCCGCAGACATCCCAACCATTGACGACGACACCGAGGAAGGGGGCAGCTCGGCCACCTTTGGAGACACGGAGACCGACGAAGAGGATACGCGGCGCGAAACGTCTCTCGAAAGTCTGGAAGAAGAGACCGATGAGGAGGAAGAGGAGGAGGACGAATTCTCCGAGTTAGATGACCATTTTGAGGATCCCGAAGAGGCCGAAGGGTTCATGTACGACGAAGATGACTACAATTAAGCCTCGCCTGTGAGGCACGGCAGGGGGAGCGGCCTCCCCCTGGACGCCCGTCGAACACGTTAGCGACGCCCCACCTGCTCGCGCTGCTGCGGCGCCACCGCGTCCCACAGCACTTCCACCAGATGGCGCGCCTGCCGCCCAGTCGCATGCTGAATCTGCTGCCGGCAGGAAATCCCATCCGCCACAATTTCGACCGTGCTTGCCGCCCCCTGCACCGCCGGGAAGAGACGCTGCTGGCCGATTTGCATGGAAATCTCGTAGTGCTCCGCTTCATAGCCGAACGAACCAGCCATGCCGCAGCATCCCGACGGAATCTCCTGCACGGTGTAGCCTGTAGGCAGGCGTAAGACCTCCAGCGTAGGGGAGATGCCTACCAGGGCTTTTTGATGACAGTGGCCGTGCACTAAGATCTGCTTCGGCGCGCTGGTAAACTCCAGATCCAGCTCGCCGCGCTGGTGTAATTGCTGCAAAAACTCGTCAATAGTGCACACCTGTTGCGCCACCAGCGTGGCATCGGCTCCAGGCACGAGATCGAGATAGTCTTCGCGCAGTGTCAGGATACAACTGGGCTCAATCCCGACAATCGGCACACTGCGGCGCGCATAGGGCAGCAGCGTCTGGATATTGTGCCGGGCAAAGGCGCGCCCTTGCTCGATCTGGCCCTTGGACACCGCCGGACGACCACAACACTGGCGATCCACCAGCACGACCTCAAAACCGGCGGCTTCGAGCAAGTGCGTCGCAGCCTGGCCAACTTCCGGGTAGTTGTACTCCAGGAACGTATCGTGAAACAGCACCACCTCCCCGCGTGTGGCGGGCTGCATGCGGCGTGGACGCTGGGTAAACCAGGCGCTAAACGTCTGCCGGGCAAAGGCCGGCAAGGTGCGCTGCGGCGCAATGCCAAGGCGCGCCTGGGCCCATTTGCCGAGCGGGCTGCGCGCCAACCAGTTCGACAGCGGGGCGACCATCTGGCCAAAGCGACTCAGCGTGCCAATATGCGCAAACAGCTTGGCGCGCAGTGGTGTGCCGTGCTTGGCGTAATAATGGCTGAGAAATTCGTACTTGAGCTTGGCCATGTCCACATTGGAAGGACATTCGGTTTTACACGCCTTGCATTCGAGGCACAGGTCGAGCACATCGTGCAGGCCCTTGCCGGTGAACTCGTCCTCGGGTACGCGCCCGGCTAAAATGGCCCGCAGCGCATTCGCCCGACCACGCGTGGAATGCTGCTCATCGCGCGTCGCCATGTACGATGGACACATGGTAGCGCCGGTGAGCTTGCGGCACTCGCCGTTGCCGTTACACATGTCGATGGCCGTCTCAAAACCACCCTCACGGCTGAAGTCGAGATGCGTATGCACGTGAATCGGCTTATAGGTTGCCCCATGACGTAGATTTTCACGTGGTGAAGGGCCGTCTACCACTTTGCCGGGATTCATGCGGTTGTCGGGGTCAAAGGCGTGCTTCACGTCTTTGAAGGCTTTGTAGAGCACTGGGCCAAAGTGCTTTTCGTTGAGCCAACTGCGCGCTAAGCCATCACCGTGCTCGCCGCTCATACAGCCGCCGTACTCGATGACCAGGTCACTGATCTCATGCATCATGGCCATCATCTTATCGACTTCGGCCGGTTCTTTGAGATTGATCCCGGGTCGGATATGCATACAGCCAACGCTGGCATGGCCGTAATAGCCCGCGGTGGTATCATGCGAGGCAACAATCTCCCGAAAACGCCGCAGGAAGTCCGGGAGCTTGGCCGGATCAACGGCGGTATCTTCGACAAAGGCAATGGGCTTGCGATCATCGCGGCGGCTCATGAGCAGGCCGAGGCCAGCCTTACGCACTTTCCAGACATTGGCTTGCGCCGCGGTGGTGAGCGCCTGGGTATAGGCATAGCCCCATTTTTCGCGGCGCAGTTGCGCTTCGAGCTTTTGCACCTTGTCGGCGGCTTCTTCGGCGGAGTCGCCGTAAAATTCTACCACCAGCAGCGCGTCCGGCTGTCCCTCGACAAAGGGCATACTCCCGGAAAATTCTTTGGAGGCGCGGGCTGCCTCAATAATCTGGCGGTCGATCATTTCAATGGCTGACGGTTCCGAGGGCAGCATGGCGTTGGTGGCTTCGACGGCGGCAATCATGTCGTCAAAATGCACGGCGAGCACGGAGGTGGCTTTGGGCATGGGCATAATGCGCATCTTGGCTGCCACGACCGCGGCCAGGGTGCCCTCGGAGCCGACGATCATTTTGGCGATGTTGAACGGCCCCGCGCCGAGAAACTCGTCCAGGTTATAGCCGCTCACCCGCCGCAGGATTTTCGGATAACGCTCTGCGATGGCCTCTTTATTGTCACGCGCCAGGTGCACCACCTCGCGGTAGATCTGCGCTTCCAGCGTTTGCCCGCGCATCTTCTGTTCCAGCATGCTGTGATCCACCGGCTTGAACAGCACCCGACTGCCGTCGGAGAGCACGGCGTCAACTTCCAGCACGTGATCGATGGTCTTGCCATAGATCACCGAGCGCGCCCCGGCGGAGTTGTTGCCGATCATGCCGCCAATAGTGGCGCGGCTGCTGGTCGAGGTGTCGGGACCAAATAAAAAGCCGTGCGGCCGCAGATAGGCGTTGAACTGATCCTGCACCACACCAGGCTGCACCCAGGCCCAGTGCTCTGCGGTGTTGAGATTGGAGATGTCGTGCATATAGTTCGACATATCCATGATGATGGCTTTGCCGATGGTCTGTCCAGCCAGCCCGGTGCCGCCGCCACGTGGGAGGACGGGCACGCCGTGCTGGCGGGCCACTTCCAACGTAGCCACCACGTCATCGGCATGGCGCGGAATCACCACCCCGAGGGGCTCAATCTGATAAATACTGGCATCTGTGCTGTACAGCATCCGACTAAAGGCGTCGAAGCGGACTTCACCGGCAATACGCTTCTGCAGACTTTGCAGCAGGCCATCCATAGCTCAACTCCACACATTCCGCAACCATTGTTCACCCCCTCGCCACGTGGGAGAGGGCCTAGAGGGCGACTCCTGCTATCGCTTGCGAGAGAGTGCAGGGGGAGATGTCTGTTGCAGAGAAACCCCTCAACCCCCCCTCTGCGCGGGCACGGCCCGCTCCTACAGTATACAGAGCGTCTGCGGTCTCCCTGTAGGAGCGGGCCGTGCCCGCGAGGTCTCCGCTGGCGTAGAACTGACGCGACAGACATCGAGCCATATGCCGGGCATGATAGCGCCGTTGGCGCCGAGGGTCAATCACCGCGGCTCTGCCGGGCCTGCCAACCAGGAGGCTGCCAGGCTGGCCGCAGCGGCGTAGACCAGGCGCACGGGCACGCCCTGCTCGCGGGCCAGACGTTTGCAGGCGTCGTACTCGGGCGCCGCCTGCACGATGCGGCCTTCTAACACGCCACATTTGACCGGGACGCTGCCATAGTGCGTCTCTACCGGTCGGTGGAAGCGGTCGAGCTTATGGCGCCAGACTTCATGCACGCGCACCCCAAAGGTTGAGGTCTCCTGGAGCATGGCCTGGGCCAGACGTGACACCGCTGGCAGCGGGGCGAGCACCGTCAAGGTGGTAGCCGGGCGATTCTTTTTCATGTACAACGGGGTTAGCGTCACATCCAGCGCCCCGTGGGCAAACAGACGCTCGGCAATACTTTCATAGAACTCGGGATTCATGTCGTCGATGTTGGCTTCCATCACCGCAATGCGTTCTGCCGCTGCTGGACCAACGGTGTCGCCGAGCAGCACTTGCAGATGGCGCGGCGCTGTGGTAGGAGCACCGACCTCCTGCCCATAGCCCGCGCCCACCAGGGTCATGTCTGGCGGCGGTCCAAAGTGGCTGGCGAAGGCGGTGAGCAGCGCCGCCCCCGCTACCGTGGTACGTTCCTCATGTGGCGGCACGCCGGTGCTGTAAATGGGCACACCACGGCACAGGGCGGCGGTGTAAGGATGCGGCACTGGCCGCCGCCCTGCCGCGTCGTCGATCCAGCCAGTCCCCAGCGGCACGGGGGCCGCCACGAGCTGGTCGATGGCCAGTTCGTCGAGCGCACAGGCCACGGCGCTGCCCAGGTAGAGAATTTCCGGTAGCCACGGCGAAGACATGGCCTCGACGCTGGCAGGCTCTCTCCCATGCGCATAGGCCACAGCGTTGGTGAAGTGTTCCAACATGTGTAGGACGCGCTGTTGCAGCGATGTGGGTGCTGTGCTGGCCAGGAGGCGGCGGAAGAGGTCGTGCGCACCACCCTGGGACATTGTCCAAGCCCTCTCCGGGGGCGTCCAGGTGACCTGCGTTGCCGTCATCTCCTTGTCTGGGACCGGTGTGCCGTTCAGCTCCACTGGCGGCAGCTGCAAGAGCTGCCAGCTTGCCACGATCTTGGCGGGCGAGGCGCCCAGTGCGAGCAACGCCCCCAGGAACAACGGGGCGGTGATGCCGTCGTAGCCATGGACATACGCGATACGCATCCTTGCCTCTCCTTCAGAGTCCACACGGCGCATGCTGCGGGCAGTTTGTCTTTTTGACAGACTCCCCACCGTAAACGGCGGGGAGTCTGGGATCAACAATCAACGCCAGCCGAGGCTTGGCTAACATGATTTCCCCCATGAGCAGATGCCCCTTCTCGGAAAATGTTGACCGCAGCGTTGGGGTCTCGCTGATGGGTTATCCCACAATCGGGGCATATCCACACGCGGTCTCGCAGAGTGATCGCCTGGTTGACGCAGCCGCAAGCCGAGCACAGCTTCGTGGACGGAAACCACTTCCCAATGTGCTGGACAATCGTGCCTGTTGTGCTGGCGACAGAGTGCAACGTCTCAACAAACGTGGCAAAGCCCAGGGCAGACACCTTGCGTCCCCACAGGGCTTTCATGCCAGACAGGCTGAGCGTCTCCAGGGCGATGACGTCGTAGGTTTTACAGAGTGCGTGCGCCAATTCCCCATGAAACGCCTGCCGTTGATTGGCGATGGGCGTATGCACACGGGCAAGGTTCGCCAACGCGGGCTTGCGGTTGTGAGCACCTTTCTTCTTGCCGGCAAGCCGACGATTGACCTGGGCGAGCGCGTTGAGACTGTGCTGGAGCGGCTGTGGCGCCTGGTGTGCTGTGCCATCGCTGCCGGTGAGATAGGTCGTCAACCCACCGGGTAGCCGGAGGGTGTTACCACCCTCCAGCCCCCTAAGAACCGGACATGAGAGTTGCCCCTCATCCGGCTCAAGCCCTTGGCCGTTGTTGCCCGTCCTTTTGATGGCGTTGCCGATGGCACCAGGGGTGTACAAGGCGTTTGTGACTGGGTTCATCTGTTCCGCCTTGGCTTGTGAGGATGATATGGTCCGTCTCTATGGCTTCTCCTGCTCTAAACTGGATGTGACACAGGGCGCACCGATATTCCTGTTGCTGGAGCAGCCTCAGCCGCTGTTGCTCGTAGGTTGCCCTTCCCACGTGTCGCTTCTTGCGCTCTACCCAGTACTGGCGCAGGGCTGGGTCCTAAGGCGAACTTTTTCCTTGGACCTTGATGACGCGGGTGAGTGGGGTTGCATCAGGCTGCACCACTGCCGCCTTTCCCTCGAAGAATGTCCAGGAGCCATCGTCCCGAACGTCGCGTGCTTTCCCCCAGTGTTTCCCTTGGTTCGGGTGTCGGCGTGTCGCCCAATTCCCGAGCATGTGCCCTTGTACATGTCGAGCTTTGTGGCAGCCGTGTTTGGCGACACTGTGCCGGTAAGAATGCGCCCAACCCCGGAGAACGGGATGGCGTTTTTTGATTACCTGCCCCGCAGGGGCCTGCTGATGTGCGTCCAGGGAGGATCGTCTACCCCTCACGTGTGTGAGGACCTTTGCCTTGTGTGGGACGGTCAGCCGTTTGCCCTGTTGCCCGCATTGCCTGAGGTGCAACCCAAGGAAGTTCAACCCGTCTTTGAGGTGCACTCTCCGGGTTTTGGCTTCGTTCCGTGCCAGTCCTCGTGCCTTGAGGAACGTTTCTCCCCGTGGTCTGGCCTAGGTTTCCCATACTGCCCGTGTAGGAGCCGTGATCACCAAGTCGTCGGCCTATCGCATACTGGCTCTGCCTGTGTTGAGTCCTCTGCGATGGACGGGGGATGTGGGTCGCCCCTCCGCGTATGCTGCGTCGAACACCCTTTCCATCCCCTCCAGTGCCCCATGCGCCAGCCCTGGGGACATGACCCCGCCTTGTGGCGTGCCCGTGTCCGTGGGCGAGACGAAGCCGACGTCGACTCCTCCTGCTTTGAGCCACTGGCGCAACGTGGTGGTGCATACGGGCACATGGGCCACCAAAGGGTTATGGTCAATGTGGTCAAAGCCGCCGCTCATCTCCGCGTCGAGCACCCCTGGACGACCGTCCTGACGACTCGTCGCCTTGAACATGGCCTCCATCGCCTCCCTCGTGCCGCGCCCTGGTCGCAAGCCAGAGGAGTTTGCTGCACAGCGTGCCTCCCCTTCTGGCTCCAGAGCCGCCTTGCCGATGGCCTGCATGACCCGGTCCTTGCCGGTCGGTATGCCCAAGGGTCTGTGTTTCCCGTGGTCTTGCGGGATGTCCACCCGTCTGACAGGTTGGGGTGTATACCCTTGCAGGCTCAGGTCCTCTTGCAACACCTTCCCGCGGGCTTCGGGAGTGTCGTACACCCCTCCATCCATCCCTGCCGTGTGTCTGCCCTGGTTTTCCTGGGTCATACGTCGGATCGCCAGGAGTGTGTTGGACGGAGCTCGCACAAGCACCTGCTGGAGATTTTTCCCTTTTCTCCCTGCTTGGTTCCTCGTGGCGCGGTAGAGACGTTCTTGCACGCGTCGTACATTCCCTTCCCCCTTGTGCCATTGGATGTCCGCCCATGTGGTGTAGGGGTGTTCTTTGGTCCGTTCCGTGAACATCCCTGTCGAACATCTCCAAGGATGCGGACGTTGCTTGCGTGCTCTCTCGTAAGGCCCCAACGGCAGTCTGCACCCTTTCGGGTGGGGTATCCCCACCTGTGTGGCCCTATCCGTCCTGCTACCGAACGGCGTTCGCTTTTTCCGTCATCTTCTCCCCTCTGTTCCATCCCCCTTCCTTGCGGTCAGGCTCCCACGTCTGTGGGGAGCAGAGGGCTTACCCAGTTGTCGGTGCAGGAGCATGTGGCTCGGCTCGGTTGGCGTCTGTTCCCCGGTGAGCCTTCTTGGATGTCGTCGCCCCCGCTTTCGTTGAGACGATCCTGCTCACCCATCATGTTGGTTCTGGCCTGTCAGCCTCTTTGGCCCTGGAGGCTTCACGAGGTTTTCGCATGACTCTTCCCTTGCGTTCACCCTTACCGTCCTTCCCTCGTCCCCCTCCGCGTCGAGGCTGGCAGAGGTCAGGCCCTTGTTCCCAGAGCTTCGTACCTCAGATTACTCGTCAGCACGTCTGGGGAGGGACACCCGGACATCGCGGGGCTCGCAGTGGTTCCTCGCCTCCTTCTTCGATACTCCTTCATCGACCTTATGAGGCTTTACAAGGGTACGCTTGTTTCACCTCCTGGTCGCAAACAGGCAAAGCCTGCGCTGTGACCTGTCATGACTCGGTAGATGGGTTGTTGGTCATCAAGGATGCACGAGAAATACACGTACACATCGCCAAGGGGATCACGCTTGATAGTGACCGTTTTGATGGTGCCGTCAATCTCCTGAGACTTGGCGAATCTGTAGAGGGTGGCGCCGATCTTCAGGCGATTACCGTCGCGCAGCTTCCAGCCCGCTTGCGACAGCGTGAAGGACTTGGCGTTGCGGACCTTGCGAAAGGTCGGCGGCCCGACACGGCGCGTGATCTTCCCCGCTTGGCGCGCTTTCACGTGCGCAAAGAACGCCTTGGAGCCCTTGTCGATGCGTGCGGCAATGCCTTGGATGGCGTGGGAGCCCAGCTGCGTCCACCAGGCGTATTTGGGCAGCTTCTTCAGCTTGGTGAGGTGATTGTTGAGCGTAAAACACGACAAAGACTTCTTGTACAAACGGTCGTAGCGTCGATGCAGCGCGATGCAGGGGTTGTGGATCGCACCGCCGACGTGGATCTGGCGATGCAGCTTCCCGTTGCGCTTCCTGCGATAGAGTTTGTACTTGAACGTCTTGGGCATGGCTACTGCACACCCTCACGCTTGGCTTGTTCACGGATGATGGTTTCGAGCTTAGCAGACATGCCGATACCAGACTTGTCAGCAAGTGCCCATAGCAAGCGTTTGGCTTTACGGGTGAGTGTCATGCTGGTAGAGAGTTTCTTTTCCATACCGTTGTTCTACCATGAGATACGGTAGAATGCAATGGTGCACGCTTTTATGCTGACTTATGCCAGCACTAGGAATTGCCCAGAAGACTGGGCAAGCGCCTTATATCCCCGGCCTGAACGCCGGGGTTTTACGGCGCCTTTGATAATAGCGGGGTCATACCGTTTGTCGTCTCTTAATCCGACTACCTGGGAGCAGTGCTGATGCGTGTGCAGACGATGCGAACTGTCGATTATTTTGTGGGTATCCCGTTGTGTTGGTGCGCGTCGCTGCTCCAGCGCGTGCTCAACCTGTTCCACAGTGTACACGACACGCCACCGCAGCACGTGTTATTCATTGAGCTGTCGGAAATGGGCAGCACCATTTTAGCAGAGCCCGCCATGCAGAAACTGCAACACGCAACGGGAGCCACGCTGTATTTCTTAATTTTTGCCCGCTGTCAGGACAGTCTGAAACTTTTGCATACGATTCCCGAGCACCGGGTGTGCACCCTGCGCGACACCAACGTGTGGACACTGGCGGTGGATGTAGTGCGCTATGTGCTGTGGACGAGGCGACATGGGATCGATACGGTCATTGACTTGGAGCTGTTTTCGCGTTTTACGGCGTTGCTGACCTTTCTCGCCGGCGCGCCTCATCGGGTCGGGTTTTATGCCTATCATCACGAAGGCCTCTATCGGGGGACACTGCTCACGCATCAGGTGAGCTACAATCCCCACATCCACATCGCCAAGAACTTTCTGGCCCTGGTGGCGGCCCTCCTCTCAGCCACTCGGGAAGTACCGTACACCAAAATCTCGATCCGCGACGACGATATACGTATCCGTCAACGACAGTTTACGTTGGCTGAACAACAGCACATGCACACCCGTCTACGGCATTATTACCCAGCCTATCATCCTGATGATCATGACCTGGTGTTGATCAACCCCAACGCCAGCGAATTCCTGCCGCAGCGCCGCTGGATGCCAGACAACTACGTTGCCCTTATCCAGCAGATCCTGCGCCAACATCCCCGCGTGCTGATCGTGATCACTGGCTCCCCGAGTGAACGGGATGAGGCGGAGGTGATGACCCAGCACGTGGCACATGAACGCTGCATCAATTTTGCCGGAGCCGTGCCTCTGATTGAATTGCCCGTACTGTATAGCATTTCCCAGTGTATGATCACCAATGATTCGGGGCCAGCGCACTTCGCCAGCATCACCGCCATGCCAACGTTTGTATTTTTCGGTCCCGAGACGCCCGCCCTCTACGGTCCGCTTGGCCACACCACACCCATCTATGCTGGCCTGGCGTGCTCGCCGTGCGTCGCGGCGACGAACCACCGCAAGACGCCCTGCCGCGATAATGTCTGTCTCCAGGTCATTGACCCGGCACAGGTGTACGCACTCGTCAAACCGACCCTGGACCGCAGAGGGGTCCACGCCTGACGTGTAGTGGTATACATGCGTGCTGGGTGCAGGCGTTCCGTACGCACAGCGGTGCAGGGTGTGCGAAGGCTCAGGTGCTGTGCCATGGCTATCGAGCACATACAACGCATTACTGTTACTGTTACCAGTGGGCTCTACGTCTCGGGCACGCCGATGACAACGCGGGGTGGTGGGCGGGCATCCTCCACGGCATGCACCAGAGGCAGGAAACCTATGTGTCCCCGCAGACCATCCGCGCCCCGGGGTTTCTGGCATTCTCTGGCGCGTTGGCCTGCAAAAGCCTGCTGATGCTGGCGTCTACAGGTCTGCGCGCAGGATCGAGGGACGGCTGCTCGGGGAACGCGTGAATAGACTGTGCCGCCCGCCACGGGCGGAAGCCTTCCGAGGCTGGAGCGCGAGGACGGCGCCCTTCCTGCCGCACAGCGCTGCCCAGCGGGGGTGTATGTGGGGGCTCGGCCCCTGCATGAGCAAGCGGGGATCGCACGGCTGTTGCAGCCGTGGACGTCCTTACTCCATCGGCAGGGTCTATCTCCCGAGGGCCCTGCTAGCCGATCTCGGCGACCAATTGTTCCACCTGGCGTTGCACTTGGCGAAAGATGTCGTAGGCAAAAGCCTCTGTGCGGTCTGCGGCGTCTGGGATATCCCAAAACATCACCTTGCCATGTTCCTGCAGGTAGTGCGGCCACCGCTCCTTCTCTGCGATGACGATGACCAGATCCGCCGTATCGAGCATTGCAGGGTTGAGCTGTTGTCTTTCTTTCTCTGCGATGTCTATCCCGAGTTCTCGTCTGAGGTACGTCACAGAGCGTTGGATGGGCAGGTCTTTGAGTTTTTTGCTGGGGAGTTTTTCCTGTGCGACCAGCGCATTGACGGCGATGCCAGCACTCGCAGAGTCATGCCGGGATAGGGTACTGAAATAGGTTTGTGCTACCTGACTTCTCCCGATATTGCCATAACACACAAAGAGCAATTGCATAATAATATCACCCCATTGAGGCACTTAGCTGTGCCTTCATGACGCCTAACCATAGGAAGACGGCTCGATTCCATGGCAGCCTTAGGGAATGTTCTAGACATATCGCAACAGTGATTGCATGATCTGTGCCGATTTTTTCTCTATAGAGATTTTGCTTTCCATCATCTTGAGAAGAAAATACTGATGTTTCTCACTGTATGCTTCTCGTACAGCGTGATCTACCGTACCATTGTGCGAGGCAGTCATGTGGCTTTCTCCTTCGCTTCTCCAGACATTGTAATGCTCTGCCGTCTTGACAAGATCCCTTACGGCATCCTGCATTTCTGGGAAATAGATTCGGATGATCGTATTGATGTGATTGACGGTACTTGGGCTTCCACTGGCACATGTTCTCGCCAGAGTCGCGCTGCGTTCCTTCGCCAACCATTGCTCGAACTCATGCGTGAGCGCTGCAAGGTGTTCCAGCTTGTTGAGTCGTAGAGATTGTTTGCCATGCGACGTCGTGAGTTTATACGTGAGAAAGTTTCCTGCAAGGCCGCCCACAATGGCTATCAGACCACTAATACCCATGGCATGCACCTATGGTTTCTACTCCCTCCAGCGGGAGAGCCGAGCCCTTTCTCTCATACTCCAGATACGCTGTCTCTGGAGCACACCCAGAGCTGGGATGCAACTGCGCAGAGAGTAGCCTACACATTTGAGGCGAAGATGAATCGTACACGCAGACAGTATGAAGGCAGCCATCATGCTGTCTGCCAGCCTGCACAATGGAGGCTAGAGTTCCAGCGCTTGCCAGGAGCGCGCCGACACTTCAGTACAATAAGTATCCACAGGTGCCAGACAAGAGACGGTCCGGGCACGGCGCAACCGACACGGAGAATGGGACACATGGACTTTTACGCGGTGCTGGATCAGATTCTCGCGTTTCTGCGCCAGTGCAGTCGTGTCTCGTATCGCGCCCTCACACGCCAATTCGACCTGGATGACCTGGCAGTTGAAATCATTGACGTGCACCAGTGTGCGGTGGATGAGGGGGGCAGTATACTGGTGTGGACGGGCGCGGGCACCGTGACCGCCGTGCCCGAGCCCGTACCAGTGCAGACTCCGCTGACTCATATGGGCAGCTCCACCGTAATAACCCACGCTCCACAGGTCTGATAATCGGCCTCGATTCTTGGGAACCAAATCTCGGATTTGCCTCCAAAAATGAGCGAACCGTGCGGGCTCAATCTGAGATTTCCGCTTCTGAGGGTATTGTTGTAGTATGAGAATTCTGAGTACAGAACCGACACAACAGGAAGATTTTGTGAGCCTTTACCGGCGCGCACTCAGAGACTTCGGGGCCGCGGCTTTGTGGAGCAGCTGCGCCGTGCCCGAACCGAGACATGAAGATGCCTTAGCCATTACGCACAGTCTGCGAGTTGAAGGCAACTTGGAGGCGCGTCGTCTGGCGGAGCAGATTGAGCAGGCGTGCTGTGCCGCTCTCTAAAATTCAAACCGACATACTCCGGCTGCTCGCCGCGCATCGTGACCCGGAAAGTTATGTCGCGAGGAATACGCCTTTGAACCGTGATGCCCCACAATATTCGAGGGACATTGACGTGTTCCACGACCGCGAGGAACGTGTGGCACAGGCGGCTGAACAGGATAGCACGGTCTTGCAACAGCATGGGTATGCGCTACAATGGCTGCGGCGTGAGTCAACCTTTTATGCGGTGCTTGCCCAGCACGACGGCGAAACCACGAAACTGGAATGGGTGCTGGACAGCGACTGCCGGTTTTTCCGACGATACGGGATGAAGCCTTTGGCTATATCCTCCATCCGATTGACCTTGCCATCAACAAAATCATGGCCGCCGCGGGGCGGCGGGAGCCGCGCGACGTGGTGGATCTGTTGACGATCCACGACCGGATTCTTCCACTTGGCGCTGTGATGTGGGCTGCTGTCGGCAAGTCGATTGGTTTCACGCCAGAAGGACTCATTAATGAAGTGCGTCGCCTTGCTCGTTACACGGAAGCGGATTTCCGGTGCGTGGCGAGCGAGCCGCCGGTAAACCCTGCCGCGGTTATGACGTATCTGAGGCAGCTCCTTGACGAGGCGGAAGCCTTTGTTCTACGGATGCCGACCGACAAGGTTGGACTGCTGTTTCTGTAGGGCGGAAATATAGTATAACATGATCTATACAACCTGGAGGCGTACACGACCCATGCCGGGCAACGGCTCGGCCAATGGCTCGGCCAATGGCCCACCAGCCCCGACATCGCGGCTGCGATGTTTGAGTATTACCAGCAGTCGCCCAACCCTGCCTAACGTCGCACACCCCGTTTCTTGCGACGTGCGTCACAATTTACGACCCCTGCGGTGCTGATTCACCTAAGAGATTAATGGTGTGCGCCATGTACCCCGCCCCGAAGCCATTATCGATATTCACTACGGCAATCCCCGAGGCACAACTATTGAGCATGGCCAGCAGTGGCGCCAGGCCGTGAAAATGCGCCCCATACCCCACGCTGGTTGGCACGGCAATAATCGGCTTGTCCACCAGTCCGCCGACCACGCTGGGGAGCGCGCCTTCCATCCCAGCCACCACCACAATGACACGGGCGGCGGTGAACACGGCATGCTGGTCCAGCAGGCGGTGCAACCCGGCCACCCCCACGTCGTACACGGTCTGCACCGTACTGCCCAAGGCCCGGGCTGTGACCACCGCTTCTTCCGCCACGGGCAGGTCAGACGTACCCGCCGCTGCCACCAAGACGATACCCTGCGTCCCGGCCTGCTGCGGGTGCTGGCGTACCGCCACCGTACGCGCTATGGCGTTGTATTCCGCCTGCGGGGCCAGGGTGAGCAGAGCTTCTGCCGCCTGCGGGGCGAGACGAGTCGCCAAAAGATCGCTGCCATGCTGTAACATGCGCTCGCCGATGGCCCGTATCTGGTCCACCGTTTTGCCCTCACCGTAGATCACTTCCGGCACGCCCTGGCGGAGACTGCGGTGATGGTCGATGCGGGCGAACCCCAGGTCTTCGTAGGGCATAAAGCGTAAGTGCTCGAGCCCAGCCTCGGGGGACACCGTGCCGTCAGCAATATGCTGTAATAGTTGAGCGACTTGTGTGCGATTCATCCTCTGGCCTCTTGCTGATCTTCGTGCTTTAAGGTGCGCTGCATCAGTGCTGTGACCGCTTCTCGTGGTCTCACCTGTCCCTGGAGGACGGCATAGACTTGCTCGGCAATTGGCATCTCCACTTGCCAACGCTGCCCCAGGGCCACCGCGGCACTGGTGGTGGTCACCCCTTCGGCCACCATCTGCATGTGTGACAAAATATCCGCCAAGGTCTGCCCCTGGCCCAGTTGTTTCCCGACGGCGTAATTGCGGCTGAGATGCCCGGTGCAGGTCAGCACCAGGTCCCCCATGCCCGAGAGTCCGGCAAAGGTCTGCGCCTGCGCGCCCATAGCGACCCCAAGCTGGGTCATCTCGGCTAAACCGCGTGTAATCAGGGCGGCGCGGGTATTGTAGCCCAGCCGTAAACCGTCGCAGACGCCGGCGGCAAGCGCCATGACATTTTTGAGGGCGCCACCAAGCTCCACCCCCAGCACATCGGTGTTGGTATACACGCGAAAAGTCGCCGTGCTGTACAGCTGCTGCACGCTTTCCGCAACCGCGCGCTGTTGGGACGCGACAACGGCTACGGCTGGCAAGCCCTGACTCACTTCTTGGGCGAAAGTGGGGCCCGACAACACCGCCAGGCGTAAGCCTGGGCATGACGCGAGTGTCGCCTGCAAGACCTGCGACATGGTGCACAGCGAGCCGGCTTCGATACCTTTGGTGGCGCTGATCAGCAGCGCGTTCTGGGGCACGTGTGGTGCCAGCATGGCCCACACGGTGCGGACCGCATGGGAAGGCACGACGGAGACAAACGTCTCGGTCCCCGCGGTGACTGCGCGCATGTCTGCGGTGCACGTCAAGCGTGGATGGAACAGCACGCCGGGTAAATACACGGCATTCTCGCGCTCACGTGTGAGACGCTGGGCCAGATGCGGGGATCGGACCCAGAGCCTGACTTCGTGCCCTTGTGTCGCCAGGAGTTGGGCCAAGGCCGTGCCCCATGACCCCGCGCCAATGACGGCGACCCGTGTGGTGTGTCTCTGCTCTGCCATCTCGGCCCTCACCTCCAGCACGGCACCGTGTGCCCAGTCGAGACCACGCCTCTCTGCTCACAACGGCCCACGCGCCTCCATGCCCCTTGGCTGCCGTTCGGGGCTCCTCACGTACTTTGGGTGGATAGTGTACAGCATTATATGCGCCACAGCAGTCTGCCACGCCATAGGCGCCTCAACTAGGAAATAGACGCATAGATACGGATGCTCAGTTCTTGATCCGGCATGTCATGGGGGAACGGCGTATACGGGGCGGCCCGACGCACGGCCTTGATAAGGGCCTGATCCACAGCCGGATAACCTGACGAGCGCAGGAGCACGGCTTCGGCTAATTCGCCACTGCGGCGGACCGTAAAACCGACAATCGGCACACCGAGAGCCCCATGATCCTGCTGCATGGCGGGCACGCTGAAGACGAGCTCAATTTTTCGCTGCATGCCGAGTAAATAGGACGCGTGTTTTAAGCCAAACGAGGCGATGGAACGATACTTACCGCCTTGGCCGTCACCTCGCCCTTCCCCAGCGCGTTCCGGGCCACGTTGGAATGTCCCTGGGGTATTGGCTGTCGGCAAGGGCAGACGCTTCTCCAGGCGTGCGAAATGCTCATCCAGGCTTTGCGTGCCACTGCCCGAGCCCTTCCCCGCTCCGGCGCGCTCTTGGGGACTGCGCTGCATCATGGCCAGTTCTTCTGCCGCACTTAAGCGCCGTCGCCGCTGTTCCTCTGCTGGAGAGGAGCGTGGTGCTGGGGAGGACGGCGCGGCTGGAGCAGCCTCACTCGGGGGCAGCGTTGCCCGCCGCCTGCTCTCCAGTGGAGGTGGAGAGGCGGCAGGTGGTGTGGGGGTCGACCGTGCCGGTGGCACACGCACACTGGGAGGCACGGCGGCCTGGCGCGACTCTTCAGCCGGAGGCTGGGGTGGCGCCAGCGGCCGCGGGGGGACTGGTGCCTGGGCCACCGGGGGACTGGGCGGCGTGTCAGGGCGCCGCTTCGTTTCGACAGGCGCTCGTGGCGGCGTCGGTGGCACCAGACGCGGTGGCGGCGCGGGCTTTGATCGTGGGACGGGTACCGGCGGTGTCGGCGGCGACGGGGCTTCATACCGAGCCACCGGGGGCGCGGGCTTTGGTGGTGCGGTGTCCGCCGCTGCTGGCGGTAGGCTCGCCTGCGGCGGCGCAGCGGGTGTCGCCTGAGCCGGTGCCGCAGGCTCGGAGGCCTCCGGGGCTGGCATGGCGGCGGTCTCCTCGGCCTCAGGTGACGGCGGTTGACGCACGCTGTAGCGTTCTGGGACCGGAATGTCCAGCGGCATGGCGCGTGGCTGTTCCCCAGACGGCTTGTGTGTCCCACCGTCGCCAGGGCCGATGTCCTGGGCTTTACTGTTATAGCGCGAGAGTAGTTGCGCATCGTCAGGAGACTCTTCACGCACAGGCTTCGGCAAATCGACAATCGTGCCGCCCCTGGCCGGTGGCTTGGTCAGCTTGGGCGTGGTGGATTCAGGCACCCGTGGGGCTGGCGGTGGCTTGGGCGCTTCCGGCACGCTCTGCCGTGGCGGGGCCTCTGGAAGCCTCGCCACGGATTCCGGTCGTTGGGTGACCTGTGGGCGAGGCTGCGCTGGCTCCTGAGCTGGGAGGCTCGGTGGCACTTCGAGCATGCGCACCGCAATAGGCGTCTCCGGCATGACAGGCGTTGGGCGTGTCGCTCCAGTCGGCGGGTGCAAACGCCACACGCTGAGCACGACAAAGTGCACGAGCACGGAGAGCACGAGAGAGCGCCGGAGGTGAGAGCGATTCATGCGTATCTCAGCAGTCAAAGGGCCGGTCTATGCGACAGAGACGCAGGCTAGACAACGTTGGGGGAAGTCCAGAAGGCTTAGATGGCTTCTTCCCCATGCTCCCCGGTCCGAATACGCAGCACATCATTGACTGGCAGGACAAAAATTTTGCCATCGCCAATCCGGCCCGTGTGAGCGCCTGTCATAATGGCATCAATAATGTCATCGACTTGCTCTTCCGCCGCCAGAATCTCCAGTTTGGTCTTGGGCAAAAAGTCCACCACATACTCTGCCCCGCGGTACAGTTCCGTGTGGCCCTTCTGCCGTCCAAACCCTTTGACCTCCGTGACGGTGAGCCCCTGCACCCCGATAGCGGTCAGACGGTCTTTCACTTCATCTAACTTAAAAGGCTTGATAATTGCTTCGATTTTTTTCATAAATGTCCGCTTTTTCCTCACGATCCCCAAGCCATACGGTCATGCTGAGACGCGTTGTAGAGCCCGATACCCAATGTCACGTCGGTAATGCACACCTGGCCACCGCAGGGACGCCGCCGCTTCGTAGGCCCGCGCAATCGCCGTGCCTAACGTCGCGGCGCGTGTCGTCACCCCAAGCACCCGGCCACCGTTGGTGACCAGCTGCCCGGCCCGCGCCGCTGTCCCGGCGTGGAAGACCCAGGTGTCTTCCAGATGCGCCGCCTCTTCCAGACCGGTGATGGAGGCGCCGGTGGCATAGGACGCAGGGTAGCCCTCGGTAGCCATGACGACGCACACGGCCGCATCGTCACGGTACTCGGCCTGCAAGTTGCCTAACGTGCCACGGGCCGCCCCGACGAGCAAAGGCAAGAGATCGTTGTGAAGCCGCACGAGGAGCGGCTGTGTCTCTGGGTCGCCAAAGCGCACGTTAAATTCGATCACGTACGGACGCCCGTCCACAATCATCAATCCAGCATAGAGTAGCCCGCGATAGGGCGTGCCACGCGCCGCCATGCCACGGACTGTCGGCGTCATAATTTCCGTCATGATCCGCTGATGCAAGGCCGCCGTGATCACTGGCGCTGGTGAGTACGCCCCCATACCCCCAGTATTCGGCCCGCGATCACCATCATAGAGGCGTTTGTGATCTTGCGCTGGAGCCAGCGGTAGAATCGTCTCCCCATCGACCAACACCTGGAAGGAGGCTTCCTCACCCTCCAAAAACTCTTCTAACACGACCCGACAACCGGCCTCGCCAAAGATGCGCAGGTGCATCGCCTCGTACACCGCCTGGAGGGCTTCCGCCTGCGTCTGACAGACGGTCACCCCTTTGCCGGCGGCGAGACCATCGGCCTTCACCACCAACGGGGCCTCATGGGCACGAATATAGGCCTGCGCTGGCGCCAGGTCGTCAAAAATCGCCGCCTCCGAGGTCGGGATACCCTCGGCCCACATAAAGCGTTTGGCAAAGGATTTACTGGCTTCGAGTTGCGCCGCCGCCTGGGTCGGGCCAAAGACATGGAGGTGATGCGCCGCCAAGGCGTCGGTGAGCCCCAGGGCGAGCGGCAGTTCTGGACCAACGACGGTGAGATCAATGCCCTCCGCCACGGCAAAACGTTGCAGGCCCGCGATATCGTCCACGGCCAGTGGGATATTTTCGGCCTGCTGACCCGTGCCGGCATTGCCCGGAGCGCAGTAGAGTTGCTGGACGTGCGGGCTCTGGGCCAATTTCCACACCAGGGCATGCTCACGGCCCCCGCTACCGACCACCAGTACTTTCACCGGCTCCCCTCCCTTGCCGTAGCGTCCTCGACGGGCTCAAGCGCGCCTAGACTGTAACGGATAATGCCCGTGAGCACAATTGCCGCTGTTTCGGTGCGGAGCCGCTGCGCTCCCAGGCTAACGGTCGTAAAACCGTGTACCCGCGCCACTGCCACTTCTTGACTCGTCAGGCCACCTTCCGGCCCGACGACGACCACCACAGGACTCTGCCCGGCATGATGCGTCAACACGTCTCGTAAGCCGGTACGTTGCTCTTCCTCCCAGCAGACGATTTTGACGGGCGCACTGGTGTAGCGTTGACAGAAGTCCGCCAACGTCATGGGTGCCTGCACGCCGAGGAGCGTGCGCCGCCCACATTGCCGGGCTGCTGCCGCCGCGATCCGTTGCCAGCGCCCCATCTTGCCGCCGAGGCGCTCTGGGGCTTCACGCACGACCGTGCGGTCGGTATAGAGTGGCACCAGAGTCGTCAAGCCCACTTCGGAGCATTTTTCGACAATGAGATCCATCTTGGAGCCCTTGGGGAAGCCTTGTCCGAGGATCACGGGCGGTGCGGCCTGATGGGATGCGCCGAGGAAGGCGAGCCGTTCCCCCTGGACGTGTGTGGCCGAGAGGGTCGTCAAACGGAGGAGGCATTCTTGCCCGCTGCCGTCAAAGGCCGTCAACGTATCCCCGACCCGCAGCCGCAGGACATGCGTCACATAGTGGGCCACAGCGTCAGGGAAGATGAGTGTGGTCTGGTTGAGCGCCCCCGGCGGCACGCAGACACGATGCACCTCCATAGGGTTCACGTCAGAGGGGTGGGGGGCACGCCGTCTCCAGCACGCCGTAACGCCAAGGCGACCCAGCCGTCTTCCTCCACGCGGTGCTGCACGGCAAAGCCTGCCTGCTCCACCGCTAGGAGCATGGTCGGCTCTTGGGCGGTGATGATGCCCGAGAGCAACAGCAGGCCACCGGGCGTCAGCATGGGCGCCAACGATGGCAGCATCTCGACCAGTGGCCCCAGGTAGATATTCGCCACAATGCACGGAAACTGGCCCGTGACCTGCGGCCAGGAGCCCTGGAGAAACCGCACGCGCTCTTGCAAGCCATTCAGCGCCGCGTTTTCCAGCGCCACCGGCAGGGCCTGGCTATCCATATCCACGCCGACAGCCTGGGACCAACCAAGTTGCAACGCCGCCAGACTCAAAATCCCGGAGCCACAGCCGACATCGAGCACGGTGCTCCCCTGATACGCCGCCGCGTAGGCAATCAGTAGCAGGAGACAGAGATGCGTACTGGGATGCGTCCCTGTGCCAAACGCTGGGCCCGGATTCAGCGTCAGACAGGTGAGATGCGCGGGGACGGGTGCGGTCTCCCAGGGTGGGCGGATGAGCAGACGTTCTCCGAGGCACAGCGGCTGGAAGAACTGTTGCCAGCGCGTGAGATAATCGTCGTTGGGGACTGGGCGGGTGTGGAGCTGCGCCCCCACGCCATCCTCCCCCAGGCCCGTGAGCCAGTCCTGGAGGGCGGTGAGATGCTGCGGCAGGAGCGCATCACACGGGAGCGCCCCGTGCACGACCGTCCATATGGCCGCGGAGGGGTCAGTGACGAGACAGGGGTCGCGCTGGGGATCGAGCCTTGTCTGCTCATAGAAGACCACCGCCGTGGAGCCCAGTTCCTGCAGAGAGGCGCTGGCAGCATCACTCACGCTCTCAGGTACTTGCAGATAAATATCCCACCATTGCATATATTGCCATACGCTGCACTACCGTGGGCAGCCCTTAGCCTTGTGAGAGTATTTGACTGACGATCGTGGCGGTGTGATCGACGAGGGCCATGATCCGTGGGTAGACCATGCGTTTGGGGCCCACCACCCCCAGGACACCGAGCGTATGATTGTCGTAGCTATAGGTATGCGTGACAAAGCTACACTCACGCATATCTTTGAACGGTGTCTCAGAGCCGAGAATGACATGCACGCCCGAGGCATCCAAACATTTATCGAGGAGGCTGATGAGACGATTCTTCTCTTCAAACGCTTTGAACAGCTCTTTCATCTGCTCAAGATTCGCGACGAATTCTGGCTGATCCATAATGTTCGCCGTCCCGCCCAGGTAAATATCACTTTCCCCTTCGGCAGTCTCGGCAAAGGTTTTGGCACCCACGCTCAGGGCTTGTTGCTCCAGATGCGCGTACTGGGCTTTTTCCTCGGTGATACGGTCTAGGACATACTGCCGGATCGTGTGCAACGGTTGCCCAGAGAATTCTTGATTTAGATAATTGGCAATTTGATGCAACTCATCCTGTGATATCTCTTCCTCAAGCATGATCAGCTTATTATGTACCATGCCAGATTCCATCACGAAAATCGCCAGTACCTGTCGACCACGAATGATCACAAATTCAACGCGCTTGAACAGCGTGATAGAAAAAATATATAAGACAATGCCTGCATAGCGTGAAATCTCCGACAGCAGCCGGGAGGTCGCGGCCATCACCTCATCCACTTCGCCATGATAGGGGGCGTAATGCTGCGAGATGCGGAGAAAGTCTTCCTGGCTGAGCGCATCAATCTCGCGGAGATTATCGACATAAAAACGATAGCCCTGATCCGTCGGCATCCGTCCCGCTGAGGTGTGCGGATGTTCGAGAAACCCCAGCTCTTCCAAGTCCGACATGATATTGCGAATGGTGGCCGGACTCAGACCAAAATCAAAGCGTTTCGAGATCGTACGTGAACCGACCGGCTCTCCGGTATGGATAAAGCTATGAATGACAGCCATCAAGATCTTTCGCGTACGCTCATCCAGTTCTTCAGGAGCTAGACGTTCTCGCATACACGCCATCCTTCCGCGCGTCCAGCGCTCAACGTATCGACCGCTTTATCAGTATTCCCACAGAAAGCCGGGCAAGGGGGCTGCCGTCTTTAGGCGGCAGGAGAATGGCCCGTGGGCCGGTAGGCCCAGGGCTTTTTCTTGCCCGTGCAATGTTGGTCCATGGTTACTGGCCCTCTGTCCACCGTGTGTGCAGGGTCTCTACTAGGCATGCTATGCGATACTTACCCCGCCTGATATTCCAGCCGAGCGTACGGAGCCTGCCCCCGCAGGATTCCTCTGACGTCGGGGCGTCCTCTCGCGGTACAGAGCCAGCCCCAGGCTGACGGACCGGCATGCACGGTCGGTACAGTGCGCAGCAATACGCCCAGCCTGCAACTGCGGATGGGCTGTCTGGCTCGCAGCGGGTCGCAGACACACCTATGCTGCACAGGCAGCCAACCGGCCCTCGGTGGGAATGCGCTACGAGGAGACAGGCTGCACGAGAGGTCGTTTTGGAAAGTTCGGCGGTTCGGAAGTGAGTCGCTCCGCCTGTACGATGATGCCTCCGCACGAACAAGCCGCCTGCTTGAGCTAGCGGCTTGTTGACCCTCACAGGACTATTCTTCCTGCGTTGCTCAGTGTAGCATTTGAACCTCCCCATGCCTCAAGGCAGGGGATTCCAGACGCCGGATCACTCCGGATTTCGTGGGCTATTCCAGCCCCATGGGGGACAGATCTCGCCACCACACTCGTGGCACCCACCCCCCACTTACCAGCCCGCTTCCCTCGCGACCTCGCCTGTCAAAGCACCAGGATGCGGTGCCGTTCGGCGTGTTGACCGCGAGTATACCCGTTCTTGCTCCGCTCGCCAAGGGTCGCGGGGGCTTGCCGCCCCACGCAGCCTTGGTGCGGTGCCCCAACGACCGCTTGACCCCATGTCTCAAGCCAGGAGGTTGCGCGGTCGCTTTGCTCATCCCTGACAATACGACTAGTTTCTGAGTCGTAGGCGCGGTATGCTCAAGGCTCTGCCCTGGGGGATACCCCGACTATGCACGCTGATGTTCATTCCAAGGAGCCTCCGTGGCTTTCTGCACCATTCTTGGCCAAGAACACGCCATCGCGTTGTTGCAGCAGGTGTTGCAGAGCACTCGTCTCGGCCATGCCTACCTCTTCTACGGTCCCAGCGGGGTGGGGAAACGACTGACCGCCTTGGAGTTTGCCAAAGCGCTCACGTGCCCGACACCGCTCCCCGATGCCTGTGATGCCTGCCCCGCTTGCCATAAAATCACGGCCGGCAATCATCCCGATGTCGTCTGCGTCGGCCCGGAGGGCACGTCCCTGCGTATCGAACACATTCGCGCCGTGCAGCATCGTCTGAGCTACCAACCCTACGAGAGTCAACGCACGATCATCGTCCTCGATGGGTGTGAGAGCTTAACACCCCCGGCGGCCAATGCGCTGCTCAAAACCTTAGAGGAGCCACCCGAGAGCGCCCTCCTGCTACTGGTCACGGGGAAGAAAGACGCGCTCCCCTTAACGATACTCTCACGCTGCCAGCCCATTGCGTTTCGCCCCCTGGCGCCCGCCCATATGCGCACCATCTTACGCCAGCAAGGCGTGGAGCCGCACACGGCCGACCTCGCGGCCACGCTGGCGGAAGGCCGCCTCGACACCTGGCTCCAGGCGGATATGGCGCAGAGGCTGGCGCGGCGACAGGACGCCTACCTCTTGCTCCGTGATCACGGGCATCCCAACGAGACCCCGCTCTTTCTCCTCGCCCGCCAATGGGCCGGCTCACGGGAACAATGCGAAGCCATGCTCCATTGGCTCGTGCTCTTTTGCCGTGATCTCGTGCTGCTGCAAGTCACCCCGACCCCGGCGCTCTACAATGCCGATCTCCGCGACGAACTCGTCACCTTAGCCCACACGCTTACCGTCGAACCGCTCCTCAGCTTCTTTACCCTGCTGAGCCAGCTCCAACAGTATCTGGCGCAAAATGTCAACCCGCAGTTGATCTTTGAACAACTGGTCTTACACCTCCAGCAGTTGTTCCCCCCACGGGTCTGAATGGTGTCTTAGCGTGCATAATCGGTCGCCCGGGTCTCACGCAGTACTGTCACCCGAATTTGTCCCGGATACACCATGTCTTGCTCAATCCGTTTCGCCACATCACGGGCCAGCAACAGGGCCTCCGCGTCGTTCACCTGCTCGGGCTGTACTATGATGCGGATTTCCCGTCCGGCCTGGATGGCATACGTTTTTTCCACACCAGCAAAGGAGTCGCCAATCTCTTCGAGCTTCCGCAGGCGTTTGACATAGCCTTCCAGCATTTCCCGTCGTGCGCCGGGACGCGCTGCCGACAAGGCATCCGCCGCCGCCACCAGGATGGCCTCGACATAGCGCGGTTCCTCATCTTCATGGTGGCAGCCAATCGCGTTGAGGACGATGTCAGGTTCGTTGTACTTCCGGGCAATGTCCTGGCCAATCTGCACATGCGTGCCCTGCGTCATGTGATCTGCGGCTTTCCCGATGTCATGCAGGAGCCCGGCCCGGCGGGCCATGCGCTCATCAGCGCCGAGCTCGGCCGCCATCATGCCGGCGAGAAAGGCCGTTTCCTTGACGTGTTGCAGGACATTTTGCGAGTAACTCGTCCGATATTTTAAACGTCCTAACATCGTGACAATGTCTGGGTGGAGGTCTTCCACGCCGACCTCGAAGGCTGCAGCCTCCCCGGCTTCCTTCAGGGTAGTGGCCATCTCGTGCTTCACCTTTTCCACCACGTCCTCAATCCGTCCAGGGTGGATGCGTCCGTCGGCCAGGAGGCGCTCCAGGGCAAGCCGGGCAACCTCGCGGCGAATGGGGTCAAAGCCCGAGATAACCACCGCTTCGGGGGTATCATCAATAATGAGATCGACCCCGGTGGCGGTTTCAAAGGCACGAATGTTGCGCCCTTCCCGCCCAATAATGCGCCCTTTCATCTCCTCGCTGGGCAGGGCCACGACCGACACGGAACTCTCCACCACGTGGTCAGCCGCAAAACGTTGGATCGCCAGACTGGTATAAAAACTCGCCCGTTTGCGTGCCAGTTCCTTGGCTTCTTCGTCGGTGCGCCGCATCTTTTCGGCGGCCTCTGTCCGGGCTTCTGCCAGCATGCGATCGATGAGCTGTTGCTTGGCTTCCGCCGCGGTGAGTCGCGCAATCTGTTCCAGCGTGTGCTGCTGCGTCGCAAGCAAGGTCGCCAGTTCTTGCTCTTTGCGCTCATACAACGCCTCGCGTTCCACGCAGTGCTGCACACGGAGCTGGAGCGCCTGGTCTTGTGCCTCCAGGTGTGCGACTTGACGGTCGAGGTGCTCCGCACGGAGCTGCACGTCTTGCTGGAGCTGCTGGATGGCGAGCCGGGCGGCTGTGGCTTCCTGTTCTGCCTGCGCTTTGGCCTGAAACCACGAGGCCTGTGCCGCGAGCGCGGCTTCGCGTTTCTGGCCTTCCGCCTCTTTTTCGGCGTCATGTACAATCTGGCGCGCCTGGGCGTCGGCTTCACGACGCACCCGTTGCGCGATACGATATCCCTGGTACCCAAGACACAGTCCTATCCCCGTCGCCATGACGAGAATCACCACGCTGAGAACGATAGAAGCGGACACGCCTGCTCTCCTCTATGTATTGACGCCACCACAGGCCTCTGGACGGCCTGCAGGTGGCGGAATGTCCACACAGGGGCGATACCCCTGTTCTGTGACCAGACCATGCATACGGACATCGTGCGCCTCCTGCGGCAGGCAGGAGACCACTTGGATGCTGAAGGCCACACCACACCGATAGGTGGTGGTTGGCAGTTGCCCGAGGAAACGGTCGTAATACCCTTTGCCAAAGCCGAGACGGCCTCCAGCCAGGTCAAAAGCCACCCCGGGAACCAGGACACAGTCGAGTTCCTGGGGGGGAATGATGGTATACGGCGCCGCCGGCTCCAGCATCCCGAGCGGACTGCGCTGTAGCGCGGTGTGCTCCCCCAGCCACTCGACAGCGAGAAGGCGCGATCCGCACACCACGGGGACGGCGACTCGTTTCCGCAGTTGACGGGCTCGCCCCAGCAGCGGACGAGTCTGCACTTCTGTGGCCAGGGCGATATACATCATGACCGTTCGGCTGGCACAGAAAGCTGGTAGCGCACACACATGATCGAGAATACAGGCACTCTTGTGCGCAACCTCTGCTGGTGTGAGGCCCATCCTCTGGGTCAACAGACGCTGACGCCACACCTGTTTGGTAGTCATAAGCATTAAATGGGTAGAGAGAACCCTACCATGAAGCGGTCATCGATGAGGAGGGGATACACTGCAGATATTGCGGCAAAGCCAGACGACACACAACGCGCGTTGAACACGCTCGACACGCTGGAGACGGACACGTTTGTCCTCAGTCAGTCTGCCGCTCAAAGGCCTCACGCCCTCATGCAGGGCGTGACGTTTTTTCTATAAGTTTCACCATGCCGTGCCGATACATCAGACATTGGGTCATGAGACCGTATGCTCTTGCCATGGCGATGACTCACATGTGCGGTCTTCCCTCTGACTCGTCTTGGCTCGCGCCATTTCGTCATCAGTAAGCGTAAAGCTGATAGGGCCTTGTGCTCGCTAGTGCTCTCTCCCTCAGAGCTTAGTGTCGCTAAGTTCTCTGGTGTGCCTGCGTGCTACGGTACGTCTCTCTGCCCAGCTATGCAAAGCCGCCCTCTGCCCAACCCCAGTCTCCATGCCCTCATGCAGACCCTGCTAGCCCCCAGACTGCAGTCGGAGGAATCCGTCAACATCGAAAAAAAGTCCAATCGATACTTTACCAGATGTATGTCCTAGGTGCAAGGGACACACGCGGTGTCCCTTGCGAGAGTGCAGTCAGGGGTTAATACTCCGTAAACATGCGTGTAATCTCCGCCGGCTCTCGCGTCAGCGTGAGGCCCAGGGCGAGTAAGAGACGCGCCTTTTGTGGATTCAGGTTGTCGGCAATCAACACCCCATGACGCGCCAAACGGGTGTTTTGAAACGTGCGGCCACTGCCCGCGCGGGTCGATTGCACCACCAGAATGCCCTGGCGGACGGCCTCGGCCAGCGGTTCGAGGTCTCCAGGCCCACAAAAACCCGGCGCAAAGCCGGCGGACACGATGCCTTGCGCGCCCGCGGCGATGAACGCGCGCACTGCCGTTCCATCCGAGCCGGCATAAGCATAGGCAATATCCACCCGCGGCAACACCTCCAGCGTGCGGATGTCAAATTCGGTATCGGGCGCCCTCCGGCGTATGGGCCGCCGGTAATAGGCGATGGCATCGCCGTCGGTATGGCCCAGCACGCCAAAATCTGGGGTGCGAAACGTGTGCAAACGATATGTCGATGTTTTTGTTACCTCTCGTGCCGCATGAATCTCATCGTTGAGTACCACTAGCACCCCCAGGCCCCGGGACGCTGGGGCAGCGGCAGTACGGACGGCATTGAACAGGTTCATCCCGGCATCCGTCGAGAGCGCACTGGCAGGACGCTGCGAGCCTACCAGCACCACGGGGAGGTCGACATGGAGGGTGAGATTGAGAAAATAGGCGGTTTCTTCCAGTGTGGCCGTCCCGTGTGTGACGACGATACCCGCGAGGGTGGGGTGGGCGTGGACCAGCGCTTCGATACGCAGGACTAAAGCTTTCCACTCGCGGAAAAACACGTTCGGGCTGGGAATCGCCTCAAAGCGCACTGGGAGAATCTCGGCGACGTCGTGCACGGCCGGGAAACGCGCCACGAGCTCGTCCGCATGCATCATGGTCTCGTTGGCCCCGTAATCTTGGAGATCCAAGGGCCCGGTACCGAGGGACGCGATGGTCCCTCCCGTGCCAATGATGGCGACATGGGGTTTGGACATGTTACACTCCTTCACCAAAATGATGCTGGATACCCCGCGCTGCAGCGGGGATGGGAGATAACGCCGTGCCTTGGCAGCGCACCAGGGGTGCAATATGCGGCCCCGTGGTATACACTGTGTATAGGTATCGACACACGACCCGCACGCGCACGATGTTATCACTAACGTAGCACACCCTCACTGCCTATGCGCCGTCGTAGACGTGAGACGCCTGCGGCAATTCCCTGACTGCAGTGAGGGGATGACGGCAATGATGCAGGATCTAGGGATACGTCACAGAAACAGGGCTTTAGCCCGTGCAAGCCTCGGGGATTCATCCCCAGAGGAGGACACGCTTTGCAGGCTTGAGCCGACTTTTCTTCATGGCGTGCTTGTACATGAGATGCGGTTATGTGAATATCTCTCCCATGGAACTGACCTTGCAACTCAAACTGCTGCCCACAGCAGACCAAGCCATGGCCTTGCATGCCGTGATGACGCGCTTTAATGAGGCGTAACTGGCTGGCAGCGCGGGCTTTTGCCCAACAATGCACGAACAAATTGACGTTGCAACGGCTGTATTACCATGAGCTGCGTACACACTTCGCTTTGCCGTCTCAGATGGTGGTCCGCTGTCTGGCGCGCGTGGCAGGGACGTACCGGAGAGACAAGACGATCTGTCCTACCTTTCGCCCAGACGCGGCCATGCCCTACGACCAACGCCTTATGCGCTTCGCTGGGTTGGACCATGTCAGCCTGACCACCCAGCAAGGCCGGGTGCTGGTCGCGTTCCTCATCGGCCCCTACCATCGACAGCGCTTTGATGACTATGAGCCACGACAGTGCCACCTGGTGGTACGCGCAGATGGCCAGTGGTATCTGCTGGTGGTGGTCCAGGTGCCGGACGGCACGCCCATGCCCCCAACAGACTTTCTTGGTGTGGATCTCGGCGTGGTCAATCTGGCAACCGCCTCGGATGGCACGCCCCACAGTGGCGAGCAGATTGAAGCCTGCCGTGCACGGTATCTGCAATACCGTAGGCGGCTCCAACGGGCGGCCACGGTGGCCCAGATGGATGGCAAGCGGCCGAAGAACATCCGGCGTGCCCTGAAGCGGACTGCCAAGAGAGAAGCGGGCTTCAGGCGCGATACGAACCACTGTATCAGCAAGACACTCGTTGCGGCGGCCACAGGCAACGAGACGGGTATCGCCCTCGAAGATTTGACGCATATCCGTACTCGGACTCGGTTCAGGAAGCCGCAACGTGCCCGCATGGCAGGATGGGCGTTTACCCAACTGCGTGACTTTGTCGAGTACAAGGCACGGCTCGCTGGCGTCCGTGTGGTGCTCGTCGACCCTCGGTACACCAGTCAAGAGTGTAGTGCCTGTGGGCATATCGCGAAAGCCAACCGACAGAGTCAAGCGCGGTTCTCCTGTCAGCACTGTGGCTATACCGCCAATGCCGACTTCAATGCGGCGGTGAACATTCGCTCAAGGGCGCACGTCAATGCGCCTCTGGTTGCGGGTCGCGTCCCCCAGCAGCTCTGGCTGCTGGCTGGCGTCGGCGCCAGCGACAAGCTGCGGCACTTCAGTGCCAGCAGTCATTGACACCTTCCCGGTATAATGTCCCTGTAGCTTCCGAGACCCTGGCGATGTGCCACGGACTTCCTAGCCGAGAGGACGCCCATGCGTATTAGCGCTTCTGGACAGACGGACGTCGGTTGCGAGCGTGATCACAACGAAGACACCTGCCTCATGGATGCCGAACTGGGGCTCTATATTGTCTGTGATGGCATGGGTGGCCATGCCGCCGGCGAGATCGCCAGCCAAGAAACGGCACGCTTGGTACAAGCCAAGATCCGTGAGCAACGCGCGCTCCTGGCGGCTTATGATACGACCCCGACCTTTGAACAGCGTGCGCAGGTGGTACGCATGGTCTCAGAGGCCATCCAGGAAGCCTGTGCGCATATTTATGCGATGGGACAGCGCGATATTACCAAGCGCGGGATGGGGACGACCATTGTCTTGTTGCTGACCCTGGGCGAAGGCGCGATTGTGGCCCATGTCGGCGATTCACGAGTGTATCTCATTCGTGACCGTCAGGCGCATCAGCTCACGGAAGATCACAGCATGGCCTGGTACATGGTGAAATCGGGGAAGCTCAGCAAGGCCGATGTCGCCACGTGGCCGTATAGTAATGTCATCACAAGAAGTATCGGCACCAAGGCCACAGTCGAGGTCGATACCCTGTTCGTCGAATGTCTCACCCATGATCGCTTCTTGCTGTGTTCCGATGGTTTCCACAACTACCTAGAAGACGACGCTGAGCTAGTGCACATGAGTACAAAGTTCCCTTTGGAGGCACTTGTACCAGCCTGTATTGACCGAGCCCATACTGGTGGGGCCAGTGACAATGTGACGGTCGTGGTGGTGCAAGTGGACTCCGTGCCGCGCACGGGCGGAGAGTCGGGCGTCTCCGCGATGCGTAAAGTCGAAGCCCTCAAGCGTATTCGCCTGTTCAGCACGTGCGAAACGCACGAACTGGTACGCATCCTGAATATCGTGCATGTGCGTTCCCATGAGCCTGGAGAGGTGATCATCGCCGAGGACACGGTGGGCGATGATTTTTTCATCGTGGTGAGCGGACGCGTGGAAGTGCTCACCAAAGGGCAGCACTTGCACACCCTAGGCCCTGGGGCGCCTTTTGGCGAGACCGCGCTTTTGGATCACGTCACCCGTGCGGCCACCGTGCGAGCGCTGGAGGCCACGAAGACCATGTTCCTCCACGGCAAGGACTTCTATGCCATGCTCGAACAAGAACCCACCATGGCCGTGAAACTATTTCGGAGTTTCGTGGCCACCCTCCACCAGCGCCTGCGGACTTCCACTACGGATCTCCTCGCGGCGCGTGGGGCCCTCGCCTCATTCGCCCAGCAAGTGCACGCCCCCAGGCGCCATGACCATACAACGGTTCTTGATGGTTCTGCCTTGCCACAAGGGAACGAGCTGCCCCCAAAAGCTCCCGAGGAGCCCGGGTAAGCGCTGCCTGTCTGCGTCCTGCTGGATGCCCCAGCCTCCCTCACGCGCTGCGCCTCCGTCCTGCTTCCATGGTGTCGTGTCTTTCCTCGCGGCCTGCTCACGGCCTGCCACCACCAAGATTGTGCGGACTTTCCTCTCCGTCCTTCAGGGCGGAGAGGAAAGTCCGCTTGCTCCCTAGGAGTAACAGGGTTGCCTTGTGACGCAAGATCATGTACCGTTGCCTCATGGAAACTCAACAGGCGAGCAGCATGCGTCTGACCGTAGAAGCCAAGCGCCTCGTGCGAGCCCTAGCGACGCAGTCCGGTATGAGCATGACAGCGGTCCTCGCAATCATTGATCCGCGAGCAAGCTCAGCGGAAAGGCGTCCCAGAGTGTCCATCCTGACGTATCGCTACCGCATCAAAGACGCGACCTCCGGGACGCACCTGCGGCAAATGGCCGGGGCGATTAACTATGCCTGGAACTATTGCAACGAAGTGAGCCTGTTGGCGTTCCGTCGCGACAAGACCTTTCTGTCTGCCTACGACTTGCATAAACTCACCGCAGGGACATCGAAAGACTTGCGCTTGTCGGCGGATACGATTCAGCAAGTGTGCACCGAATATGTCACCAGACGGCGCCAGTTCAAGAAGGTCAAGCTGGCGTGGCGCAGTCGCAAGCGCTCGCTGGGGTGGATACCCTTCAAGGCGGCGTATATCAGGCTCCAAGGCGACACCGTCACGTACTGTGGCCAGCGGTTCCGCCTGTGGCTGTCTCGCCCTGTGGAAGGCGTTGTCAAAACCGGCAGCTTCACGCAAGACGCACGGGGCCGCTGGTCTGTCAACTTCCAGTGCGAGGTGTTGGACGCGACCGAGCCGCTTGGCCGTCTCGATCTCGGCATTGACCTGGGGCTGAAAAGCCAAATCGCTTGTTCCGATGGCGTCATCTATCGTCGTGAGAATCTGACACGTCAGCATGCCATGGCCCTCGCCATGGCCCAACGGGCGCACAAGACACGGCGCGTCAAGGCCATCCAGGCCAAGATAGCCAACGTCCGTAGCGACTGGACACACAAGGCGACGACGGCCATTGCCCGTCGAGGCAAGCTGATCGTTATCGGGGATGTGTCAAGCGCCCAGCTCATCCACACACCCTTCGCCACATCAACCTATGATGCGGCCTGGCACCGCGTGAGAACCCAGTTGGCCTACAAAGCCATCAGGCTTGCTGGGGTCTGTGTGTCAGGACGTGAAACCTTCTCCAGTGTGACTTGCTCGGACTGTGGCGCCCGCTCCGGTCCGCGTGGACTGAGTGGCCTGGGGGTAAGAGCGTGGGGATGCCCTTGCTGCGGAGTCATGCACGAACGTGATGTCAACGCGGCACGCAACATTCTCGCTTTCCGTAGCGGACGTGCTACGCCAATCAAGGGAATCCCCGTCCTGTAGGGCGGGGAGGACGTCAAATTTTGCTTGCCTGTGGCAAGCCGAGAGGTACAATCCGCCAGTAGAAGAACTCTCACCCCCTGTCTGTCCAGCGTGCGGAGGTGCAAGGTTGATTGGGAAACAGGTAAGCGTCACCGATGATCTGGCTTTACTACTCGACGTGCTGCCCCCCACGATACGGGGCATGCTGGAGGCGAACCCCCAATGTGAGGCGCTGCTTGAAGTGGTGCTAGACCTCGGGCGACTGCCGCAGGCGCGGTTTTTCACGCAGACGGAGGATTTGCCCGCCACGCCGGTGTCGCGTGCGGACATTGACTACGTGGTGGCGCATGTCAGCGTGTTCGGCAAGGACAACCGCGCGGGGATCGAGCGCACGTTACATCGCATTTCCGCCATCCGCAATCGTGCCGGCAGTGTCATCGGCCTGACCTGCCGTGTGGGGCGGGCGCTCTTTGGCACGGTGGACATCCTCCGCGATGTCATCGAGCAAGGCAAATCGTTGCTGTTACTCGGGCGTCCCGGGGTGGGTAAAACCACCTTGTTACGCGAAGCGGCCCGTCTGCTGGCCGACGCGATGCACAAACGCGTGGTCATTGTCGACACCTCGAACGAAATCGCCGGCGATGGCGATATTCCCCACCCTGGCATTGGCGGTGCGCGGCGTATGCAAGTGCCCACGCCCAGCGAGCAGCATGCCGTGATGATCGAGGCTGTGGAAAACCACATGCCCGAAGTGATTGTCATTGACGAGATTGGCACCGAGGCAGAAGCCCTCGCCGCCCGGACCATTGCCGAGCGCGGTGTCCAGTTGATCGCCACGGCGCACGGCAATACGCTCGATAATCTGCTGCGCAATCCCATCCTGTCGGACCTGGTCGGCGGCATCCAAACGGTGACCCTGTCCGACGAAGAAGCCCGGCGCCGCCGCACGCAGAAGACCGTCCTGGAACGCAAGGCGCCGCCGACGTTTGATGTGCTGATTGAGATCCAAGATCGCGTCAGCCTGGCGGTGCACCATAATGTGGCTCTCGTCGTGGACGGCCTGCTGCGTGGTCGCAGCCTCCGCCCCGAGGTGCGTGTGCGTACGGCAGATGGCGGGTTCGAGATCCAGCAGCCAGCCCTGGCAGAGCCCTCTATGGAGTCGGAGCCTGAGGGAGAATCGTACCGCGAGCGCCCCTCCCGCCGCTCACGTCGGGCCAGCGTGCGCATCTTTCCGTATGGGGTGGATCGTAGCCGGCTCGACCAGGCCATGCAGCATGGCCGCATCCCGGCGACGTTAGTGGACGATCTGGAAGCTGCCGACCTCATCTTGACGCTCAAATCGCAGGAAAAACATCAGTCCCGTCGGCTCCGTGAGGCCCAGGCGCGTGGTGTGCCGGTGTATAGTATCCGCCACAACACCATTACGCAAATTGAGCAGACCCTGCGGCAGATCTTTGAGCGCAGTGAGCGCCGCCCTGGCGATCATGAAGCCATCAGCGAAGCTGAGGAGGCTGCCCGTACGGTGATGGAGCAGTCGCAGCCCGTGGCCTTGGCGCCGCAAAACAACTATCTCCGGCGTCTCCAGCATCAGATTGCCGAACAGCACGGCTTGTCCACCGAGAGTACCGGCGTGGAGCCACACCGCCGGGTGGTGATTTACCCGGCGTAGCCCTCTTGGCAGGCGCGGAGACCAGACCCTCCGCGCCCAGGCTGCTACGGCACCCGCTGGAGGCCCCCGACCATGGCATACAGCCTACGCTGGCTCGCCCGTACCGCCCGCTGGCTGGACCGCCAACCCCTGCCACTGGTGGTGGTTCTGGGCCTGACGCTCGGTCTGGGGCTGGGCCTGCCCGGCTTTTTCGCCCTGCACGCCCCAGCCTGGGCCCTGGCCTGGCTCTTGCTGTTCGGCCTCCTGTGGCGTCTCGGGCAGCGCGCTGAGCCGGTCTTTCCAGAGACACCGCCGGCCCGCACCACGCCCCGGCGCGTCCGTGACGGGCGGCTGGTGATGCTCGATCTCCCCGGTGGCAGCTTTTTGATGGGCTCACCGGCCAGCGATGACATGGCGTATGACGACGAGAGACCACAGCACCGGGTGACGCTGGCGGGATTGCGCATTGCGGTGACGCCGGTGACGGCTGGCCTGTACCACGCGGTGATGCAAGGGCAGGCGCCAACAGCAGGCCGTGAGCAGGTACCCGTGGTCAACGTGAGCTGGGAAGACGCCCTGCGGTTCTGTAACCGACTCTCTGAGCGGGAGGGCTATCGCCCCTGTTACCGTCAGCGCTTTGGACGCTGGCGCTGTGACTGGCGTGCCGATGGCTACCGTTTGCCCACCGAAGCGGAGTGGGAATACGCCTGCCGCGCCGGGACTATCACACGCTATGCTTTCGGGGATAACCCGGCCCGGCTGGAGCGCTATGCCTGGTATGGCGAGGGTTTCTCAAGGGGCGCCCATGAGGTGGCCCAGAAATTGCCCAATGCCTGGGGGCTGTACGACATGCACGGCAATGTCTGGGAATGGTGCTGGGACCTCTACGGAGCCTATGCAGCCAGAGCAGTCACAAATTCGCGCGGTCCGTCAAAATATAGATCTAAAAGTGCCTGGAGGCGGGTGATTCGTGGCGGCTCGTTCTTCAATCCGCCCGTGCACCTGCGCTCCGCGTACCGGGGCTTCGTCCCGCCCGTGGACCTGAGCGACGACCTCGGGTTCCGGTGTGTCCGTGTCCCGCCCCAGCATTTTGAGCCCTTGTCCCCTTGATTCTTTTGCCTTTACCGGCGCGTTAGCGCCGGTTTTTGTTTGTCTGCACACAGACAATATGTGCACAATAAACAATCATTTGTACGCATATTGTCTGTTTGTGTCCATACATCCGCCCGCCCGGTCACGGAAACACCAGTAGCCCTTGATATGACTTGATGGTGCGGGACAGTGCCTCCTCGCCTCGGCTCGCGGCACTCTGCAGCCGCTGCTGCAAACGGCGCCGTAGTTTGCGGCTCGGGCTGATCCCCGCTCGGCTGATGCGATAGCCCAGAAAGACGGCTGGGGTGGTCGCAGGCTCCACCGCCAGACGTTTGGGATTGAGGGAGAGCCCGCGTGCCTCAGCCAGCCAGGTCGTCAGGGCTGCACGGGCTTCCAGCAACGGCGCTTTGGTATCGGCAAACAGCACGAAATCATCCATATAGCGCTGGTAGCCAGGGATGTGCAACTGACGTTTGACAAAGTGATCCAGGCCATCCAGAAAAAAGTTCCCGCACCACTGGCTGAACCATGAGCCCAGAGGCAGCCCATACCCGGCAGTTGGACAACGCTCGCCCAGTGTCGTCGCGGCCAGGGGGCTACGGTACACCTCGTCGCTAGAGGTAATGATGGTGCGCACCAGGGCCAGCGTGTCTGCATCCACCACACGTGTGGGGAACAAAACCAGCAGGCGGGCGTGCTGAATGCTCAAAAAGTAGGCGTGAATGTCGAGGTGGAGACGCCAGGCATAGCGGCGCATACAGGCCAGGAAATACAGCACGGCCCGATGGGGACCGCGTTGGTGGCCAGCGGCAAACGATTGTTCCAGGTAGCGACGCTCAAACACCGGGCCGATTTCGTTGAGTACGGCGTGGTGCAACACCCGGTCGCGCACGGCTGGGGCCGCAATCAGGCGGGTTTTCGGATCGGCAATGCTGTGCAGCCGCCAGGGCGATGGCCGGTAGCGCTGCGCCAGCAACTCCTGGTGCAGCGCCAACAGGTGGTAATCGCAGTCGATCTCAAAGCGCGCCACGCTCGGATGACGGCGTTTGCCACGGCGACACGCCCGCCAGGCGCGCCAGAGTGCTTCCTGGCTGGCCAGGCGTTGGTAACTGCCGGCAGCAAGGGTGTACATGGAGTCTCCAGCCATGTCGGGCTGAAGCCCGACCTACCGGGAAGCCCGACAACGCGACTGGCACCGGACTTACGCAAGGGATATTGAGATGGCCCACCCGGACAGTCGCAGCGCTACTGGAACAGGCGGACCAGGAGAGAGGGCCGCTGGCCCTCGGCAGGCGCTGCATGGCGTGTGCAAGAACGGCATGTTGGGGCGGGACACGGACACACCGGAACCCGAGGTTGTCGTTCTGGTCCTCGGGTTGGTCGTTGTCCCGGTTCGCGGAGCGCAGGTTCTCGGGCGGATTGTTGAACGAGCCGCCACGAATCACCCGCCTCCAGGCATTACGCGCCTGCTTGAGGCGCAGTATGGCACATCCCGCCGCCAGCGCCAAGGGTGTGGTCCAGGGCCATGGAGTGTTCGGTTGTTGGCCTGCGTTACCCTGGGTGTGGTCAGGACGTTGGTTCCGCGCGGGCGGCGAGATGCTTGTGCCAGCCGCCAAGCTGGCGTCCAATGTCGTCGGCCAGGCGCAAGGCGTATTGCCCCTGGCGGTCGTCGAGGAAGGTCGTCTCCACCGCCAGGCGCAGCCGCAGGCGCAGGCGGATGAGCAGGAGATCTGCTTCCGCCAGAGCCGTGTCACGGTCGATGTTTTTTAACGCCAACGTCACCGTATCGAGGCGGTGTAAGATCTCGGCGGCAAGAGAACAGGCCAGCACATCGTGGGGCTGCGTGCGAGTCTTGTTGAGCAGCCACACGCAGAGATCCCAGGTCACGGTAAAAATTGGCGCCTGCAGGTCGCGTTGCGTCGGGCTCATGCGCTGCCCACACGGCGTTCACTGCGCCGCAGCAGCCCGGCAAAGGCGGGCATCACGTCCTGCTCCAGCGCGGCCAGCAGCGGCGTGGCCTGCTCCGCCGTGGCACAGAGCAGCAGTTCCATGGCGGCGAGGCTGGCCGCATCACGGGCGGCGCGATAGGACACGGTCTTTTCCTGACGGTCATAGCGATAACAGCCCACGGCCAGGTGATCGAGGCACTGACGCATGTGCGCCGTGGCTTTGTCCAACGCGCCGCCGCCCGCGGCAAGTTGCTGGTAGATGGACATGGCGAGCTGCACGGCTTTGAGATCGCGCAGGGTGTAGCGCCGCTCTTTACCTGGTAGCAGAGCCTCTTCGATGACGGCCTTGAAACGCGCCTGTTGCTGGCTGGCGCGCTGCTGGATGTCAGCGTCAATGTGCAGGTCATCGCGCTCGATGACCCAGCGGCCACCGACTTTTTGGGCTGGCAGACGCTTGTGTTCGATCATGTACAACACCTGACGGCGGGTTTTCCCCAGCAGAGCCGTCGCTTGTTCGAGTGAAAGTTGCATAATAGACATTCTCGGGCATAGAAGATGGGCTCATGCAGGAGCTTTCTCGGCCACGCTGCCCCCTCCTGGGAGCTGGCACCTCCCCCCAGCGGGGGGAGGCAGGAGGGGGGACACGACGGGGGGTGAGGAGACGGGGAACGCCTGGCCGCCCTGTGCCCCCCTCCCAACTTCCCCCCGCTGGGGGGAGGAGTGTCGGCAAGCATCACGTTTCTTATGCCCGATAATGTCTAATGTGCAGCACCAATGGACACAAGGATAGACAAAAGGACAAAGAGACAGGCTTTGTAGCACAAAAGGACAGACAAATACACAAATAAACAATTTGTACGGTCCGCGCTGCGCGCAGGAGAAAGCAAAGGATCAATAAAATCAATGGGTCAAGGCTGGGGCGGGACACGGACACACCGGAACCCGAGGAGGACGTGCTGGAACTCGGGAGGGTCGTTGGCCCGGAACGCGGAGCGCAGGTTCACGGGCGGATTGAAGAACGAGCCGCCACGAATCACCCGACAAGAACGATCCTTGAAGGCATAGCACGTCCCATCAGCAGGCCCCAAGGGATCAACCCACACCCCGGCACCATAGTCGTTATACCAGTCCCGCGTCCACTCCCAGACATTGCCGTGCATATCATACAGCCCGAGAGGGTTCGGCTGCTTCTGCCGCACCGCTTGCGCTCCTTTGGCGTTCTCCGCAAACCAGGCATAGTCGCCTAGGCGCGCAGCATCCGCGCCAAACGACCACGGGAAGCAACTACCCGCACGCGCCGCGTACTCCCACTGTGCTTCGGTCGGCAGATCACCGCCGAGTTGTTGACACACCGCTCGCGCTTGTGCCCAGTCCACGTTGACTGCCGGCAGGTTCCCCCTCTGCCCCGCCTGCTGCTGCGTTGTTTCCGTCTGCGCCATCTGCAAGGCGGAGAGCACCACGATACGCGGCTTCTGCTCAGGCAGTATTTTATCATCATA
The DNA here is from genome assembly GCA_005777235.1 of Pseudomonadota bacterium. GTDB lineage: Bacteria > Tectomicrobia > Entotheonellia > Entotheonellales > Entotheonellaceae > SXND01. The sequence continues at coordinate 64,152 of SXND01000083.1, forward strand.
CGCCATAGCGTCTTCACCCTTGTCGATGGTCCCCATGGTGAACGTCCCAGGGCACACCTGCACCCACACCAGACCGTCCGGGCCGGGCTGCTGCTGCGGTCCGCCAGTGAGCCACACCTGGCCCTGCTGACGCTGCACCTGTAGGCGGGGCGACACGGCCTCGACGCCCTTCTTCCCAGCAAAGGCCAGCTCCCGCGCCAGCCCGGCGACATCCGCGCTGGTGGCCACGGCCCACGGCCCGGTGTGGGTGGCCAGGCGGGCGGCGGCAGGCTCGGCCTCAGCGGCATCCGGCAGCAGCACCAGGATCTGCGTGTGGCGATTGAGCGTTGGACTGGGCCCGAGCCAGGCGTCCAGGTGCTGGGCCCAGTCCTCACCCAGCCACACCTGATCAGCGCTGCCCTTATCCAGCAGGTGCATGGCCAGTTGCCGCACAGCAGGTTGCTCCTCGGCTCCCGGCATGGCCAGGATCACCAGCGCACGCAGCGGCCAGTCCGCGCTACAGGCGCGGATGGGTTGCGCCAGACGCCCGGCGCGCAGCACCACACTACGGCTGCCTGGCAGGCTGATAGCATTGAACTCCTGGTGCCAGGTCCAGGTCACCGGGAGCTGCGCCCCGGCCGGCACCGCGGGCAGCCAGGTAATCTGGGAGTCGCGGGCGCTACCCAGCGTCACCTGATACGTGCCACGCGCTGTCTGTTGGCGCTGTTGCACGGTCTGCGCCAGCATGGCCGGGTGGGTGCACGGTGTGTCGGGGCACAGGAAACGCGGTGGGTCGGGGGCCAGCCAGCGCTGCACCGCGGCGGCGCCGGCGCTCAGAGCCAGGGCGAGCAAGATGGTACAGGCCAGCACCAGGCGCGGCGCGTCTTTTAACGGCGGGGGCGTAGGCTCGGGGTAGAGTGGGGTGGCAAAACCAAGCTGGCGCAGACGGTGCTGTGTCACCGGGGTAAGATCGCGCCAGTGCCAGGGGAGGTAGATCATGGGCGGGGTCTGCCGGCCAGCCTGTTGCCGCTGCGCCTCATCGGCGTACTCAGCCAGGCGTTGCTGGACGTCCGTGCGCAGTGTCTCGTCAGCCAGATGCGCCAGTTGCTGCGCGGCGCCCTCGGGGTCGCGATACAGCCGCAGCACGGCCAGCTCCATCTGCCAGCGCTGGTGCGCCAGGGAGTGCTCCCAGGGCAGGAGCGGGTTTTCCTGCGCCCGCAGGCGCTGCGCCGCCTCCAGGTAACGCTGCTGCCACCAGTCGAGGGCCTGCTGCGCCAGACTCTGCGGCTGTAGCTTCCCCCCATCGTCGAGCGGGTCGCGGTGCAGCAGCCAGGTGATCAGGCGTTGACGCTCCCCTGGCTGCTGCGCCAGGTCCAACACCTGATCCACGGCCCATGGGCTGACGTCGAGGTTGAGGGCCACGCGCAGACTCTGCGTACTGGCGGTGTCGGCCTGCGCCCCCCCGAGCGCCACGGCGGCAGCCCAGAGCCGCGCGGCGCCATACAGCCCCGGGTCAGGCGCGCTGTCTTCCGGTGCCGGTCGCACCACGCCACCCAGCCAGGCGGGCAAGTCCTCCAGGGTAATGGTGTCCAGGCCATAGGGCTCCAGCACTGCGGCCAGGCGTCCCCCAGGCGTGCCACAATCCACAAAGCACAGCCGTGGCCAGCGTTGCAGGCTGCGCAAGAGGCGCTCGGTGTCCCGCCGGGAGCGCTGCAGTGTCAGGCGCTGCTCCAGCCCCACACCATCAGTGCAAATCACCACCAGGGCCTGGCGCCCGGCGCCCTCTTCGTGCCCTGGCTGGTAGCCCGGCTGCTCTGGCCAGTCCAGGCGGTCCGGCACATCGGTGAACAATCCCTGACGCGCTTGCAGACCTGCAGCCGCCAGGGTAGTCAGGAGTTGCTGTACGGCGGTGCGCGGCGTGGAGCGTTGTAGCTGGCGATCGAGCCAGAACCAGACGTCGCGTTCGTACACGGTAGGTTGGAAGTGCAAGTGTACAAAACCACCGGCACGGGCCGTGGCGTTGACCGTCTGCGGCAGATCGAGCCGATGGGTAGTCTCCTCCGCGACGAATTGCTCGATCTGCCACACCAGTTGGCGCCGTTCGCGTGCCGCCAGCAAAGCACTGTCGTCCCGCGCCGGTGGCGGTAGTGGCTGCCAGCGGGCCCCGACATAGCGCCGTGGTGGCGCGACAATGGGGCGATAGTCCCGGCGATAGCGCCACCAGAGCACCACGGCCAGGGTCAGACCAGCCAGCCCGAGCAGCGCCAGTGCCAGGGCCCCAAGGCGCCGGGGTACGTGGATGGGCTGGGGTTTGACCTCTGCACGCCAGAACCACACCTGCTCTACTGGCGTGGTGGCGTCTGCCGTGGCGGTGAAACGATGCGGCACCGGGCCATCCGGCGTCCTGGGTAGCCCCATCTCGCTCATGCTGCGCGGCCAGAGTAGCACAGCGCCCAGCAGGAGCAGCGCCCAGCCCGCGCCGCGGCGTGGCGTGGGAGGGTCGGAGGGCGGGGCTAGCACGTCAGGCGCCGGGGGGACAGGCAGTGTCTGCTGGACGGCGTGTGTTGGGGTAGTTGACACGCTCTCGGCGGGCCAGTCGGCCTCGTGGTCCGGGCACCAGTCGGCGAACAGGGCCGCAAAGACGTCGTGCTGGGCTGGGGTTTTCACGAGCAGGGCACTGAGCAGGTGGTGCAGATCCTGGCGTTGCAGGTGTGGCTGCCGGGCAAACAGGTGCTGCAGGCGGGCGAGCTCGCCTGGACCCACCGGCACGCCGCTCAGGCGTAGGGCGGCCAGAAAGTCGCTGAGTTCGGCCAGTTGATGTGATGTGGTGTTGGGCATGCCCCTCCCCTTGCCTTGCCCTGGGAGCGCCACGCTCCAGCGTGGCTTCCGGCGCCGGGCTGGAGCGTGGCGCCCCCAGGGATCACAGGACCTCTACCCCAGGCGCTGTAAGTCGCCGTAGTCCTTGATCAGCACTGCGATGCCGGGTAACTCCCGCAGACTGCCCTGCATGAGCCGCTCCGCCGTGATACGCAGGGCACTGAGGACACACAGCCAGGTGAGCAGCTCGGCAGTTGAGGGTTTTTTATCAATGCCTGGGAGATCGCGGATTTCCCAGAAACGCGTCCGCGCGGCCTGTCGCGCCTCCGGGGTGAGGTTGGGAAAGGCCGCCTGGCCCGTCTCCCCGTCCCCAGTGCCAGCGCGCGCCATGCTCTCCACCGCGGCGGCGACCAGGTCTGCGGTGAGCTCAATGCGGTGGAAGATGCAGCGGCGTAAAAACGCGTCTGGTAAACGGCGCTCCTCGTTGCTGGTGATGATCACGATAGGAGGGCGACCGGAGCGCGGTCGTACCATCTGACGCGGCGCAAAGGGATGCGGGAAGCTGTGCTGGTCCAGCTCATGTAGCAGATCGTTCGGGAAATCGCGCGGTGCTTTATCGATCTCGTCGATCAGCACCACCGCATCGCCCGCCGTGCCGTAGGCTTCCCACAGGGCGCGCTTATGGAGAAAGCCCTGGCGCACGGCCTGCGTCTCCTCTGTGATCGCGTCAGGCGAGAGTGCCGGGGTAGATTGATGCCTGGCGGCCTGGGCCCAGTGCAGATAGCCCACAGCATCAAACTCGTATAGCAGATCCTGGGCCGTGGAGGTGGATTTCACCAGAAACTTGTAGACCGGAATGCCAAAGTACGCCCCGACAAAATCCGCCGTCTGCGTCTTGCCGGTGCCGGACTCGCCGGTGAGCAGCAGGGGGCTTCCCGTGTGCAAAGCCATATTGATGGCTAGCAGCAGCGCCTCCGAGGGCTGGTAACGCAGCGCGGCGTGCTGATGGCTGGCTAAAAACTCCGGCAGGCGGCGCTGCGCCAGCAGTTGCTGTGGTCCCAGGTGGCGATGTTGCGTTGGGTCCGCCGGCGGGCGTGCGATCAGCACAAATGGCAGGTCATCAGCGTCCATCACGCACCTCCCAGAAATCGGGCGTAGACGCCGTCGGTGGCCATTCTCCAGCGTCGCGCATGGTGCTCAACTCCACGAACAGATTCCCCCAGTTATCAGGCGTGCCGCGGCGCAGCGTGGCCACCGCTTCATCGAACGGCATGTCGCGGCGTCCAGCGAGCAGGAGCGCCGGGAACGTGCCCCGGTCGCGGTCATCGCAGTTGCAGAGTTCATGATCTTGGAAATACTTGACGAGATCCTGACGGTGCACCCCGGCGAGCTGTTCGAGATCCCCCCAATGAAACGTGGCGTCATCGTTGCACTCGTCCATGAGGTCAGCAATCGCCTCTACGAGGCCCATGGCGTCCTCCTCCGTAGGGGTTTCCACCGCCACCACTGACAGCACCCGCACGTTGACTTCCTGGCCCTTGCTGAGCAGCTCTTGGAGCAAGTGCGCGCGGCACCACTCGGCAATAATCCGCAGCAGTGTCACGGTGTCCGCCGTCGTGCGCCACGGCGTCTGGATGATCCAGCCCAGCACCAGGAACCAGGCCTCATGGCCACTGCGGTACTCTGACGGTAGCAAGGCTTCGAGCACGGTCTGGCGCGGGCTGAGGCGTAGCTGCTGCCGGACCAAATCATCAAGCTGATGCAGCGGAGCGGGGATGGTGAACTTGTGATAGATGATGACCTCGCGCTCGCGCTGGGTGTGCCGGAGATGCTGGCTGGCCGTTTCCGGGAACTCGGCAACGCGGCAGCCTGCGGTGCCCAGCGCCACGGCGTGATAGATGCGGCGCGTTTTATAGGTCGCAAAATCCTCTTTGGCCTGTAAAACGGCGGCGCGCTGCTTCCAGCGATCCAGCAGCAGATTGATCAGATCCGGCATGTCCAGCCAGCGTGGTGCGATGGTCTGCCAGGACGAATAGGCAGTCCAGGCGGCCAGTTGCCCATATCCGTGCTGGTGTAGAGCCAGCACAGGATCGAGCCGCGTACTGGCCGCAAACACGTGCTGCAACCAGTCCCGCGCTGCCCGCGCCGCCTGGGGCGCATTGGCGCGCGGATTGTACTGCAGCAGCACGGCTTTTGCCCCGACCAGGAGCTGCTGTGCCGGCGCGATGGCCTCCAGGCTGGTTTCCCCCAGCAGATTCAACAGGACCACGGAGACCGAACGGGCCCGCTGCAGCACATCCGCCAGTGCTGACCAGGGGACACAGCCCGTACTGCCATCCAACAGCAGGCCGTCCCGTGAGGCCGGGCCGTAATAATAGAACAGCCGGGGCGAGCCTGTGCCCAGGGCGCTGTGTAGCTCTTCCGGCGTGCGAGCCAGCACTGGCGCCTGGGACCGCGGCCAGGCACGCTGAAAAAAGCCCTGCAGATCACGGCTATGCGCTGCGGCTTGCGGCCCGGCATCGTGGGCGCTGCCGAGCACGACTTTGCCAGGGAAAAAACATATGTGCGGCGACAAAGCTGGGAACCCGCGCTCGTCCGCCGCGTGCAACTCCACGGTCCACCCACCCTCGGCCAGGCGCGTGCCCTTATAGGAGATCTTGTTCCAAGGTAGGGCGCAGAGGCGCGCATCGTCGGTCCGCAGGTGCACCCGGAGCTTGTGGCTGGTAGGACCTGCACTGGGCCGCCCACCAAAGGTGGCACCCATGATGGCCTGGCTAGTCGGTACGTCACTGCCGAAGAGGAGATCGAAGAGGTCTTCGCCCTCGATCAGGTCTGGAGGAGAGCCAAACAGCAGCTCGGGGCTGGGACAGCGCAACGCTGGGCGGATAAAATCCGGGTCTTGTGGCAGAGAAAAGCGGTGCTCCCACTGCCCGCGCTGCTCCCGCAGGGTGATGGCCAGCTCAAAGCGTTCTCCCGCAGGACGGGACGGCGCCGCGGGGCGGGCCGCGCTGGCAGTGAGCTGCTGTCCGACCCAATCGGCAAGTTTGACATAGAACGTACTCTGCTGGGCTGGCGTGCATCTATCCAAGGACTCGTTGGGGGCATTGATTGACGCGTAGCCACTCAGGTCAATGCAATGTTGCTGCGGACTGTCGCGGTCGATGGTGACCTGTAAGGCTTCGTGCGATACCGGGGTCAGATACAGGAGGCCCAGTTTGAGCGCGTGGTGCTCAGCCTGGCGTAGCAGATACGGCAGTTCATGCTGTTGGATATAGCGTGAGGTGAAGAAGTGGTTGCTGATGAGCACAATGCCGATACAGGTGGTGTCCAGAGCCGCCAGGATATCCGGGTGGAACTTCTCGCCGATGTCGATGTCCTGGGTATCGTACCACAGACGTTCCCTGATGCGCGGGACGGCCTGGAGCGCCGGGAGCACCGCCTGCAGGCTCGCGGCATCCTTGCGGCTGTAACTGATGAAGACCTTGCGTCGGGTCATGCTTGCCTCCGTACCGAGCCCAGACGGATCGACTGTATGCGCTGCCTGAGACCTGTTTGCCCGATTGTCTAATGCCCACCGGGGTTTGTCAAGACAGGAGTACTCCACAGATGCCTGGCTCTTGCAACGTGCCGTGGGCCTGGTTATGCTCTGCCAGGCACCCGTATGAACCGCCGTCTCGGAGAGGCACTATGAGCGTTGTTGCAGCACCCGTCATACTGAAACTCACGCCAGAATTGGCTGGTATCCTGCTGTCGCCGGAGGAATTCGACGCCGTCGAGGCATGTGACGAGTTTTACAATTACGAACTTGTGCATGGAGTCCTTGTTGTCGCACCACCCCCTGACCCCGGAGAACGTCGACCAAACGATCGCTTAGGTTATCTGTTACAATCTTACCAAAACCATCATCCCCAGGGAGCAGCCCTCGACCTCACCTTGCCTGAACACCGCATCCTCGATCTCGATAGTCGCCGCCGAGCTGATCGTGTGATCTGGACAGGATTCGGGGGCATCCCGAACACCCGCCGCGACCAACCCACTATCGTGATCGAGTTTGTGTCGGCCAGTAAGCGCGACTTTCAGCGCGATTATGTCACCAAGCGTGACGAATACTTGCAGGCTGGTGTTCTGGAATACTGGATTATTGACCGCTTTCGGCCTCGCATGACGGTCGTGCGGGGTGGGACGGAGCCGGTAACGGAGATCATCATCAACGAGCAGGACACCTACACCACGCCCCTGCTGCCCGGGTTTGTGCTGCCGCTGGCCCAACTCCTGGCCGTGGCCGATGCCGTCAAAGCCGCCGAGCACGCATAGCCGGGTAGTGGGCTATTGTGGCGCACCCCGCGCCCCATCCCTGGGAGCGCGGGCGTCTCGCCCGCTCGGGAAGCGGCCAAGATGGCCGCGCTCCCAGGCTCATGCCACCTCTAGCGTAAACATAGCCCACTCCCCATAGCCGCCCCGGCTTGACATCCCCACCGGGCTCCTGTAGAGAATAGAGCGCCTGCGGCACGTTGTAGACCCCGGCGCTGATGTCCACCAGCTACCACAGAGGAGCGCTCCATGGCACTGCCAAACGCGGCAGAGAGAACGCAAGCAGATTTGGCTCATCTCATCCATCCCCTGTCTCATCCCACGGACCATCAAGAGCCCCGCATCTGGGTCGAAGGCCATGGGGCCATGCTCAAAGACCTCAACGGCGTCGAGGTCATTGACGGTCTCGGCGGCTTGTGGAACGTCAATATCGGCCATGGCCGGCGCGAACTCGGCGCCGCGGCCATGCAGCAGATGGATACCCTGGCGTATTGCTCCTCCTACATCGGCGCCTCCAACCTGCCGGCCATTGCGCTGGCGGAACGGTTGAGCGGTCTGGTCTACCCGTCCATCAACACCTTTTTCTTCACCAGCGGCGGGGCGGAATCCACCGAGAGCTCTTTTAAGACGGCCCGCTTCTACTGGAAAACGCAGGGCAAGCCGGACAAAATCAAGATCATCTCGCGCATGCTGGGGTATCACGGCGTCACCATGGCGGCCATGAGCGCCACGGGCATCCCCGAGTACTGGAAGATGTTTGAGCCGCGTGTGCCCGGCTTTGTGCATATTGCCTCCCCGTATCCGTATCGCTTCAACGGCGGCGATGCGCACACCAGCCAGGGCGTGGCGGCGGCAAATTTGCTCGAAGAGGCCATTTTGCAAGAAGGCCCGGACACCGTGGCGGCGTTCATTGCCGAGCCGATACAGGGGGCTGGCGGCGTTATCGTACCGCAGGATGACTATTTTCCGCGTATCCGCGCGATCTGCGATCAATATGACGTGCTGTTCATCAGCGATGAGGTGATCACCGGCTTTGGGCGCACCGGCACCTGGTTTGGCCTCGAACACTGGGGCGTTGAGCCGGACATCATGCAGTTTGCCAAGGGCATTACCAGCGGCTATATCCCCATGGGCGGTATTGGCGTGTCCGACACGATCAAAGCGGCCATGGACAACACGCCGCCGGACCAGCGCTGGATGCATGCCTACACCTATTCCGGGCATCCCACCTGTTGTGCGGTGGCGCTGGCCAATCTCGACATTATTGAGGGCGAAGGGCTAGTGCAGCGGGCGGCGGAGATGGGTAATCGGCTGCTGGAGGGACTGCATACGCTGGATGATCTGCCGGCAGTGGGCGAAGTGCGCGGGCTCGGCATGATGGCGGCAGTGGAGCTGGTGGCAGATAAAGCCACCAAGCAAGCGTTTCCCACGACCGCCAAGATGGGGGCGCAGATCCAGCGCGAGATGAATGCCCGTGGGCTGTATACGCGGGCGCGCGGCGAGGTCATCTGTCTGGCGCCACCGCTGGTCACCACGGCAGAGCAGATTGACCGCATTGTCGACATCCTGCGTGAGGCGATTCCGGCGGCCACACAGGGGGCGTAATTGTGGCTAGATATCCATGTCGTAAGTCCTACGCCAGTGCCCCCCTGGGACCGCCGGGCTCCAGCCCGGCTCCGGAAGCCACGCTGGAGCGTGGCGGTCCCAGGAAACACCCTGGAGAACTGGCAGCGTATTGATGAAACAGACATCTAGCTCCCCGATGCTTGGCCGTCTTGCACGTCGACATCCGTGATCCGAAACGTCAACGTATACGGCGTCAGGCCAGACTCGGTGAGCAGCGTCAAAATGAAGCGAAATTCTCGGCCCTTGTAGGCCTGCCCCAGCGTTGGAGTGTTGCCACTCGTGGGCAGGAGAGGTTGCGGAGCGGTCGAGGTCGCCACTTCCCCGCCGGTGGAGCGCGACACGGTCAACGGGTTGAGCGACACACGCTCTACTGGCCGTCCAGAAGGCTGATACGCCGGATCAGGGGGCAGTCGTATATCCGGCTGCCCGGCATACGGCGAGAGCCTCGGCTGGCGTGCGGTGCGGAAGCCACCGGGGCGGACGCGGCCCTGAAACGCTTCGCTGGGCACAATGCGGGTGCCTTCCGCCGGCCATTCCGGTGTGCTAAACCAACCCGTGGCACTGGCATCAAGCACCGGACGGGTCTGGCCTAGCGGATCAATATAGCGCGTGCGCGCCCAGACAATGGTCACCGGTTGGGTGCCGATATTCATGACCGAGAGCTGCAAGACGCCGACTTCACTCGTGGGGGTGACACGCATGCGCACCCGAGCATCCTCGATGCCGTCGCTGCTGCCCCCTGCGGTAGGCAGCATGGTGTACTGATAACGAAAGTGATAGGCTGTGCCACAGCCACACAGGCTCACGCTGAGGAGGACACCCCAGAGCCAGCGGAGACGCAAGACACAACCTGGAGCGAGCAGCATAGCTTCCCTTTCATGCGCTAAAGGCGTGCGCAGATAGTAGCACACGGCGCCGGCCCGAGCCGTAGTACTGACATATTTTTCCCACAGGAGGACGTGACGTATGAGCGATCCGCTAAAACGCGAGAGTTACCGCATCACCGACGGCCCTGACCGGGCGCCCGCCCGGGCCATGCTCAAAGCCGTCGGCTTTACCAACGAAGACCTGGCCCGACCCCTAGTCGGCGTGGCGCATTCCTGGATTGAAGTGATGCCCTGCACGCTCAGCGCCCGCGATCTGGCCCAGCATGTCAAGGCCGGCATCCGCGCCGCTGGCGGCACGCCGATTGAGTACAACACCATCGCGGTCTCCGATGGCGTGTCCATGGGCACCGAGGGCATGAAAGCCTCCTTGATTAGCCGCGAACTGATTGCCGATTCGATTGAGCTGGTGGCCCGCGGTCATCTCTTCGACGCCGTGGTGGCGATTTCCGGCTGCGATAAAACCATCCCGGCCTCGGTGATGGGCCTGGCGCGTCTTAACTTGCCCTCCCTAATGCTGTACGGCGGCTCGATTATGCCCGGACGCTTTCAGGGTAAAGACGTCACCATCCAGGACGTGTTTGAGGGCGTGGGGGCTTTTGCAGCAGGCACCATGACCGCCGCGGAACTTGACGATCTGGAGAGCCATGCCTGCCCTGGCGCCGGAGCCTGCGGTGGACAATTTACCGCCAATACGATGGCGATTGCCTTTGAAATGCTCGGTATTTCCCCCATGGGTAGCGCCGGCGTGCCGGCCATTGATCCGAAGAAAAACGAGGTGGCGTACGAGTGCGGTCGCTTGGTGATGGACTTGCTGCGTCGCGACCTCCGCCCACGCCAGATCATCACGCGCCAGTCCATGGAAAACGCCATTACCTCAGTGATGGCCACGGGCGGTTCAACCAACGCCGTGCTGCACCTGCTCGCCGTAGCGCGTGAGGCGGGGGTGCCACTCAGTATCGACGATTTTGACCACATCAGTGCCCATACGCCCCTGCTGGCCGACCTCAAACCGAGCGGACGGTTTATGGCCTACGATATGTACAAAGCCGGTGGCACTGCCGTGGTGGCACAGCGTCTGTTGCAAGCTGGCTTGCTGCACGGTGACGCGCTGACCGTCACGGGTCGGACCATGGCCGTAGAGGCCAATGCGGCCCAGGAAACGCCGGCCCAGGAAGTGGTGCGGCCTCTGGCCAACCCGCTCAAAACCACCGGGGGCCTGGTGATCCTCCGCGGCAACCTGGCACCGGACGGCTGCGTGCTCAAAGTCTCGGGCTATGCCAAAACCTCGCACTGCGGGCCAGCGCGGGTGTTTGCTTGCGAAGAGGACGCCTTCGCCGCGGTCCAGCATGGCCAGATCAACAAGAACGACGTCATTGTCATCCGCTACGAAGGGCCACAGGGTGGGCCGGGCATGCGCGAGATGCTCGGGGTCACGGGGGCTCTGGTGGGCGCTGGCCTGTCTGATACCGTGGCGCTGATTACCGATGGGCGCTTCTCCGGGGCGTCACACGGCTTCATCGTCGGGCACATGGCCCCGGAAGCCTTCGTGGGCGGCCCCATTGCCCTGGTGCACGAGGGCGATATGATCACACTCGATGTGCCGACCCGACGCATTGCGATGGACGTCACGGAGCAGGAGTTGCAGGCCCGTCGGCAGCAGTGGCAGCAGCCCGCGCCTCGGTATACCTGGGGGGTGATGGCCAAATACGCCCGGCTGGTGTCATCCGCCTCGGAGGGTGCGTGTACCGCTCCGTGATACTCATGGGCCTCCTGGCCCTGTGGCTCGCGGGTTTCCCTGGGCAGGCGCTGGCGCAGATCACGATGGAAGCCCGCCTCGGCCTCCAAGGAACGCTGCGGCTGGGCAAGTGGAATGTCGTCACCGTCCAGGTGCACAACACCGGGGCACCTGTGATGGGGACGCTGGGCATCCGCACCTGGCTCGGCAGCGAGGCACGTGGCGATTTGCATAGCATGACCTTGTCCCGAGCCATTGACCTGCCGTCTGGGGCGCGCAAGCGCCTCACCTTCGCGGTGCCGATCACCAGCATCGCCGATCTAGTCGACGTCAGCCTCCATGCCGGGGCGCAGGTGTTAGCTACCCAACGTCTGGACTTGCGTGAGGCTCTCCATGCCGAACAGGTGATTGTCGGTCTCACGCAGGATGTCAGCCTCGATTTTCTGGCCACGGTCTTTCGCCAGACGGCCACCCGAGTTGTCTATCTCCCACCCGCAGATATGCCACCGCACTGGAGTGCCTACGACAGCATCACCACCGTCGTCGTCAAGGGGCTGTCGCTGCAAGCCCTGAGCGAGGCGCAGCACACTGCCCTGTGTGCCTGGCTGGCCAACGGCGGCACCCTACTCGTCGCCGCTGACGCGCAGTACACCCTCCTCATGGAACCCCGCATGCGGGCCTTGTTACCCGTCGAGGTCACGGGCGTGCAGCAGGTCGCAGGCTTACCAGCCCTCGCCGCGGCCTACGACGCCCCCTTCCCTGAGACGCCCATCAGCATGGCACGCGCGCGTCTGACCCACGGTGAGATCCTCCTTGGCACACCCGAGGCGCCCCTGCTAGCGCAACGACGTTTTGGCACCGGGCGTGTGCTGTTTCTAGGGGTTGATTATGCCACGCCCCCCTTTGCCGCCTGGCCAGGACGCGCGGCCCTCTGGCGGACAATCCTCAGCACCCCGGATGCGGTAGATTTTGGCCGCATGTTTGCCGAACTTGGCATGCTCGACGACAGCCACCCGATTGTCAAGCTGCTCGGGCGTCCCGTACTGGCGTTGCCCTCGCACCTTAAGCTCGGCGGCTATGTCCTGGCCTACTGCAGCCTGCTTGCCCTGCTATTCTGGCGCATGAGTCGCCACCCGGCCCGCGTCTGGCGCTATTGGGGCGGCGTGGCGCTGCTCATTGTGGCCCTAAGCGTGTATGCCGTTGGTCCCTGGCTGGAACAGGGCCTACAGCAGGAGGCCTTGTTCTTTGACGGCACCATTCTGGAAGTCCTGCCGGAGACTGACTACACCCATATGTCCGGGCACCTCGGCGTGTTTTCCGTGCGCGGGGGACAATTCGCCTTGCCCATGCAGCCACCGGACACCATCCTGCGGCATACCTTTACCCGTGGTGTGGGCCAGGCGGGCCAGCACCTGGAGGCCCACCTGGCGCCGGGCTTCACCCTGGACAACATTGTCCTGGCGCCGTGGGCCCTGCGGGTGTTCAGCACTGAGAGTATGGTGCCGACCCCGCTCCGCATCGCCGCCCAGCGCCATGCCGGCGGTCTCACCGTGCAGGTGAGCAACCGTGGTACCGCAGCACTACACGGCGCCATAGTGGTGTCGCAGGGCAAGCTTTTCACGCTGGGACTGATCGCGCCCGGTGAGGTACTGTCGGACGAGATCTACCCCGCCCTGCATCACGCCGACAGTGCCCAGGAGTTGGCCTGGCGTGTGCTCCTCAAACTCCGTCCCGCCGCGACGGGCACCCGTGTGGCCTCTCTCCAGGAAGTCCTCTTGCAGCACTACTTCGGCGACAAGCGCCTGGCAGAAGCAAGCGCCATGCCCTTTCTCGCCGGGTGGTTCCTGGGGCCGTCGACGGTAGCGCCAAGCCCCGCGGTGGCACCCATGCAAGGGGTCACGCTCGTCGTCAGCCGTCTGACTCCGTGAGCCAAGCTCCCACGGGTTGACACTATGGGCGCTGCGTTGTATGTTTTACTTCGTGTCTAAAGTACACAAATGGGGACTCCGGCAGAAGGGGCAACGCCCGTGCACACCGCAACCGAGTTTTTTAACATCTATAGTCACGGCTTTTTCCGTGTCGCCGTGGGTATCCCTGAAGTGCTGGTGGCGGACCCGGCCTTTAACGCGGCGCGCACCATCGAGTTGATGACCCAAGCGGCGCACCAGCAGGCTGGCCTGGTACTCTTCCCCGAACTCGGCCTCTCGGCTTATACCTGCGATGATCTGTTTCACCAGCAAGCCTTACTCGACAGCGTTCTGGACGCCTTGCGCACCGTGCAGCAGGCCTCGGCCACCCTGCCAGTCGTCACCGTGGTCGGCGCCCCAGTGCAAGTCGATCACCTGCTGTTTAACTGCGCCATTGTGCTGTATGGCGGTCGCATCCTGGGCGTGGTGCCGAAAACCTTTCCACCCAATTACCGCGAGTTCTACGAACTGCGGCAGTTCGCGCCCGCTGCCGCCGCCGTGCGTGACCGCCTCACGCTCTGTGGCCAGGCCGATATTCCCTTTGGTGAGCGTCTGCTGTTCCGTGCCGGCCCTGACGAGCGTGTCACCTTCTTTGCCGAGATTTGCGAGGATCTGTGGGTGCCCATCCCGCCGTCATCCTATGCTGCCCTGGCCGGCGCCACCATCTTACTCAATCTATCGGCGTCCAACATCACCATTGGCAAGGACGAGTATCGCCATAGCCTGGTGTCGAATCAGTCAGCGCGCTGCCTGGCGGCGTATCTATACAGCGCCTCCGGCACAGGCGTATCGACCACAGACCTGGCCTGGGACGGCCATGCCATGATCTACGAAAACGGCACGCTGCTGGCAGAGTCCGAGCGCTTCCGCTACACCTCACAGCTCACCCTGGCCGACATTGACCTGCAACGCCTGTCACAAGAACGCATGCGCCAGACCAGCTTCGGGCACAGCATGCAACAGCAGCGAGAAACGCTACGGCAGTTTCGTCACGTGTCGTTCACGCTCGACCCGCCACGCCCCGGACGGCTGCTGTGCCGGCGCCAATACGACCGCTTCCCCTTTGTGCCCAGCAACCCGGCGCTCCGCGATCGTCGCTGCTATGAAGCGTATAACATCCAGGTCCAGGGCCTGGTGAAACGCCTCACCAGCACGGGTATTCACAAGGTCGTCGTGGGCATTTCCGGTGGGCTGGATTCCACCCAGGCGCTCATTGTCGCGGCCCGCGCCATGGACCTGTTGCAGCATCCGCGCACCAACATCTATGCCTACACCATGCCCGGCTTTGCCACCAGTACCCGCACCCTCACCAATGCCCGCGCCCTCATGGCCGCGGTAGGCTGCACAGCGCATGAGATCGACATCCGCCCGAGTTGTGAGCAGATGCTGCGCGACCTCGATCACCCCTATGCCCATGGCGAGCGCCTCTATGACGTGACCTTCGAGAACGTCCAGGCCGGCGAGAGAACGAGCCACCTGTTTCGCCTGGCCAATTACCACAACGCCCTGGTGCTCGGCACCGGCGACCTGAGTGAATTGGCCCTCGGCTGGTGCACCTACGGCGTCGGGGACCACATGTCGCACTACAACGTCAACGCCAGCGTGCCCAAAACGCTCATCCAATTCCTCATCCGCTGGGCCGCCGACACCGAGCAACTCGGCGCCGCAGCCAGTGTGGTCCTGCGCGATATTGTCGCCACGGAAGTCAGCCCGGAGCTAGTGCCCGGCGACGGCAGCGGCGATGAGCCGAGTCAAAAAACCGAAGAAGTCATTGGGCCCTATGAGTTGCACGACTTTTTTGTGTATTACACCACCCGTCTGGGCTATGCCCCACCGAAAATTGCCTTCCTGGCCTACTGCGCCTGGAGCGACCGCACTACGGGCCACTGGCCGGCCATCCCCGCCGAGCGCCAACACGAGTACAGCATTGGCGCCATCAAACACTGGCTCAGCGTATTCGCCTGGCGCTTCTTTCAGACCAGCCAGTTCAAGCGCACCTGTGTGCCCAATGCCCCCAAAGGCGGCTCCGGCGGCTCGCTGTCGCCGCGTGGCGACTACCGTGCTCCCAGCGATGCCGAGGCCACCGTCTGGCTGGAACAGGTGAGACGGATTCCTGATGTGGAGTGAAGGCGGGCAGAGCGATGGCCTGTGTGCCCAGTCGTTTTGCACCGTGCTGTAGGGCACTTGATGCCAATTAGTCGTCAAGCACGCCGTCTGGTAACTCTTGACGACTACTCGTAGGGACAGTCGTCTCTAGCTGATGCTTGACGACATGATGTCAGAAAAACCCGCGGATAGACGTGCTCGACGACATACTATCACAAAGCATGGTGTTGAGTGGTACCTGACGACGGTCGGTCGTCATCGTGCCGCAAGAGCGATGCTCGACGACATACTGTCACAAAGCATAGGCGTTGAGTGATGCTTGATGACAAGAGCAGGGAGATCCGCAGTGCGGCACGCCTGCACGGGTGTCGTCTAGCCTGGTAAAACATTGGGCTTGACAACCTCCTGTCGCATTCTGCATCATAGGACAGTACTTCATGACTCCACAGCATAAAGCCAGGCCGTAGGTGGATGCTTGACGACTGGTGGACGTCGAGTGTCGGGATCCGAGGTGCCCGACGTCTCCCGGTCGTAAAAGCCCGCTGCTGATGGTGCCGGATGATGCGGAGTCGTCGAATACAGAGTTCGGCGCCTGAAGGCGCGGGGGAGCACCCCCAAGACAGGAGGAGAGACCATCCCGCGACGCGCAGGCCAAGACCGGGGACCGCCAAGACCGGGAGATCCCCAAGACCGGGGCACCCCCAAGACCGGGGCACCCCCAAGA
>SXND01000084.1 GCA_005777235.1 Pseudomonadota bacterium
CCGTGGCATACCGTAGTTTTTCCATACTACGTGGTCGCACATATGGTCAGTCGAAGCACGGGGTATTCTTGCGCCGCAGACGGCGCAACGTGCTTTCCTCCCCCCGCTGAAGCGAGGGGTCTCTCGCACGATTTTTAGGAGTCCAGAGCACCATGGCCATTACCCTCATTGAAAATTTCCGGGCGGTGTTTTACACCCCCTTTTACGCCGCCTTTGCCCTGCATGCCTACGACGAGGCCGGCGTCGACGTGCGACGGCTGGACTCCGACGATCCGGGGCAGACCGTGCAGCGCTTGCTCTCCGGTCAGGGGGATGTCGCCTGGGGTGGTCCCATTCGGCTCCTGGTCGATCAGCAACAGCCCAAGAACACGCTGGTGCTGTTTTGCGAAGTCGTGCGCCGCGATCCGTTCTTTTTAGTCGGCCGTACGCCCAAGCCCAACTTCCAACTCACCGACCTGCTGGGCGTCAAGCTCGCCACCGTCAGCGAAGTCCCCACCCCCTGGCTCTGTTTACAACACGACCTGCGGGTAGCCGGTCTGGACCCGGCACAGCTGCGCCGCATTCCCGACCGTTCCATGCCGGACAACCTGGCGGCCTTGCGCGCTGGGGAAATTGACGTCATGCAGGCTTTTCAACCGTTTGTTGAGCAGGCCATTGAGAGCGGGGCCCACCTGTGGTACGCCGCGGCCACACGCGGGCGCACAGCCTATACGGCGTTCTACACCACCAGAGCCTGCCTGGAGCGTGAGCCCGAGAATCTGTTGCGCATGACCCGCGCCATGTACCGCACGCAACAGTGGATCGCCACCCATGAAAGCGCCGAATTGGCGGCCTTAGTGGCCTCCTACTTCCCCACCCTGGCGCTCCCCACCTTGACCAATGCCCTGGCACGCTACAAGGCCCTCCAGCTGTGGAACCGCACCCCCATGATGCAGCCCGACGGCTTACTCTGGCTGCGCGATGCCTGCCTCTCCGGGGGCTATATCCAGCGCAGCGTGTCGTATGAGCAGTGCGTGGATATGCGCTTTGCGGCCCAAGTCATGCAGGAAACCCCCGCCACCGTCGCCGACGACACCGAGTGAGCAATGGAGCTGCATCATGCCAGAACTGCCCAAGCGCGTCCTTGGACGCACCGGCCTGCACGTCACCACGCTTGGTTTTGGCGCCCTGGAGCTGCGCGGCATGGTCGCGGGCGTGGGCCGGACCCTGCTGCCCGAGCAGCCGGAGCGTATCCTTAATGCGGTGCTCGATGCCGGGATTAACTACATCGACGTGGCGGTGGATTACGGGGAAGCCGAAGCGCACATTGGGCGCTGCATCGCGCACCGCCGTCAGGAGTTTGTGTTAGCCTCGAAATGCGGCTGTCCGCTGGATGTGCGGCAGTTCAGCCCCAGTGAGCGTACACGCTTCGGCGTGCCGTTGCCGCGCTTCCACGACTACAGCCGCACGAACATTATCAACGCCGTGCATCAGAGTCTGCAGCGCCTGCGCACCGAGTATCTCGACGTGGTGCAATTCCACTTCAGCCCGGCGCAAGCGCTGTTAGAGCAAGAGGACGCCGTGCACACCCTGCAGGAACTGCAACGCGCCGGCACCATTCGCTTCATTGGCTGTTCGTCGATTCTGCCCCATATCACTGATCACATTGCTATGGGGGTGTTCGACGTCTTGCAGATCCCCTATTCGGCCCTGCAACCGGAGCACGCCGCCGCCATCAGCGCCGCCGCGCAGGCGGGGATTGGGATTGTCATCCGTGGTGGTGTCGCCCGTGGGGCCCCAGGCGCGGGGCAAGGGGCCGCGGATGTCTGGACGCTGTGGGAATGGGCGCGCCTGGATGAGTTGCTGGAGGGCATGTCCGCCACGGAGTTTATGCTGCGCTTCACTCTCAGCAACCCGGATGTGCACACCGCCATTGTGGGGACACTCAATCCGTTGCACCTGCACGAGAATGTGGCAGCGGCGTTACACGGACCCCTGCCCAACGCGGTCTACGAAGCCGCTCGCGACCGCCTCTCGGCGGCGCGGGCTGGCGCGGCATAAGCACGAAGTGGAGACATGCCATGGAAGCCCACAAGGCCTTGGTGCCGGTGCAGTTAGCCAATGGGGTGACGATGCAGGTCGAAGCCACCATACTCGGCGGGGACGGCGCGGACGCGGCGCGCCTGCTGTCGTTTCAGCAGGTGACAGAGACTATTGAGGGCATCGCGGCAGCCTTGACGACCGTGCTTTACAACGTCAAGCCCAAGAAAGCCTGTATCGAATTTGGTTTAGAGATGGTGGTGGCATCTGGCCAGCTGATGGCGCTGTTGGTGAAAGGCGCCGGCACAGCGAGCTTGAACATTACCCTGGAATGGGGCGAGTGACCATCTGCCGCGGGGGCTGTGGCGCCCCAGAGCCGCAGTGGGGTTGCTTCCAGCCGCGCCTGGCTGTGGTCGCACGGGCCACCGGGCCCGCCCGGCGGGCGCGTCCATAGACAGCGCGGCACCGCAGCGCTATAGTGGCGGCCTCGGTGACGCGCACACGAGCGCGCCAGGGAGGCGCTCCACCCCTTTCAGAAAGGACACGCTGCCATGCTCGCCACACCAGGCTTCCACCATCTGCATCTCAACTCCTGCGATCCCGAGGCCGCGATTGCCTTCTACACCACGCAGTTCCCGAGTACCTCGCAAACCACCTGGGGCGGGCTGCCCGCGCTGCAGTCGCCGACCAATGTGCTGATCCTGTTCACTCAGGTGGACACGGCGCCAGTCACGGAGCCACAGACGGCCATCTGGCACTTTGGCTGGCATGTCCCCGACACCCAGGCGCGCCGCGATGTGTACCTGAACCGGCCAGATGTCACGCTGCTGCCGCTCTATACCGGGGATGGCGGCGGGGCAGTGTTCGTCAGTAGCGATACCTGGCCCGGCACCGGCGGGGTGCTCGGCCTGACCCAGGCGCAGATCGTCGACGCCAAGGCCCGTGGCGTGCAGCCCACCCGCGCAGGGGGCTTTGGCTACATGCAAGGCCCCGACAATGCCCTGGTGGAATACGCCGGCAACCATCCCGCCGAGCGTTTTAACCACGTGCATTTGTATCAGAATGACCCCTTCTGTGCCCAGCTCTGGTACCAAAAGCATCTCAACGCGCCGATCTTTGAGGGCCGTACCAGCTGCAGCCTGTTGACGGAGGACACTTGCACGGTGCCGCGTGGGGCCGATCGCACCTTCCCGGCGCTCGAACCCGAGGGCATGTATCGCACGCCAGCGGCAGCGGTGGTGTTCGACGATGTGGCGTTCTTGTGGTATATGCGGCAGGGTGCGCAGCCGCTCGCGCCCCGGCAGGGGCACGTGTACGATCACATCGGCCTCAGCGTCACTGATCTCGATGCCTGGGTCGCCAAGCTGCGCAGTGAGGGCGTGACGTTCCTGGAAGAGCCCTACCAGCTGGGGGACACGCGTGCGGTGCTGATCGAGGGGCCGAGCCGCGAGGCGCTAGAGTTAGTCGAAGTCAAATAACGCGCAGGTCGATCGTCACCACGTGTCTTGCTGGGCAAGGCGTGGTCATCACGTCCGACATCCCTGCGGCTAGATTCCATGGCCGTCTGGCTGGTCTTGGAAGCGTGTGCCTGGAGCGCCAGCAATGCTCATGTTGGACACGTCGACGCGATGCCACCCCTCGCGCGGGCAGGGCCCGCGAGGTCGCCGCTGACGCCACAGCTATCGCAAGGGCCACAATGAGCCTTGCTGCTGGAGTACGGGCGGGGTCGGCTTCTCCAGCGGTCGAGCGACCTAGATGTCTGTTGCATACATACGCTGCCAGTCCAACACCTGCGCGGGCCTGGCCCGCTCCTGCCAGAGCGCTGTGCCCGAGGGTTGCCTGGAGGAGTGGGCCAGGCCCGCGCGACACCCTTGCCTGGCACAGGACTGACGACATGGACATCTAGGAGTCGCGCTTCGAGACCGTTACGGCCAATTCCCGGGCATTGTGCTGCATGCGGCTGGCGAGGGCCGTGAGACCGATTAAGCGAATCGGCGACAGGACTTTCTGCAGGTCCAGCTGCACGTCCAAGTCCCGCGGCATTGCCGCAATCTCTGCCGGAGTGGCGCCGTGCAGGCCCTGATGCAGGAGGCCAGCAAAGCCCCGGACGGTGGGGGCTTCCTGTGGCACGTCAATATAGTAGTGCACCTTCCCCTCGTGGAGTTGGGCCAGCAGAAACACCGGGGCCTGGCATTCGAGGACGTGTTCCATGCTGTCCCGGGCGTTGTGCAGCTCGGCAGGCAGCGCCGGCAGGCTCTGGGCATAGCCGAGCAGCAGCCGTAAGCGCTCGTCCGGCGCCGCCGCACGAAAGGTCGCGATAATCTGCTGCAGCGCCGCTGGGTAGGTGGGAGCGGTGCTGACGTCAGCGGCCAGCGTGGGCCATGGCTCAAGATCAGCCGGGAACTGCGGGAAACTTTCCCGCACAAACGCCGGGCAGCCACGCTGCTGCGCGTAGGTCCGTATCAACGTCTCCAAGCGCGTGCTCGCCTGGGTGTAGCGCCGGGTCGTGAGGCCGATCTTGGCGTAGCAATATGCCACGCGCACGGCGGCCCAGAGGTTGCGGTGATACGGCGGTCTGAGCCGTTTCATGGCCGCTTCGGCAGTGTCGGCCCGCTGCGCTGTGCCGTCGGCCAACAGCCTGGCCTTGGCGTCGCTGGCCTTGAGGTATTGCCGGAGGCAGACGTCATAGGCCGCCTGCTCGGCACGGCTCAAATCACCATAGGTGAGTGCTGTGGACATGGACCAACCCCCTTCTGTGCGTTGCGGCCTTGTACGGTGCGTTGTGGTGGTCGCACAGGGCGCACGGCCCCTGGCGCATCCATCCGCCGCCTAGAGGACAGGCCCACGGCCTGCGCCACCACCCGCGGCGCCCCACGCTCTACTTCTTTGCCACGCGTGCAAAGGCCAGATGAGGCCCCGCGTGCGCCTGAGGTGCCGGTGCGCCGCGCCTCGGCCCGCAGGCCCAACCTGCTCCATGGTGCTGCGGTGCTTCTCCACCCCCAGGCGCTACACAACTTCCTGTAACACCCTGCTTGACATCAACAGAGGGGGTAACCAGGAACACGCCTACGACACGCACACCTGGGCTTCGCCCAGGCCATCAATGGCAATCGTCGCGGTATCGCCCGCTTTGAGGGGTTGGGGTGGGATGATGCTACCTGTAATCACCGTCATGCCCGCTTTGAGCTCTTTCCCACGCTCGGCCAGTATGTTGGCCAACCAGACCAGCGGTGCGAGTGGATGCCCCATCACATCGCCGCCGCGTCCCTCCCCAACCTGGAGGCCATTGATGCGCATCACACCGTGTGCAGCCGTCAGATCGATGCCACGCCACTCGCGCACAGCCGGGCCGAGCACGGCGCCAGCGTTATAGATGTTCGTACAGATGCCCGCAATCGCCGCCGCGTCCGGGCCCGTCCCGGCGGCAGCGCTGCGCATATCCAGCCTCTCGAAGGCCGTGGCCAGAAAGTCGATGTAGGCGGCGATACTAGCCCGCGTGTAGGGCGCCTTGGCAGCTGACACGTCCGCCCGTAAGCGCACGCCGACTGCGCACTCGATGGCTAGCTGGACGTAGTCAGTGCTGCGAAACGCCGCCGGCGCGTCCTGAATCGTACTGGCGAACATGCCACCAGCACACGGACTCCTGATGCCGCGCCGCCGGCGCATCGCGTCGCTGGGGTAGGCCACCTTATCATCGTGACGGATATGCCCTACCAATGGCATTCTAGAGCGCCTCGGTGGGGAACGCAATCGCTACCGCCGCCCGGCTGGACGCACCGCTACGCCCCAGGTATCGTCCCAAGGCGCGCCCCACGGCGTGGCGATGCCTACTGGCTGTTCGCGACCACGGCGGGCCTGCGCCGCACCGATCCTGTGGCTTTCAGGCGCAGGCGATACCGTCCAACATTGGTGTGGCTGTGCAGCATGTCCTCGCGCTAGATGTCTGTTTCATACATACGCTGCCAGTTCTCCAGGGTTTTTCCTGGGACCGCCACGCTCTAGCGTGGCTGCCGGAGCCGGGCTGGAGCCCAGCGGTCCCAGGGGGGCACTGGCGTAGGACTGACGCCATGGACATCTAGTGCCGCTGTATCGGCGCGACACCGCCCCGGCCCGAGGAGGCACAGCCCGCTCAAGAGCCACGCGAGCCAGAGGCGCACCAGAGACTGCCGAAGAGGCGGAGCGGGCATCACACACGCAGGCACTCCTGAGTGTCAAGTAGGGTTGTGGCGTGAAGTAAGGCTCCTGTATGGTGCGGCAGTGTAGCAAGCCCGGGCCGGAGCGACAAGGCGCTTTGCGCCGATCGGCCTTGACATACCTGGGGGGCTGGGCGTATCACCATAGGCCACGGCTGTTGGTGGTGGTCCCCCTCCCACATGGGGAGACTCCCGCCCCCCTGCAAATGCTGCCGTCACAGGAGAGTTCGCATGCCCAGCCCTGATGCACATGCTCCGTCTTCGTCCCTCACCACCCCGGCTCCCAGTGCGCCTCCCGAGCCCATTGCGCTGATTGGTATCGGCTGCCGTTTACCGGGGCGCGCCCAGAGCCCAGACGCCTTGTGGCAGCTCCTGTGTGACGGGGTAGACACCATTGGCGACGTGCCAGCCGACCGTTGGAGCATTCCGACGTTTTATGACCCAGCGCCCGGCACTCCCGGCAAAACCTACGCCCGCTGGGGTGGCTTTATCGACGGCATTGACCAGTTTGACGCGCTCTTCTTCGGCATCTCCCCACGCGAAGCCGCGGCGATGGACCCGCAGCACCGCCTGTTGCTCGAAGTGGCCTATGAGGCGCTGGAAGATGGCGGCCAGACGCTTACACAGCTGGCGGGGTCACCCACCGGGGTATTTATTGGCATTTCGGCGCATGATTACAGTGGCCTGCAATCCACCGTAGAGGACCGCAGCGCCATCAATGCCTACACGCCAACCGGAGCGGCCTTGAGCATTGCGGCCAATCGTCTGTCCTACTGTTTCGATCTGCAGGGACCGAGCCTGGCAGTGGATACCGCCTGTTCATCGGCCTTGGTGGCGGTGCACCTGGCCTGTCGCAGCCTTTGGGACGGCGAAAGCACCCTGGCCATCGCCGGGGGCGTCAATATCATCATTGCCCCGGAGACGTTTATTGGCTTCAGTCAGGCGTCCATGCTGTCCCCCGACGGACGCTGCAAAGCCTTTGACGCCAGTGGCAACGGCTTTGTGCGCAGCGAAGGTGTTGGGGTGGTCGTGCTCAAACCGCTGGCGCAGGCGTTGGCGGACGGTGACCCCATTTATGCGCTGATTCGTGGCACGGCGGTCAACCAGGATGGACGCACCACCGGCATTGCCCTGCCGAGTCAGACCGCCCAGATTGCCATGCTGCGCGAGGCCTATCGGCACGCCGGGGTAGCACCAGGCCAGGTCCAGTACGTGGAAGCGCACGGCACGGGTACGGCGGTGGGGGATCCCATTGAGGCCCAGGCCCTGGGCACGGTGCTCTCGACGCAGCGTCCTGATGGCCGGGTCTGCTTCATGGGCTCGGTGAAGACCAATATCGGCCACATGGAGGCTGGCGCGGGCATTGTCGGGCTCATCAAGACGGCCCTGGCCCTGCGGTATGGCGCCATTCCCCCGCACTTGCATCTGCGCGAACCCAATCCGCGCATTCCCTTTGCCGCGCTCAAATTACGCCTACCACAGCGTCTGGAACCCTGGCCGGAAACGGACGGTGGCCCACGCCTCGCTGGGGTGAATGCGTTTGGCTTTGGTGGCACCAATGCGCACATTGTGATGAGTGACGCCCCGCCAGCGGCCCTGCCACCTGCCGACGACGCACCCGAGCTGCCGGTGCTGCTCCCGTTCACGGCCCACAGTCCCGCAGCGCTGACAGCGCTGGCGCAGACCTACGTCACCTGGTTGCACGGGCCCGTGGGCGCGACCTGTACCATGGCAGCGCTGGCGGACAACCTGAGCCGCCGGCGCACCCAACACGCCCATCGTCTCGCGGTGGTGGCCAGGAATACTGGCGAGCTGCTGAGCCACTTGCAGGCGTTTGGCGCTGGAGAAACGCGCCCAGACCTGCGGGTAGGCCACGCCGTCAGCGGGTCACGGCCTCGTCTCGCCTGGGTCTTTGGTGGACAGGGGCCGCAGTGGTGGGCGATGGGACGCCAACTGCTGGCCCAGGAGCCGGTGTTTCGTGAGGTCATCACGACCTGCGACACGCTCTTACAACCCCAGGCCCCGTGGTCCTTGCTCGCGGAACTCACGGCGGAGGACGCGCACTCCCGCCTGCACGAGACGGCCATCGCCCAGCCGGCCCTCTTTGCCGTGCAAGTAGCCCTGGCAGCTCTGTGGCGTTCCTGGGGGGTGGAGCCGGATGCCGTGGTCGGGCATAGCGTCGGCGAAATTGCCGCGGCGTATGTCGCCGGCGTGTTTGATCTGGCGACGGCGCTGCACGTCATCTACCACCGTGGGCGCTGCATGGAGCGCGCCTCCTCGCACGGCAGCATGCTTGGGGCCGGGATCACCCCTGACGAGGCCGTGGCGCTGCTGGCACCATACGCCGAGCAGGTGTCGCTGGCCGCCATCAACAGCCCGACCTCCGTGACCTTCTCCGGGGACGCCACGGCGCTGCACGCCATGGCCGAGACGCTGGCCCAGCGCCAGATGTTCCACAGCGTCCTGCGGGTGCAATATGCCTTCCATAGCGTGCAGATGGAGCCGGTGCGCACCGACCTTCTGGCGGCGTTGTCTGACCTGCAGCCGCAGGCAGCAACACTGCCAATGATCTCGACAGTCACAGGACACGCCGTGGCCGGGCCGGAACTGGGAGCGGCCTATTGGTGGCAGAACGTGCGTCAGGCGGTGCGCTTCGGGCCAGCGCTGGGGCAGCTCATCGAGCAGAGTTACGGGCTCTTTGTCGAAGTCAGCCCGCATCCGGTGCTAGCCGGCTATGTCACCGAGTGCCTGCAGGCCGCTGGACAGAGCGGGCAGGTGCTGCCGTCGCTGCGGCGTCAGGAAGCGGAACGCGTCCAGATGCTGCGCTCCCTGGGGGCGTTGTATACAGCTGGTGTGCCCGTGGCGTGGGGCGCTCTCTCCCCGCAGCGCCAACAACCGCTCGCACTACCGCGCTATCCCTGGCAGCATGAGGCATACTGGCACGAGGCCGAGGGCAGCCGGGTGGCCAGGCTGGGCACCACGGTGCACCCGCTCCTAGGACGGCGTTTAGCGCTCGCGGCGCCGGTCTGGCAGGCGGTGGTCAACCGTATAGCGTTCCCCTATCTCTGGGAGCATCGTGTGCAGGGACGCCCAGTCTTTCCGGCAGCAGGGTATTTTGAGATGGCGCTGGCGCTGACGCGGATGACCTGGGGTGCGGGCACCTTGATTCTCGAAGATTTTGCGCTGCACAATGCCTTGTTTCTCCCCGAGGATGGTACCGATGCACTGCTCCAGACGCACCTCGATGCCACGGAGGGCTCCTACACCATCTCGGGGCGCCTGCACGGGACAGAGACGGCCTGGACGCGGCTGGCCTCCGGCAAGGCACGTGTCGAACCGCCGGGGGCTCACGCGGTGCTGACGGATCTCGACCAGGTACGTCAGCGCTGCCCTGAGGAAGTCCCTCCGGCCCTGTGTTATCAGCATGCCCAGGCGCATGGCTTGCAGTACGGCCCGCTGTTCCAGGGTGTGACGCGGCTCTGGCGCACCACCGATGAAGCCCTCGGGCAGATTGAGCTCCCAGAGAGCCTGCACGCGGATGCCGAGGCGTATCTCTTTCACCCTGCCTTGCTGGACGCCTGTTGGCACGTGGCGCTGGAGACGCTTGCGCCCACGGATCGGACCGTCTATCTGCCGGTGTCGAGCGCCCAGATCCGCTACTACGGCCGCCCAGGGCCACAGCTGTGGAGCTATGCCCGCCGCCTCAGCTACGACGCCAAGAACATGGCCGCGCAACTCAGCGTCTCTGACGCCCAGGGGCAGATCGTCATCGAGTTCCGCCGCAGTAGCTCCCGGGCCATTGAGGCAGCGCAGGACGACCGGATGGACCGCTGGCTCTATGCGGAGCACTGGCAGGTCAAGCCACGCGCCGGTGCCACCTCCCCACAGCTGGCAGTGGACTTTGTGCCCGCCTCGGTAACGTTGGAGGCTGCCTTGCAGGCGGAAGCGCAGCACCTGCATGGGCACCTGGGCTTCGGTGCGCACTATGCCGATATGAAGCCAGGGGGGGATCAACTCTGTGCGGCGTACATTGCCCAAGCCTGCCGCGACCTGGGGTGGGACATGACGCCTGGGGAATCGGTCACGGCGGAGACTTTGGCAGCGCGTTTGGGGATAGTGCCGCGCTACCTGCGTCTCTGGCGGCGCTATCTCGACATCTTGACGCAGGACGGCTGGTTGCGCGCGGTCGAGGGCGCCTGGGTGGTGCAGGGCACGCCGCCGCACCTGAATGCCGCGCCGCTCTGGCAAGACCTCCTGCAGCGTTTCCCGGCCTTTACGGCAGAGTTGATGTTCACCGGGCGTTGTGGAACCCATCTGGCGGCGGTCTTGCAAGGCACCATGGACCCCATACAGCTGCATTTTCCAGACGGTTCGTTTGCTACAGCGGAACATTTCTACCAGGATTCCCCGTCCTTCAAACTGTACAATCTGCTGGTGGCCAAAGCGGTGGAACTCGCTCTGGCGCAGCTGCCAGCTGGCCGCCATGTGCGTCTGCTGGAACTGGGGGCCGGCACGGCTGGGATGACGTCCTACGTGCTGCCCCGCCTCCCGGTGGGGCAGGTGTCGTATGCCCTGACGGATGTGTCGCCCCTCTTCTTACAGCGCGCCGCCACCAAGGTGCGCGACTATCCGTTTGTCACCACACACCGGCTCGACATCGAGCACGACCCAGTAGACCAGGGCTTTGCTGCGCAGACGTTTGATATTGTCCTGGCCTCCGATGTGCTGCATGCCACGCGGGATCTGTGTCAAACGCTGGCCCATATCCAACAGCTCCTCGCCCCCGGCGGCCTCCTGATCGTGCTCGAGGTGGAGAACCCCGGGCGCTTATTAGGGGATATCGGCTTTGGCGTCCTGGAGGGCTGGTGGCGCTTTGCGGATGCAGATGTGCGCCCCTCCTCCCCGTTACTCCCCTGGCCACAGTGGGCGGCCCTGTTACAGGCGACCGGCTTTACGCAGCCCCTGATGGTGTCAGATCTGGCGGTGCTGGATGGGGAGCGCCAGATGGTGTTTCTGGCGCGGGCGCCGCAGGTGCAGCGCCACGTCCCGCCCCAGCTCCCTGGGCCCGTGCCCGTGCCACGTCGCCAGCGCTGGCTCATCCTAGCCGATCACGGCGGCGTCGGACAACAGGTCGCGCACTGGCTCCACGCCCGTGGCGAGGCCAGTCTGCTGGTCTTCGCTGGCGAGAGCCCACGCCGCCGCGACGATGGGCACGTTGACGTGTGCCCTGACAGCCGTGAGGCCATGCAGTGGCTCTGGCGTGAGGTCGTGGCCAACGATCCCGCCGGCTGGCAGGGTGTGGTGCACTGTTGGAGTTGCGACGCGCCGCCGTCCGCCATGACCACGGTCGCCATGTTGGCCCAGGCCACCGCCCACGGTTGCCACAGCCTCATGCACCTGATGCAGGTGTGGGCTGCTGACGCGCTGACCTCGCATCCACGGCTGTGGCTCGTCACCCGTGGAGCCCAGCCGGTGCTGCTCAATGGTGCCAGGATGGAGGTGACTGCTGCCGCCTTCTGCGGCTTGGGACGGGTCGTGCAGCACGAGCATCCCGAACTGCACTGTGTGTTGGTCGATCTGAGTCCTGCGGTGACGGCCCATGACATCACGGCGCTCGGGGAGGAACTGCTCCAAGGCGATGACGAAGGGGAAGTGGCGCTGCGTGGGACCGTACGCTACGTGCCCCGGGTGGTGCGCACCTCCCTGCGGCGTTTTGCTCCGCACGAAACACCCCGCGTAGCGATTCCCAGCACGCCGGTGCGTGTGGAGATTGGCACGCCTGGCGTGCTGGAGAGCCTGATCTTCCGCGACACGCCCCGCCGTCCTCCCGGCCCTGGCGAGGTGGAAATCCAGGTGCAGGCAGCGGCCCTCAACTTCCGGGATGTGCTCAAGGCCATGGGGCTGTATCCCACGGACATCGACGCTTCCGGGCGGCTCGGGGACGAATGTGCCGGGTCAGTGGTGGCGGTGGGGGAAGGCGTCACGGAGGTACACGTCGGCGATGCCGTTGTCGCCCTGGCACCGGGAAGTTTGAGTACGTTTGTCACGACCCACGCCGCGCTGACCATGCCCAAGCCCGACTGGCTCGGCTGGAATGAAGCCGCCACCCTGCCTATTGTGTTTCTCACGGCGTATTATGCCTTGCATCACGTCGGGCGTCTCAGCCCAGGTGAACGGATACTCATCCATGCCGCGACTGGCGGCGTGGGGCTGGCCGCCGTGCAGCTGGCGCAGCAAGCCGGGGCCGAGATCTTTGCCACGGCGGGATCAGCGGAAAAGCGTCTCTTCTTGCGGGACTTGGGGATACGCCAGGTGATGGATTCGCGCTCCCTGGCCTTTGTGGATGACATCCACGCCAGCACCAGAGGTGCAGGCGTAGACCTCGTGTTGAATGCCCTGGCGGGCGACGCCATCACGCAGGGGCTGGCGTGTCTGGCGCCGTATGGGCGCTTTCTCGAAATTGGCGTGCGCGATATCTACCAAAATCGCCAGCTGAGTCTACGCGTCTTTGCCAACAGTCTGTCATTTTGCGCCATTAACCTGGCCCATGCCATGACCCAGCGTCCGCAACTCATACGTACCCTGTTGCGCCAAGTCATGCAGGGCGTCACGGAGCGCCGTTTGCATCCGCTGCCGTATCGGGCCTTTCCCCTGGGAGAGGCCGCCCAGGCGTTGCGTCACATGGCCCAAGCACGCCATGTGGGCAAAGTGGTACTCACCATGCACGCGCAGCACGTGCCGGTGACCCCACGCGTGGACACGCCGTATACCTGTACCGCCAGTGGCACGTATCTGATCACGGGTGGTTTGAGCGCTTTTGGGCTGGTGGTGGCGCAGTGGTTGGTCGAGCGTGGCGCCCGGCATCTCGTACTCATGGGACGTAGTGGCGCGGCTACGGTCGCTGCGCAAGAGGCCGTGCAGCATCTGGAGCGGCAAGGTGTGCGGGTGCTCGTGGCCTGCGGCGATGTGGCGGACGAGGAGGATGTACGCCGCGTGCTGGACACCATCGAGCAGACCTTGCCGCCCTTACGCGGCGTGCTGCATGCCGCGGTGGTCTATGACAATGGCATTGTGCTGCAGCTCGATCAGGAGCGCTTCGAGAAAGTGATGGCGCCGAAAGCGTACGGCGCCTGGAACCTGCACCGCTTGACGCAACACCTGCCACTCGACTGTTTTGTGCTCTTTGCTTCCATGGTGTCGATGCTTGGTAGTCCTGGGCAAGGCAATTACGTGGCGGCCAACGCCTTTCTCGATGCGCTGGCCCATTATCGGCATGCCCACGGCCTCCCCGCCCTCACGGTGAGTCTGGGGCCGCTGACCGATGTGGGCTATGTGGCGCGCAACCCGCACCTGCACGCACATCTCGACAACTTGGGGTTCCGGGGCTTTCCCTCCACCCAGGCATTGGACATCTGCGGCCTCCTGCTGGCCAGACGCCTGACGCATGTTGGGGTGACGCCGATGGACTGGCAGCAGTGGGGCCAGGCCATGGTGGGACGTCTGTCTCCGCGCTTTACCTCGTTGATCCAGGCAACGCTCCAGGGCGAGAACGGCAGCGACCAGGCCACCCCACGTGATGTGGTGCTGACCGCCGCCCCGGCGGAGCGCCTGCGCGTGCTGGAAACCTGCGTCACTGAGCACGTGGCGCGTGTCCTGGGCATGAGCCCCACGGCAGTGGATGCAGAACGAGCCCTCACCGAGATGGGCCTCGATTCTCTTATGGCCGTGGAGCTTAAGAGCCGCATGGAGCACGCCCTAGGGCTCACCCTGCCGATCGTGGAGCTGCTGCGAGGCCCCAGCATTCGCCAGCTCTCCCAACTCTTGCTGGTACAATTCACCGGAGAGGAGGCCACGGAGCGACCCGCGGTGGACACGCCCCTGCCGCCGCCTGCGACGCAGGATAGCACCCCGGCTGCCCTGATCGAGCAGGTGGAGCACCTGTCCGAGCAGGAAGTGGACGCGCTGCTCAGCGGTCTGGACGACAGCGCCCTGGAGCGTCTCCTCGCCCAGGGCGCTGCGGACCCCACAACGGGGGCCCATCATGACTGAACGCCTGGCCAATCTGTCCCCGGCCGCCAAACGGGCCTTGTTGGCGCGGGCGTTACAGCACAAGGCCCAAGCCCCTACACTGGCCCCGCTGTCCTTCCACCAGCAACAGTTATGGTTGCGCAGCCAGCTCCTCCCTGAGACGCCACTCGACACCCTGTGTTATACCTTGCACGTCACGGGGGTCTTGCGTGTGGACGTCACCCAGCGCGTCATCCAGACTATTGTGCAGCGCCACGAAGTCCTGCGCACCACCTTCCGCGTGGTCGACGACGTGCCGATGCAAGTCATTGCGCCCGTTCTCCCTGTCTCCTTCCAGGTGGAGGATCTCGGTGACCTCACGCCAGACGCGCAAGAGCCGGCAATCCTCCAGCGCCTGCACGCGGCCTCTTGCCGCACGTTTGATCTCACCACCGGGCCACTCTTGCGCGTGCTGGTGCTGCGCCGCAGTTACGACGACCACGTGTTCTGCCTGACCATGCACCACCTCGTCGCCGATGGGTGGTCCATGCAGGTCTTCGTGCACGAACTCGGCATACTCTACAACGCCTTCGCCCATGAGCAGCCGTCACCGCTACCGGCCTTGCCGCTGCAGTATCAAGACTATGCCCGCTGGCAACGGCAGCACCTGCAGGGCGAGGTGTTGCAGCACCTCTTAACGTATTGGACCACACAACTGCAAGATGCGCCACCAGGACTGCATCTGCCCATCGCCCGCCCGCGTGCCACGCGCCGCAGCCATCAGGGCGCCCTCCTGCCTCTCACCGTGGCCCCCGCCCTCCTGCGTGCCCTCAAAGCTGTGAGTCGCGAGGCAGGCGTGACGCTCTTTATGACCATCTTTGCGGCCTTCAGCGTCTTGTTGCATCGTCTGTCAGGCCAGGAGGATATCCTGATTGGCACGCCCATCGCCGAACGGGAACACCCTGGCACGCAGGGTTTGATTGGCTTTTTTGTCAATATCCTGATCTTACGAGCTTCCCTTGCCGGCGATCCGCCCTTTCGGGAGCTCCTGCAACGGGTGCGCGTGATGATTTTAGATGCCCTGACGCACCACGCACTGCCCTTTGAGACACTGGTGGAAGCCCTGCGTCCAGCGCGTGATGCCAGCCAGTTTGTGCTCAAGCAGGTGGCCTTTAATTTGCTCCCAGCCCTGCCGGAGCGTGTGGAGCGTCCCGGCCTGATCGTACAAGGGGCCCTGTTTGACAATGCTATGGCAGACTTGGACTTGATGCTGTCGCTCTGGGAGGGGTCTGAGACCCTGAGTGGCCACTTCCGCTATCACACCGAGGCGTTTGACGCACCGACCGTCGCACGCCTCGCGGCGCAGTGGCAGACGCTCCTGCACAGTATCGTGGCGCACCCAGAACAGCGGCTCTCTGAGCTGGCGCTTCTCCCGGCGTCCGAACTGCAACAGCTCCTGGTCATGGGGCAGGCCCCGGACACCCCGGCCCTCCCACAAGTCGCCGGGGTGCATGCGTTGGTCGAAGCCCAGGTGGCGCGCACCCCGCACGCCGTGGCACTGATCACCGCGACGCACACCCTGACGTATCAGGAGCTCAACCAACGTGCCAATCGTCTGGCGCATCATCTGCGCACCCTGGGCGTGGGGCCAGAGGAGCGCGTCGGGCTGTGTAGTGAGCGTTCGTCCGCCATGGTGATCGGCCTGCTCGCCATCCTCAAAGCCGGCGGCGCCTATGTGCCCCTGGATCCCACCCTGCCCATGGCCCGCCTCGCCAGCATGCTGGCGGATGTGCGCCCTGCCGTGCTCCTCACGCAGTCACACCTGCAACCGCGCCTGCCTGCGCTGTCGTGTCCGCTGGTGGATCTGGAGACCGACCACGCGGGCCCGGACACTGATTGCTCCAGTGGCGTGCAGGCGCAGCACCTAGTCTACGTGCTCTATACCTCGGGATCGAGCGGCGTGCCCAAGGGGGTGATGATTGAGCACCGCAGTGTGATCAATGTCGTGACCTCCTTTGTCGACACCTATCACCTCACCGCCACCGACCGTGTGTTGCAACAAGCGTCCCTGAGTTTTGATGTCTTGGTCAATGAGCTCTTCCCTATCCTCACTGTTGGCGGCGCGCTGGTGTTGCCCCAGCCAGAAGATCTGGCCACAGACGAGACGTTCCTGGCCCTGCTGGCCCGGCAGCAGATTACCGTCTTGGGCGCAATCCCGGCCGTCCTGGCGCGCTGGAATGCTCTGCACGCGCCGCTGCCACACGTGCGTCTCATCCTCAGCGGTGGCGAAACCTTGGCCTGGCGCGACGTCGAGCGCTTGTGCCAGACTACCATGGTCACCAACGGCTATGGCCCGACCGAAGGCACGGTGTGCGCGACGTGCTATGACCTCAGGCAGTACGACCCAACACGCCAGACAACGATGCCCATTGGCACACCGCTGGCGAATATGCAGGTGTATATTGTCGATCGCCATCTGGCCTGCGTCCCCATTGGCGTGGCTGGGGAGTTGTGCCTCAGTGGCGTCGGTCTGGCGCGGGGCTATTGGCAGGACGCCGCCTTGACGGCAGAAAAATTTGTGCCGCATCCGTACCAACCTGGGGAGCGCCTGTACCGTACTGGCGACCTGGCGCGCTGGCTCCCCGATAGCAATATAGAGTTTCTCGGGCGCCTGGATCAGCAGATCAAACTGCGTGGCGTGCGCATCGAAGTGGAAGAAATCGAAGCCGTGCTGCGGCAACATCCGGCGTTGCACGAGGTCGTGGTGCGCCTCTGGGATGAGGGGCCAGGCGAGCCGCGCCTCGTCGCCTATGTCATCCCGACGCCGCCCCAGGCGGCCACCTTCCTCCCCGACTTGCGGCGTCTGGTCAGCGCGCACCTGCCGACGTTCATGCGGCCGACGGTCTTGGTGTGTCTGGAGCACTTCCCACGCCTGGCCACGGGCAAGGTGGATCGCCAGCATCTCCCAGCACCTCCGCCAACACAGGACGATCCTGCCCGGCACCTTGTGGCTCCCAGCACGCCGCTGGAGCATACCCTCGTGCGCCTCTGGGAGGACATCCTCCAGCAACAGCCCATTGGCGTCAACGAGGATTTTTTTGCTCTCGGGGGCCATTCACTGCTCGCGGTGCAAGTAATGGGACGCATCCAAGACACCTTGCACGTCGAAGCCCCAGGAACACTGCTCTTTGACGCGCCAACCATCGCACAACTCGCCCGGCGTCTCGAACCGGCAGCGCCTCACCATGCCGAGGCCTCCGTGCCAGCCGTGGCGCCTTCCCCACTCGTACCGTTGCAGGTGCGTGTGGCCCAACCCACCCTGTTTTGCGTCCATCCTGTCGGTGGCCAGATCTACTGGTATACTCACTTGGCCGCACACCTGGCGTCATCCTGGGCTGTCTACGGCCTGCGCTCGTGTGCGCTGGCGGCCCCGGCTACCGAGCATCCCACACTGCCCGCCTTGGCTTTGGCCTATACGCAGGCCATGCGGCAGCACGACCCCCAGTGACCGTACGTCCTCCTTGGATTTTCCTCGGGGGGGGTGTTCGCCTTAGCCCTGGCGGCGGCGCTGGAGCAACAAGGGGCGCGGATCCAGAGTGTGACGCTCATCGATACCTATGCCGTCCGGGACGCCTCAGACGCCCTGGAGCGTGTGACGTTGAGCGATCTCCTCTTTATGCTGCGTAGTGCCTTAGAAGAAGACTATCCCGAATGGCGTCCGCTGTGGGAAGCAGCGCTTGAGACGTCAACCGTGCCAGGGCTGTTGCGCTCGCTCCCGCCTCATGAGGCCATTGACACCTTATGCGACTGGTTAGCCAGGCAGCAGATGGCCACGAGCGGCCTGCGTGAGGTACTCCGGCAGCAACTCCACCTGTCCCTGACGCACACCACGTTGCTGCACGCGTATCACCCCCCACGTTTGAGCGCACCGCTACAGCTCTATCAGGCCAATGAGCCGCTCCTGGGGCACGCACTCGGGGCTACCCGGCTTGATGGACGTGACTATACGACTGGTTCCGTGGTGACACATGTGGTTGAAGGCACGCACTTCCGCCTGCTGCGTCCGCCCTACGTGCGCGCCCTCGCCGCCCATTGGCAGCGCTCCACGGCGACCCATGGCGTCTGAGCCCCCATACTGCGAGACGGAGTGACACGATGCCTGCACCTGCCGCACCCCGACGACCAGGTTCGACTCTGCTGATTCCCGTACATAGTGGTCGCGAAGCGATGGTACAAGCGCAGTTGGCCAGTGTCGCCGCGGCGCAACGTAGCGCCATGTATCCGGTAGAAGTGCTGGTCATCACTCAGGATATTCCCGCCATTAGTGGGCTCCTCCAGGCCGCCTTCCCCCGGTTTCCGATTCCCATACGCACAGCGGTCTGTTGCCACGCCACGACACTAGGCCAACTGCGCAATGCCGGCCTGCGGGCCGTTACCACCGAGTGGCTGCACAGCGCCGACTCCGACACCGTGTTTCCATCGGAGTATTTCGTACAGCTAGAACACGCCATGGTAGGCTGGATCCCCAGCGTTTCCTGTTTCCAGCTGAACTTTGCGCCGTTGCCTGGAGGCTCATGTTGGGCGTGCCACGAAGCGGAAATCGATCAACGCGTCCTCGCCCGTTACATAGGGACAGATAGTGTCTGGGGCTTAAACGGCATGAATTTCGTGGCCCGTCCAGACCTGCTTCTGTCTCTGGGCGGCTTTGCCGAAGATCTCGTGTCCGCCGAAGATGTCGAGTTTGGCTATCGTCTGGCTGCCGCCGGTGTGCAGATTGTGTTCTTGCCTGAGGTCCGTATTCTGCATCACTATCCGCAGCGCTTGGCTCATATCCTGCGGCGAAAATTTTGGCATGGCCAGGGTTATGCGTACGCCTTCCAGCGGTGTCCGACATTATTTCGCCGCCGATGGGAGTGGCGGGCCGACGTGCGACGGTGCGCCTCCCCGACATTCGCCTGCTATTATCTCTCGAGTCATCTGGCGTTCCTGGCCGGCGTGTGTGCCTCCTGGCTCAGCAAGCGGCAGCAGCCCAGGGCGTAAATGGTGTCCCCCACGCCCACGGACGCAGGGCACCCCCACGCCCAGGGGCGACGCGGCGGCTACCCGTGCAGGGAGGGCGCCGAGACGTCGTCTGTGGTGTGCCAGTGATGGGGGCGTCGCCGCCTTGAGTAGGGTTACGAGGTCGTGGCAGCCCTTGCGACGATTCGTGTCGATGTTCTACAATATGCAGCACGATAGACGCCGCCTACGTCCGGCATGGTAGAGCGTCACGCCACGATGCCTCACTGGGCGTGGGCTCACTGGCAGAAGCCGTATCGCCAGGGCCAACACCCGACAGCGGCCCCGCTCACGCGCCAGTGGAATGCCGCCAAACACGGGCGCTATCCCTGGGGCGAGGACGTGCACCAGGACGCCAACCCACAACCGTTTCACCACCTCTGACGCGTTGCGCCCACGGCTCGGCGCACTGGCACAAGGCGCAGGCGTGGCGCAGCAGGACGCATGTCAGGTTTACTGCCAGGCGCACCGATGGGCGGCACCAGTGCAGCACACGGCTGGCCCGCTCGTTGGTGTTGCAGGGCGCGGCCTGCGGTCACACGGAAGACTGCGGCCTCCATGCCGCGCGTCATCTCCATACAACCCTGGGCTTCAGGGGAAGTGACGCCTGTGGACAGTGCAGCGCTGACGGGACGCGTGGTTCCGTGAAACTGTATTGTATGAAGCAGGAACTACCAAGAGAGCACTGGTGTGCACTCTTTAGAAAGTAGTACAGCATGCCAAAGACACAACAAGATTTCCTCGAGGAGGCGCGTCGGGAGATCCCAGAAGTCAGCGCCGAAGAGGTGGAGGCGCGTCGCAAGCGTGGCGACGAGTTCGTTTTACTGGATGTGCGCGAGAAAGACGAAGTACGCGCCGGGTATATTGACGGGGCTCTCGCCATTCCACGCGGTTTCCTGGAATTTCAAGCCGCGGGCCACATCCCCAACACCGCGAAAGAGGTGGTGGTCTATTGTGCCGGCGGGGCGCGCTCCCTCCTGGCCGCTCAAGTCCTGCGTTCCATGGGCTACGAACACGTCTCCTCCATGGCGGGGGGCATCACGCGCTGGAAAGACGCCGGGTACGCCGTGGTGCGCGATCGGCAACTGAGCGCCGAGCAGTTGGAGCGCTATAGTCGGCATTTTCTGCTCAGCCAGGTAGGCGAGCAGGGCCAGGGCAAGCTGCTCGACGCCAAGGTCTTGCTAGTTGGGGCGGGCGGGCTGGGCTCCCCCACGGGTCTGTACCTGGCTGCAGCGGGTGTGGGGACGCTAGGGATTGTCGATGCCGATGTGGTGGATCTCTCCAACCTGCAACGGCAGGTGTTGCATAACACCAACACCGTCGGCATGCTCAAGACCGAATCCGCCAAGCAAACGATCAATGCCCTCAACCCAGACGTGCAGGTGCGGCTGCACAATGAGCGTCTGACAGTGGACAACGTCCAGCGCATTTTTCAGGATTACGACGTCATTATTGACGGCTGCGACAATTTTCCCACGCGCTACCTCGTCAACGACGGGGCGTTTTTCGCCGGCAAGACCGTGGTGCATGGCAGCATTTTTCAATTTGAGGGGCAAGCCAGCGTGTTTACGCCGCATGCCGGGCCATGCTACCGTTGCCTCTTTCCCACCCCACCCCCGCCAGGTATGGTGCCGTCGTGAAGCGAGGCCGGCGTCCTGGGAGTTTTACCCGGGGTCATTGGTGTGATACAAGCGACGGAAACGGTGAAACTCATCCTGGGGAAGGGTGAGACCTTGATGGGTCGTCTACTGATGTATGATTCGCTGGCCATGCGGTTCCGCGAAATTCGTATCCGGCGCGACCCACATTGCCCGCTGTGCGGGGCCAATCCGAGCATTACGGCGTTGCTCAATTACGAAGAGTTCTGCGGGCTCGAACTGCCCGAGCCTGCGCTGGTGGGGAACTGAGATTCTCTGCTGCCGTGTGCCCCCTCGCGCGCACAGAGGGGCACCCAGGCGGTCTAGTGCACTGCCACAGCTCCTCGTGTGCAAAGCCTCTGCCTGGGAGCACGGGCCTCTTACCCGCTCCGCAGGCGGGCGGGACGCCCGCGCTCCCAGGGATTGCCCAAGTACTTCTGTGGATAGGCACTAGGAACGCTTGTGACGGGCAATCTCCTGGCGCAGCTCTTCTGCCATCTTGGCATCAAGTTTCTCGAGAATCACCAGATGCTTCTCAGCTTCGCTGACTTTGCCTACGCCTAGATACGCCTCCCCAATATATTCATGCGCTTCGGCCAGATTCGGTTCCAGCGCCAGCGCCTTGTGGTACAGCGTAATGGCGCGGTCGTACTGCCCCAACTTGCGATGGGCAAACCCCATGTTGCTATAGGCCATAGCATGGGACGGATTGTCTTTTAAGACTTGCTCGAACGACTTGATGGCTTTTTTGTAATCGCCGGCTTTCAGGGCACGATACCCAGCCTCGTACTCTGCCTGCACTTGCCCTGTGGAGGCATCCATGGGGTTACTCCCGCCACCCGCTCCCCCGCTGTCAGCGTGGAGCGTCATGGGCAACGTCAACAGGAGACCGTAGAGCAGGCGCAGCCACGGCTTTCTGGTCATTTTTCCTCCTTTGTAGAGCTTGTGAGATACCGAGAGAGTGCACCCAATTATAGCATCGAGTCGTCGTGTCCCTCCAACCGAAGATCGCGCCCCAGAGCCGCTGCCCCTTGACGTCTGGCGCTCAGGGCGCTAGAACTCACACCACGCACACCGACGATACCTGTAGGCCACCACCAGGGAGCATCCCATGGCAGACGCAAGTCATCTGGAAAGTCTCAGCCGTAGTGACGAGGTGATTACCCCGCCCGCCGCCCTGCGCCGCGCCGCACGCATGCAGGATCTGGAGGCAACGCATCGCTATTCTATCGAACACAATGAAGCCTTTTGGGCCAAAGTGGCCAGAGAGCTGGAGTGGTTTCGCCCCTGGGATAGCGTGTTTGAGTGGGACTATCCACGCTTTCGCTGGTTTATCGGCGCGCAGTGTAACATCACGGTCAATGCCCTGGACCGGCACGCCAACTCCTGGCGCAAGAATAAAGTGGCGTTTGTCTGGATCGGCGAGGACGGCAGCGAAGTCACCGTATCCTACGGGCAGCTCCTGCGCCGCGTCAACCGCGTGGCCAACGCGCTGAAGTCGCTGGGTGTAGGAAAAGGCGATCGTGTGGTCATCTACATGCCGCTGACCATCGAAGGCGTCACCGCTATGCTGGCCTGTGCCCGTATTGGCGCCATCCACAGTGTGGTGTATGCCGGGTTCAGCGCTGGTGCCCTGCGCAGCCGCATTGAAGACGCGCAGGCCAAAGTCGTGCTGACCTCGGATGTGACCTATCGCCGTGGGCGCGCCGTAGATCTGCAGTCGATTACCGAAGAGGCCGTCGGCGGGCTCGCCTATGTCGAGCATGTGCTGGTG
This sequence comes from Pseudomonadota bacterium, assembly GCA_005777235.1. GTDB lineage: Bacteria > Tectomicrobia > Entotheonellia > Entotheonellales > Entotheonellaceae > SXND01. The sequence continues at coordinate 22,689 of SXND01000084.1, forward strand.
CATCGCCGCCAGACGCCGCAGGGCACCCTCCGCGACCTGCGTGAGGTGGATTTTCACGCACTGGTGGACCAGCAGAGTATCGAGTGTGCCCCGGAAGTCATGGAGGCGGAAGATCCACTGTACATCCTGTACACCAGCGGCACGACAGGCAAACCGAAGGGCGTGCTCCACGTGCATGGCGGGTATATGGTGGGGACGTATTATCACATGCAAACCTTCTGGGACATCCGTGACGAGGATGTATTCTTCTGTACCTCCGACATTGGCTGGGTGGTCGGCCATAGCTATATCGTCTATGCGCCGCTGGTAGCGGGGGCGACCACGGTGTTCCGCGAGGGCGCGCCGGATACACCCAATCCAGGCATTATCTGGAGCATCGTCGAGCAGCATGGCGTCTCGGTGATGTTCACCGCCCCGACCGCGATCCGCCTGTTTATGCGCTATGGTCCCGCGTATCCCCAAAAGTACAATCTCACCAGCCTGCGCTATCTCACCTGCGCCGGCGAGCCCCTCAACCCAGAAGCCTGGCGTTGGGCACACCAATACCTCGTTGGAGCTGGTGCCTGGGGCTATGTGACAGATAACTGGTGGCAGACCGAGACTGGCGGCCCCTGTTTGGCCACGCCCCTGTGCCTGGATTCGCGCCCGGGCAAGGTGGGCAAACCTCTGCCCGGCGTGGTGGCCGATGTGGTCGATTTACAGGGCAACCCCGTGGCTGCCGGTCAGGGCGGCTTGCTGGTGCTCAAGCGGCCATTTCCGCATTTTTTCCGCACTGTCTACGGTGATCCTGAGCGCTATGAACATGACTGGGGCCGTATTCCGGGCTGTTATCTCACCGGGGACGTGGCCATCAAAGATGCCGATGGCTATTTTATGGTCGTGGGCCGCGCCGACGACGTGATGAATGTCGCCGGCCACCGCATTGGTACGGCCGAAGTGGAAAGCTCACTGGTGAGTCATCCGGCGGTCGCCGAAGCGGCGGTGATTGGTAAGCCGGATGCGCTCAAAGGGGAGTCCATCAAAGCCTTCGTGACACTGCGCGTGGGCTTTGAGGCCTCGGGAGAGATGCGACAGACGTTGCAGCAGCACGTACGCCATGACCTGGGTCCGATTGCCCAGCCCAGTGAGATTGACTTTGTGGACAAACTGCCCAAGACACGCAGTGGCAAGATCATGCGCCGTCTGCTCAAGGCCAATGAGTTGGGGCTGGAACCAGGGGACATCACTACCTTAGAGGATTAAGTGGGTTCTGCTGTGCCGATGGTCCGACAGCACCGGCACAGCAGGCTCAGGCCCAGATTGCATGTCAGGCGCGAGGCGAGTAGACTACCCTCTAACAATGACCCAGGGCATGGAGTCCTGAGGCTCCTGCGCCTTCTAGCCAAGGAGAATGATGATGCAATTTGCAAGCGCGCTCTCACGTGAAGTGCAGACAGAAGCCGCGGTGGCCGAGGTGCTCGACCAGGTGATGACGCGGTTACCCGAACAGCAAGCCCATCTCAGTTTTGTGTTTGCCTCGCCCCATCATCTCAAAGCGTTTCCGCGCCTGTTACATACGATTCAGGAGCGTTGCGCCAGCCACACCTTGATCGGGTGTACGGGTGGTGGAGTGATTGGCGACCGTCATGAAGTGGAGAATAAACCAGCCCTCGCCGTGATGGCGGGCTACTTACCGGGCGTCAACATCTCGGCCTTTCACATCGAACAACCCGATCTGGAAGAAGAGTGGTCCGAGGCCTACTGGCAGAATCGCCTGGGCGTGACGCTGGACGACGAGCCCACGTTTCTGCTGCTCCCCGACCCCTTTATGATTGACCCCCAGAAGCTGCTCAACATGTTCAACAGTACCTACCCGCAGCGCCCGGTTCTGGGCGGGCTGGCCAGTGGTGGCCAATCGCAGAACAGTTGCGCGCTGTTTCTCAATGGCGAAGTGGTGCACGGCGCTGTTGGCGTGGCCCTCACCGGCAATTTTGTGCTGCAGACCGTGGTGTCCCAAGGCTGCAAGCCCATTGCCCAGCCGTTTGTGATCACCCGCTGCGAAGAGCAGGTGATCTACGAACTCAGCGGCCGGGCGGCCTTACCCACGGTGCGTGAGACGCTCAGCGCCCTGCCGTCTGCCGAGCAGGAATTAGCCCGCACCGCCTTGCTCATGGGGCGCGTCATTGATGAATACAAGGACGAATTCAGCCGTGGTGACTTCCTAATTCGCACGTTCTTAGGCGCCGACCCGGAGAGTGGCGCCATTGCGGTGGGCGATACCTTTCGTCCTGGGCAAACGGTGCAGCTGCACGTGCGTGATGCCACGACGGCCCGGGAAGACCTGCATGCCTTAATGGACACATTGTCTCCGACGTTGGCGGCCCAACCCGCTCGTGGGGCACTGCTCTTTTCCTGCAATGGCCGTGGAGCGCATCTCTACGGCGAGCCGGATTATGATAGCGGGGTGGTGACGGCCACCACGGGGGCCATTCCCATGGCGGGCTTCTTTTGCAATGGCGAAATTGGCCCCATTGGGACGAGCAATTTTTTACATGGCTTTACCGCGAGTATTGGCATTTTCCAGGACAAGCCATAAACGGCTCGCGCTCGCTACGGTGCGGCCGCGGCTGACCAGCCGTCACACGCGCCATATGGGTGGGCTTGACTCCGCGAGGCTGTTGAGCCCGTCTGCAAGCCCATGGCCCGCCCGCGTCGTCGGGGCGACTGGCCGGTCGCCTCTCCTGGGATGCCCTGAGACGGCGGGCTCCGATTGGTCTGCGGCATCCCCTCCTCCGTGGCTGGGCAATGTACTCCCGTCACGAGAGGAGCAGCCCGACGTGCCGCACCGTGGCTGTGCCTAACGCCGGCGCTCAGACGCCATGAACAGCGGACAATGGCCAGCGTGCACATGACGTGGGACACACTCGCCGCCATGTCGCCGGAGGACATCAAGAGCGAAAAGCTCTGGCCGGCCAGCTTGTACCCCTTACCATATCCCCATCTGCACAACCTGAACGGTTCCCTGCCTAGGAGCGCGGCCATCTTGCCGCTCCGCAGGCGGGCGGGACACCCGCACTCCCAGGGACTGCCCAAGCACTCCTGTGGATATGTACTAGAGAGCCCCCATCACGACAGACGCGGGAATCGTCTGCGCCAGATGATACTGCGCCCGGGCGCGGGCTAGGTTGTGGGCTCGACGCGACGGGTAGCGTGTTGCGTCAAAGCCAAAGTAGCTATCACGTACCACATCAATGAGAAACCGCGCGGCTAATGCGCCGGTGATCTGCCTGGTGGCGCGCAGATAGTTGTCCTGCTCAGCAGGACGAAGCCCTCTCTGCATCCCTTCGGCATATCCGTTGACTGCCGCCATGTGGAATGTCCTATCGAAGCACGCTTGCGGATCATCTTCCGTGGTGCGGTTACACCAGGAACGCAAGGCATCCCCCAAGTCGATGGCGCGGGCCTGACGTAGCACGGTATCGAAATCAAGCAGTCCAACGGCCTGGCCCGCGTCATTGAAGAGGAGATTGGAGATTTTCAGATCCCCGTGGATGAGCTGCTGGGGGGCCTCAGTATCGATCAAGGCGGGTAATGTGGCCAGGAGATCGGCAGCCATAGCCCGTGTGTCCGCTGGTAACTGGTCGTGCACGCTGTGCAGCTCCGCCACAATAAACGCCGTGTCGTGGAAGTGGGGCACGCTGCCTTGCGGCGTGTAGTCGAGCACGGCCAGGTGCCGATGCATCTGCCCCACCAGGCGTCCGGCCTCGTGCGCCAGCGCCGCATGGGGCACGGCTTCCAGCACCTGCCCTGGCAGCCAGGGATACACGCGCCAGCGCTGGCCCTGCTTATCACGGGCATAGGGCGCGCCATCGGGTGCCAAACGCAACGACGGCACCAGCAAACCGCAGGAGGCGAGATAGTTGGTGACCACGCGCATGTCAGTGAGCGCAGCATCGGGAATGGCGGTGTGCAGACGCTGCAGCACAAAATCCCCGGCAGTCGTGATGACACGGTAGGTCTGGTGCGTAAGTCCGCTGCCCACGGGCTGCACCGTGCGCACCGGGGGCAGGGCAAAATGCTGCGCCATGCGTTCTGGGGACGTCATCTAGGGCCTCCGCGGCAGCCGCACCTGGGGAAAACGCGCCGGTTGATGGAAGTCCGGCTGCGGCCCGGGCAGTGGATGATAGCACAGATACTGCGTGCCACTGCTGACATAGGCATTCACCCCGATCAGCGGCTTGGGCAGCATGCTCCACGGTAGGAGCAGACTCATCCACCATGCCGTGCCGGCGGCGTGGTGCGCCTCAAAGAGCATCTCGGGCACAAAGGCTTCGTAGCCCTGACGACGCACCCGCGGCGCGGTGAAATCGAGCACCAGGAAATGCCCCCCAGCCCCGAGTTCGACTTCGAGATAGGTCTCTGGTCCCACCAAAAAACATTCTACTACATCGTATTCCCACAAGTTGGCCACCCGGGTAGAGGGCGGCGCTGTCGGGACACGCGGGGTGACCTGATGCGGCAAGGAGGCGGTGAGGCGCAGCCCGGCACTCTCGGCACGCAGGGTGACCTCCCCATGCAGACGTGGATCAGCGCAGGGCGTCCCGTCCCAATACGTGACGATGGGGAGGCGTAGGGTTGTGGGTTGCCAGGGTATGTCCATGAGCCGCGGTGTCGCGTTACCACAGCGCCTGCGACGCCAGACGGGCGCCTTCGACCATGGATTGCAACTTAGCCCAGGCAATCTCCGTGGACACCTTACGGCCCCACGCTGAGGTGCCAAAGCCGCAGTCTGTCCCGGCAATGACGCGCTCGCGTCCGACGATTTCCGCGTAGCGCTGAATGCGCTGCGCCACCAGCTCGGGGTGCTCGATAAAGTTGGTCGTGCTATCCAACACACCGGGAATCAGCACTTTTTCATCTGGTAAGCGCACCTCCTGCCAGACCTTCCACTCATGGGCATGGCGTGGATTGGCCCCTTCAAACGAGAGGCCCACTGGACGCGCTTTGAGCACCTCGCCCACAATGTCCCGCAGCGGTACGTCGTAATGATGTGGCCCCTCGTAATTGCCCCAGCACAGGTGCAGCCGCATGCGCTCCGGCGGTAGGCCCTCGAGCGCCGAGTTGAGCACCTCGATGTGCAGCGCCACCACGTCCACGAACTGCGCCACCGTCAGATCGGCAAACTGGGTGACGCGGGTCATGGCCAGATCCGGGCAATCGATTTGCAACAGGAAACCGGCCTGCACAATGGCCTGGTACTCGCGCTGCATCACGGCGGCCAGAGCCCGGAGATAGGCTTCCTCGGAGGCGTAGTGCTCGTTTGGCAGAAAGTTGGCGATCACCCCCGGCGAGGCCGCGGTCATAAACACTTCTTCGACCTGCTGGGTCGCGGTGGCAGCTTTGAGCGTGTCGATGTCGTGTTGCACTGCATCCCAGTCCTTCCAGGCAATCGGCCCCGTACAAGCCGGTTGCGGCAGCGCCGTGGAACTGAGATGCGTCGCCACAAAGTCGGGGAAATCGCTCTCCCCCAGGCGCGGCCGGGCGCGGACCGCCCGCTCGCCCTCAAAGCCGGCCAGGCGCTCTTTGACGTAAGCGGCGTATTGCGAACGGCCCTGCTCGCCGTCATTGACCACGTCGAGACCAATGGCCACTTGCCGCTGGACAATATCGGCCACAGCACGGCGCACACTGGTATCGAAGGCGGCCTGATCATAGGCCTGCCGCTCTTCGCGCTGGTGTAACAGCTCCTGGAGTGACAACGAACGCGGTAGACTGCCGGTATGGGTGGTCAGAATGTGTGAAGTGCTACGTTTCATACTATATGCTCCTGTATGATGCGGAGTTCGACGTGCACGCCATCGGGATCATACACATAGACGGACACCGTGCCATGACGTTGGACCGGACCCCAACCAATGTCCACCTGAGCCTGCTGTAAGTCCGTCATGAGTTGCTCCATGGAGGGGCTGTCCATAAGCAGGCACAGGTGGTCCATGCCCACGGGCCGGTCTTTATCGGCTGAGACGAAGTCCGGCCGCGAAAACAGGTCAATTTTTTGTGCCCCGGCCTGCAGGACTGCCGAGCGGCCGCCTTCGGCATTGGGGCCAGCCGTGCGCAGGAGATCGAGACCGAGGACCTCATGGTAAAAATGCAAGGATTGGTCCATATCGGTGACTTTGAGGGCGAGGTGATCGAGGGCTGTGGGACGGAGCATGCGGCAACCTCCTTAGGCCCCACCAGGTTGGCGGGGAGAAAGCGCCTGGTCAGCATATCATAGGGGTATGGCGGCGCAGCGGTGCACAGGTGTCACAGTATACGCCACTCGTGCCTCGTCTGGTAGCTGGGAGCATGTCGTCGCACCAGCGGCGCCCTCAAGACCAGCCACAGGAGCGACATGGCCACGGCAGGCAGGAGACCTGCACGGTGGCAGCCGTTATGCCGTGCCACGGATTGGGCCTACTGGCGCTCCAGCCGATAGCCATGCCCCGCTTCCGTGTGTAAGTAGCGCGGTTGACCGGGCTGCGCCTCAATACGCTCCCGTAAGCGCCGAATGGCCGCGTTCAAGCGATTCACCTGACTGGTATCCTCCTCGTCATACCGCGGCTCTTTGAGGGCCTCTTCCATCAGTTGACGTCGCGTGCAGAGCTGGCCAGCCCGCGTGTACATGTAGTACAGCAGCTCGTAGCTTTGGGCAGGCACTGGCACAGGGACGCCATGCACCAAGACGCGTCGATTGGCCGCGTCAATCCGCAGTCCCGCCTCCGCTGGCGCTGCTGGTGCCGCCGCACCCGGCGTGGCGCCCTGGAGGGTATGATACAGCCACGCCGCCGCCAGCAACACCTGACCATAGCGCGCCAACTCACTGCTGCTCCATGGCCCGGTCGGTTGGCAGGCCAGCAGGCGATGCAGCACCTGGTACAGCAGTCCGTATTGGTAGGGCACCGGATCGCCGTCGAGCATGGGCCTGGCAAGCCGTCGCACGGTCTGGATGGCGCGCAGGGCTTTGCGCAAGGCAGGGTTGAGATCATGCCCATCCAGTTGGTCAAACGCCTGCTCTCCCAGGCAGCGCTCCAGGCTCTGCAAGGCCTGCAGATCGTGGCTCTCCACCCAATCAAAGCGAATCGCCGCTTCCAGGGCAACGACCGGCCACACCTGCGGCGCCAGCCCGGCATCGGCAAAATCCGTGAGCCAGGTACGCCCTGTGGCATCCGTCAGGATGTTATCGCCGCTGAGTGTCCCAGGCGTATTGCTCAGCAGCACGGGTTGGGGCAATACGAGGGGCTGCTGGAGCACCAGCAGCGGATTGGGGCCCGACCAGGTATGCCCGCCCAGCCGGATGTGCCATGTCTGAGTGGCGTACTCGACCACCATACCCAGAGTCGGGAGCTGCTGCGCCAGCGCCTGCACAACGGCAGCGGCGCCATCCATCGTAGCGCGGGCGGCGTCCCAGCCCAGACGCTCGCGGTACAGGGTATCGAACTGCGGCGGCTCGACGCGCACACGCTTGTCCTGATGCCAGCGCCTGAGCGTGTGTTGCACGAGATGCTCCAGCGCTGTGTTAAAGACTTTCTCCGGTGCCCGCTGATACACCTCCAGCAGCGACTGCGTGTGTTCCAGGGCCGTATCCGCCAACTGATAGGCCTGTGCCGCCAGATGCACCGTTTCAGCCCTGGTGCTCAGCACCGTGCCCGCCCCGTCCATGGCCTTTGGTACGCCATCGGCATAGCGCAGCGCTTCGCTGGCCATAGCCGCGCTGCTGCCGCACACCACGACAAAGGCCTCGGGCACTGCGCCCTCCTGAAAGGCCAGGACGCGCAGTGCCACCCGTCCGCTACGCTTCCACAACAGGCGGTCCAGACGGATGTGAGTCTGGGTATAGAACACGCGGCGCAAGACGTCTGCCAGTTCGTCGGTCCGCTGCTGCAGGCGCGCTTCCTCCAGCACCGGAGTGATCAGCGTCACCAGGGACAGTAGGGACAGCGGTTGCCGTTCGTCGATGCTGATGCTGAGAGCCAGGTTGAGACGGACATGGTTGGCAAATGAGGCCGCCACTGTCTGCACCAGCGCCTCCGCACCTTCTTTTTTGTCCAGGTAATCGACTGCTGAGGGTATGCCGGTGCGCACATCGCGTAAGGCTTCCCGCAATGTGTCAACCGACGGGTGCCCCGTGAGCATAATTTTCGGCACCGCCCGATAGGCGGCGTCCTTGGCGAGGAGCAAACCGCTGAGATCGTGGTCGTCATCATCATTGGTCAGCCGGATATCCAGAATGGCCAGATGCACGTGACTGTCGTGCAAGTGTTGCCTGGCTTCCTGCACACTGCCCGCTTCCAAGACCTCGTAGTCGTCCTGGAGATATTCCGCTCGCGTGGAGCGAAACACCGCGTCGTTGTCGGCAAAGAGAATGCGGCCTCGTGCCTTCATGTTGTCTCCTTCGGTACTTCCCGGGCATGCTGGAGGTGAGAGCCCGGCGTGTGGACAGGTCGTGCCAGTATGGCAACCAGGGCCGCTATGAAGTCACGTGGACGCATGGATGTGCTGAGATAATCCGCCGCACCAGCACGCAAGGCCTCCCGTGCCGAGGGCCAGCTCGGTGAGGCGGCGACCACGATGACCTGCGCGGCTGGCGCGTGCTGCCGCAAGTTGACAATCAACGGTACGTACTCCGGCACCGAGGTGGTATCGATGATGATCAGCACGTAGCGTTGCAGAGTCTGACAACTGCGGGCTGCCTCCGCAGACATCACCTCCAAAGAACCCAGCGTGGTGAAGGCTGCCTGCAGCCACGTCATATCCCGCCCATCACTAATGACGAGAAAGCTCGTCTGCACTCCGACTCCCCCTTTTTAGAGCCTATCCCGGTAGGCCACCACAAGGCTCGCCCCCAAATCCAATGCGCCCGTCCGCGTCGTAGGGGCGACCGGCCGGTCGCCCCTACTGAGATAGGCTCTTAGCTGATGCACTCAGTGACCAGCGGCAGCCGGATGACCAGTGTGGTACCGTGTGGCCCGGTGTCTCTGATGTCCAGACTGCCTTCATAGGCTTGCACAATGGTCTGTGCCATCAGCAGCCCCATCCCCATACCAGGCATGCCTGGCAATTTAGCCACAGGCCCGTGCAGCAGCAGCGGCTTGATGGCTTGAGGAATACCAGACCCGGTGTCCTGCACATGAATTTCTACATAGTTGCCCTGCACGCAGGTGGCGACGGTCAGGCGCTTCGCCACAGACTCCTCCATAGCGCGCACCGCGTTATCAATGGGAATGGTCAGCGCTTTCTTCAGCCATTCGGGATTGGCTCGTACAAACAGAGAGGCGCCGCAGAGAGACTTTTTCTGTAATGCCACCTCCTGATACCGCTCTTGTTGCCAGAGTTGGTCGAGACGCTCCCGCACTAAGGCGTTGATAGGCACCAGCGTTACATCCGTACCGGTCGAGGACAGAGCCGTAATTGGCGTCTCCTGCATGTTCTTCGTCGCCTCAGCAATGGCATCCAGTCGCTTTTCAAGGGCTATAATAGGTTTGCTGGCTCTGAGATCGCGCCGTGCTAGCCCTACCAAATCGAGAACGGTGCTGGTCTTGATGTTGATGCTATGCAGCGCTGTGGCACTGGCCATGCCCATCCAGGCCAGGGCCGTGCGGGCCGACACCAGTGCCTGCGTATGTCGTAACTCCGCATCTCGTCCGGCGTTTCGCAGCGCGGTACTGGCATGCATCGCCAACGCTTCCAGCGCTCTCTGGTCATCTTCATCAAAGGTTTTGAGGTAAAAATATTCGACGTTAATGACCCCAACCACCGCATCGCCAATCTTGATGGGCATGGTAAACTCGGAACGAGTACCTCTATGGGCTGGGAGATACTCTTTATCGTCGGTGACGTCTTCGACGAACTGGGCCTCCCTAGTGCGTATCGTTCTCCCAATAATGCCCACACCAATATCTTGCACGATCTTCGGTCCCACTCCATCTGGACGCTGCCGCAACATATGTGTCGTCTTGAAATTTTCCTGGGGGTAGGCCGTGCGTAAGTCTGCTTGTAGTTCCTTGACTAACCAGATACTGGCAAAGCCACTGTGCGGGTCACGCTCGTTGGTCGCATGCCAGGCTTGTTCGGCAATCTGGTCGAGGACCAGATCCAGGGCACTATTCACAGCATGGCTGGCTCGTTGTGTGGCTTCGAGCATGGCGCGCTGTTTCTCGGCGCGTGTATGCAGTTGCATATTGCGGAGCGCCACCGCGGCTTGCTCGGCAAACAGTCGCAGGTTCGCCACCAGCGCGTCGGTGAATGGCTGCGGCCTGCGGTAGTTGACAAACATTACCCCCACACGTTGCCCTGCCGCTTGTAAGGGCATGGCGATACACGCTTGGATGCCTTCTGCGCGCGCGAAATCGGAATGCTGAAAGATTGCATCATCCATAATGCGTGCGACGCAGTATGGATCATCGCGGAAAAGCACATGGAAGAGTCGAGGATTGGCAGCAACATCGGGGCAGGGCCTTAAGCGTTCTGGATGTCGTACTCCAGCGACGGCTGGCGGATAGGAGAGTTTGCGCGTTTTTTGGTCAAAAGAGTACATAGTGACGGCATCACAGCCGACGGCTTCGAGGATGCCCTGGGCAATCGCCGGCATCACATTCCGATCTTCCTGGGCCGTCACTTTAGCGATGGCTATCGCCGTTTGCTGGTGGTGTTCGGTGATCTCTTGTAAACGTACGAGATTCACCAATGAGGTGATCTGTGCGGTCACTGCGCTCAGCAGCGATTGCTGTTCCTGGGTAAAACCATAGCGTGCACCGTAGCGCACTTCGCCCACTTCGAGGAGGCCAACCGTTTCCCCGACGATCTTGAGCGGGATCAGCAGCAGCTGCTGTATCGGCATTGGCAATTCCAGGACATCAGAAAATCTTTGTAATATCGGTCTTTGATGCTCTTTACTGGATGAAAGGACCGTTGGGGTATCTTTGCGCAACACTTTATCCCAGTCGGCCCACTCAACGATCTTGGAACGCGCCTTCATCCCAGGCTTCCAACCCGGCAGCTGTTCCGCATGTAGACTGCTATACGCCGCTTTGGCTTGTAAAGTCTGCCCGCTTGCATCCATGAGCAAGACGCGGCAGAAGGTATGATCGAACAACGTCGGCATCATTTCCGCGAATCGTTGTAGCCCTTCAGTGGGGTTGCCAGCCGTGGAGACGGTCTCGATAGCCTGGAGGAGGAGCGCCTGTTTTCTGATCAGGGCAGCGTTTTGAAGCGCTGTGACCACGGTCTCGGCAAAGATGCTCAGACTCCACACATCCTCGTCGAGAAAGCCCACCGTTGGTGTGGCGTAGCCTTGCTCGTTTTTCTTGTTTTCAATACGCAACAGGCCGATCAGTCGCCCTTCATGCTTGAGTGGTATGGCTAATAGGGAATAGCGTGACCCGGAAGGCAAGTGGTCGGGGAGCACCCCGTCTGAGTATGGGTTCTCCCAAAGTTCTACCCCGTGGGCCCGAAAGATGACGCCCTGGTCAGCGATGTAGCTGGTGATGCCACCTCGGTGTTGGCTGCGTATTGCATACTCTTCACCGTGGATGAACTGCCCTCCCTTATCTCCATAGCTGGCCCGGACACTGAGCCAGCCTGGCCGTGTGAGTAGGAACACTCGGCAGACCTCTGCATCCAGGATCTGCACGGCATGTCTGGCAATCATCTGCATCTGCTCATCCAACGTCGCTGTGCCCAAACTCCCCATAATCTCGGTTGTAGCGTGGGAAAGTTTTTCTAAGCGCTGTAATTTTCTTTCGTTTTGTTGGGCAAGTTCCCGATTATGCAGGGCAATGGCCGCATGATCGGCAAACATCCGCAACAAGCGTATTTCGCTGGCATCGAATATCCTCCCCACCGCATCATTGACATATAAAACCCCGATGATCGCTTCTTGCCATTTCAACCGCACAGCAATCATGGAGCGGGAAGAAGCACTATCGACAAAGCGGGGTATTCTGTCTAGCGATGCGTTGTAATCACGTGCGTGGAGCACATCTGGACTGTCTGGGAGTAGAAGCTTCCCGGCAATACCTTCGCCTATCTCTACTATTTTTCCAAGACTCTGTCGCCTTTTATAATGGGCAATGATTTCAAGATGTTCCTTATGTCTCGCCGGATAATACTTGTACAGTCCACCGTTTTGGGCATGGAGTAGTTTGACCGCCTCTTCGACAATCGCCGTGAGTAATTGCTCCTGGTCTGTATAAGAAGTGATGTTCAGCGCCGTCTTTTGCAGAGCGGTAACCTGCTCGGCCCAGTGGGCGTCGCTCTGCAGCTTTTGATGCCGCGCAGCGTGGCGGATCAGAATGGCTAATTCTTTCGGGTCAGCAGGTTGCGGCAGGTAGCGGAATGCCCCCGCTTCTAAGGCAGCATCAAGGTCATAAGGCGAATTTCCCCCGCGCAAGATGATGCAGCCAGTCTGTGGGCGATGACTTTTGATGGCTCGCATCAAGTCAATGCCCAAGGGCTTCGGCGGCTCTCCCACAAATAAGGGGATGTCCTCATTGATGAGCACGACATCATATGGGGACGGAGCGTAGTCGATAGCTTCCCATACCTGCTCGTAGCTGGTCAAAGTCTCCACCGTGTAGACGTAGTCGTTGCGAAGGAAAGTAGCTAACTGCTCGTCTGGCTGCGGTCGCACTACAAGTACTCGTAGTCCCTGCATATCCATAGCTCCTCCACATTACGTGCGAGACGTGAGTCGTATTGTATCTCTCACAGATCCGTGAACTTCATCCTAGCACGTAGCGTAGGATTGCAGTGTAACACTTGCCTGATATTTCTCTTACGCTCTTGCCATCCCCCTTGGTCAAGGCCAAAAAGCCAGTAAAACCAGGGAGAGCCAAGGAAATTTCTATTCCATCCAGGGAGCAGATGGGGTATGATTGCTGCCATATGGTCGTCATACGGCCGTCATATGTAGGAAAGAACTTGATGGCTCTCGTACGAGGTATCCATATTATCGCCAAAGGAGACAGGGCACGGGCGCGGGAGATTGCGAGAGATATCGCAAAGAATCAGCGGTTGCTCATCGGCTCCAACACGATGTACGGCGCTGGGGTATATGCCTGGCAAGAAGAGTTTCTACCTGTCCATCTCGTGGATCAACCCCAAGTCATATTCGAGATCGACGACAGCCAGATCCTTCCCTCGGGGGCACGCCAAGGCTGCTTCCGGATCCCGGGGCGCATTAATGACTACATTGATGTCCGTGTCCTACGTTTTTCCAATTTTTGACCATACAGATGGGGTGCATGTTATGGAGCCACATGAAGTGAAGCGCCTCGAAGCCCAGGTGGCTCACGAAGTCCAGACCCTGCTCACGGAGGGAGATCCCGACTATCTCCATAGTCTCACTCACGTCGAGCTGCTCACGGCGCTCAAGGACGAGCTGTACTTCCTGGGCATATACCATGGCGATGACGTAGCAGCGTGCACTCTGGTGCAAGACTATCTCGCACGCCACCTGCCGCTCTGGCTGGCGATCCTCCAGCAGCGCCCGGTTGCTCATCCAGCGCTGTCCGGGGTCCTGAGGTAAGCACCCGTCTACCCATGCTGCCCATGAGGGGCTATCGTATGAGTCGTCTCGAAGCCTACAAGCAGAACAAACTTTTGCATACTTACGAAATGGTCGATTGGTTACAGACCACCGCCGGCGTGCCAGAAGACCTGAGTACTGCACTCCTGGGAGCCTGGATCGGTATCCTACGTCACGACGCGTTACTGCATATGGAAAAGCATCACGAATTTCTCGCACAGCTCCAATACGGCAAAGGACGGCTCTGCCTCAATGACGAGCTGGCGCCCAACGGTTGGAGTTCCTGGGAGAGCAGCGGTTGGAGTAACGCGACTTTTTGGGTGCAGATGACGCAGGAAACAGGTGCAGACTTGTGCGATGTGCGGCATGTGCTCCACTTGATCCATACCAAATTGGCGAGCCTGGCTGGGGAAAAAGCCTTTGAGCCCCTGGGCTGGGTCACACGCGGGGAAGGTGCCATGCTGATCATCCACTGTTGGCCAGATTTCCTCCAGCCGCTGGCGGACGATCCACAGGCGTTGCTGCTTGGCGTTGCCTAACCGCCGGCCTGTGGGGAGAACGATATGGTACAAGCTACGGCCTTCCCGGTGCTTCTCCCACTAGGCCGCGTGCATTGGAGTGCTGGACACCGATGACAGCCTCCAGGATGCAGACGTTCCTCCAGCTCCTCCATGTGTCTGATCTGCATTTTAGCGACACTTTCTATCCACAAAAGAGCTGGACAAGTCGAGTGCCAGGCTTGGAAGTGCATGATCCACAGGTGGCGGTTGCTTTATCGCGTGCTATCCACCTTGATCAGGGGCCAACGTCGGTAGCACAGCATCTCATCGCCACAGGCGACCTTACCACCTGGGGAACCACACACGCCTTTCAAACCGCCTTGACCTATCTCCGTGGTCGGATTGTTGCCGGGGGGCCTCAGCCCTGGATTGCGCTCGACGCTCCGCAGGCATCGGTCATCCCCGGGAACCATGACATGTGGGGGGATACATTACCCACCCGTGCACTGGTGACAGGAGCACCCTCAGCAGCACGTGCCAACTTTCGCCAGTTTTTTCACGAACCCTCGCCCGCCGCGATCTCCCTGCATGCTGACCGCCCTTTCCCCTATCAGCGGCGTCTGGCCTATGGCCCTGTCGCCGTCTATCTGTATGGGATAGATTCCACAGAAGTACATTTAGCGCGTTATCCACGTTGGCGGAACGTCTTGGCAGAGGGCTATGTGTCTCCACAACAGCTGAGGGATGTCGAAGCGTTAGTCCACACGGAGCTTCATGAGCCACGTATGCGCCTCGCAGCCTTGCACCATCCATTAGCTTATTCTCAGACAAACCGTGCGCCATGGGTTGGTACGTTACTCAATGCGGATAGCGAAGTGTTGCCGACTCTACAACGTCTGGGCTTCTCTTTGGCACTCTGTGGCCATCAACACCGGGGCTTCATACGACAAATCAGCGCGGCCAACATGACGTGCGCTCCGCTCTGGGTCTGCTCGGTTGGCACCGCAACGCAGCGCGTGCGTTTCTCTCCTGCGCAGCGACAACTGTTGTCGAAGCCCTACAAATGCCTGAACCCCGATGAACAGCTCGCCTGGGAGGCTGTGGCGCAGCAGTGTAATGAGTATCGCCGCTATGATATGGCCTGTGACCCGCAAGACCCCGCTCAACTCCTGGTGACTGTGCACAGTTATCGGTACGATCCTGGACAAGTCTCCTTTGTCACAAACCCCCATCCACTCTCTTTGCCGCGCATTGACGTGATCAATAGTTAAGGGCCTGTCGCGGGATGGGCGCCTGGTCGATCGCTCCCCCGACGCGGATCACGCGCCACAACCTGCCCCCTCAAAACGCCTCCGGCAGCCCATAGCGCCGTAGCATGCGGGTCAGCGTGCGCGGGTGGAGCCCCAGCAGCGCTGCCGCCTCGCCTGTATGGCCATGCGTCTTTTGCAAGGCCATCGTCACCAGGCGCTGTGTCACATCCTCTAGATACGGCAGCTGCCATACCCGGTGCGCACCAACCGTGCGGCTTGTTGTGCCACAGAGGGGGCACGGGACTGGGAAAGTCGCCAGCCTAGATGTCTGTTTCATACATACGCTGCCAGTTCTCCAGGGTTTTTCCTGGGACCGCCACGCTCCAGCGTGGCTGCCGGAGCCGGGCTGGAGCCCGGCGGTCCCAGGAGGACACTGGCGTAGGACTGACGCCATGGACATCTAGCGCTACGGCACTCCCAGTCTACTGGCGGGGTTATGCCCGAGGGCTGGAAGGACGTCCGGGGTTACGACCACGGTGTCCCGGTGTGGACGCCTAGAGCGGTGGCTACCATCGCACGGTTGAGATGGTAGCCAATAAAGACGAGCTCAGCCATGGTGGCAGGTGTATGTGGATGGGCATGGGTGTGGTCATCATGCGGGTGGGCATGGGCGTGGTCATCATGCGGATGGTCATGAGCGTGGTCATGCGGGTGATGGTGCGGCGTCGGGGCGGGCGTTTCCAGCGTGCAGGTAATGCGGGTGCGCACCCCTTGCACCACCAGATGCCCGGCCCGGTCGCGGATGTGCGCAAAGCCCTTGACGCGCAACACGGGGGCCTGCTCGGCAATGAGGCCCAGCGCCTGCTGCAGCGTCTCCGGTACCTGGGCCATTGGACTGCGCAGCACGAAGGACAGCCAGCCGGGATCTTCCTCGTGCAGGTGTTCGTGGGTTAAGAGTCCGTGCTCATGCATGCTGAGCCCAGAATGACTATGGCCATCCCCAGGCAGGTGCGCCCCGCCCGGCGTTGACAACCCGGTGCTTGGCACCTGGGCGCGCGATTCATTGAGATGCAGCCCCAGGACCAGCCGGGCATCCAGACGCGCCTGCCAGGCGGGCTCGACAAAGCGGATTGCTGAGGCCCGCGTGCGGATGGCGGTCTCCGCCCGCAGCAGGTCGTCTTCGCTACACTGGTCAATTTTATTGAGCACCACCACGTCGGCGCACTGGAGCTGCTGCTGGAAAACCGCTGCCGCCGCGGTGTGCGACGGTGTGCCCCGCGCTGCGCTGTCCGTGTCGTACAGGCCCGCGAGGAGCAGAGGCGTATCGACCACCGTGAGCGTCGCGTCGTGCACAAAGTGGTCTTGCAGCGGCGGGCGTTGTAAGGCATCGATCACCGCGGTAGGGACCGCGAGCCCCGAGGTTTCGATGAGCACATGGTCGAAATGCTGCGCCGCGTCACGAATAGCATGCATGGTATCCAAAAAGTCATCGCCGGCATAGGCGATCAGACTGTTGAGCACTTTGAACACCGTGAGCGCATGCGGGCGATGCGTGGGCAGCAGGAGGTCATCGACCGACACGGCGCCAAACTCGTTGACCACGATGGCAAAGTGCTGCTCATGTTCGGAGGCAAGCAAACTCGCCAACAGCGTCGTCTTGCCTGCGCCAAGAAATCCTGTGAAGATGGTCACGGGCAGTTTAGGCATGGGGCCACGTCTCCTGCACGCCGTCCAGCGGACAATCGCGATAACGGTCTGAGTGATGTATCCTGGTGAGAGCAACAGAGGGAGAGAGTACACGCTTCCCAGGTAAATGTCTGCACAAAACTGCAGGGGCCACACGGCGTCTGGTCCGGTCTAGCGCTCCTGTGCACGCCTCGGCTCACGGTGGGCACACCGTCTCGCTGTGGTGTTCTCAACCCGCAGCACTGTGGTATGATGGCGTGCGCCAACAGGCACATACGTCTGCGCCTGTGCGCGGTACAGAACACGCGTAATCTCCCTTTGCAACCAGCGTTATCTCGGACCAGGTGAGGGAAAAAAATCATGGACGTTAGTCAGCGCATCGACGCCACGCGCCTCCGCGACTTCGCCAAGGCGGTATATGCCAGCGCCGGCATGCCGGCGGCCGATGCCCGGCTGGTGGCCGACACGATAGTGCAGGATGACCTATTGGGCCATCAGTCACACGGCGTGCTGCGGCTCGGCTGATACCTCGACCGCATCTACAACGGCGTCATACACGCGGTCACCACGCCGGAGTTCGTGGTTGACGCCGGTGCCATTGCCGTGATTGACGGCCACGACGGCGTTGGCCATGTGCTGACGATGCTGGCCACACAAGAGGCCATCACGCGGGCCAGGGCGCACGGCATCGGCGCTGTGGCGGTACGTAACTCCAATCACTTCGGCACCTGTATGTATTACACGCGCCGCGTGGCCGCCGCGGGCTGTGTGGCCATGCTCACCAGCAACGGCGGACCGGCGATGGCGCCGTGGGGCGGTCGCAAGAAGATCATCGGCACCAACCCGTGGTCGGTCGCGGCGCCGGTGGGCACCCGTGCGCCGTTCGTGGTGGACATGGCCGCGACGGGTGTAGCGCGCGGCAAAATCTACCTGGCACGCAACAAGCAACTACCGATCCCGCTGGGCTGGGCCATCAACCAAGCGGGCGAACCTACCACCGATCCGCAGGAAGCTATTGACGGCATCATTTTGCCCATGGCGGAACATAAAGGCTATGCCATCGCCGCCATGGTCGATATGCTCTCCGGCGTCTTGACGGGCAGTGGTTTTTTATCGGCGGCGCACAGCCCGTACCACACGGCTGAGCCCAGCCACTGCGGCCACTTGATGATCGCCATGGACATTGCCAAATTTCAGCCGCTGGCGCAATTCACCGCGCGCATGGAAGCCTTCACCAACGAAATCAAGGCTGTGCCGCTCGCCAAGGGCTTTGACGAAGTGTTGTATCCTGGCGAAATCGAAGACAACAACGACGCCACATTCCGGCGTGAGGGCTTGACGTTGCCGGAGGAGACGCTGGCCGATTTGCGGCGCCTTGCCCAGCACACCGGCTTGGTAGCCGCCCTGCCGTGCTGATGCCGCCTATTTGAGCACCTCGTTCGCCAGGGCCATAGCATTCAAGGCCCGGGGAAAACCGCCGTACGGGGCCGTCTGGATCAGCATTTCTACCACTTCCTCCGTACTAAAACCCACCTGTAGGGCAGCCGGCAAAAAGCCCCGTAATTGGGGCTCACAACCCAAAGCCGTGAACGCGCCAATGGCACAGGCCATACGTCCCTTGCGGTCCAGACCCGGGCGCTGCCAGATTTCCCCGTAGCCGTATTGCAACGCCAGCTGAAACAAATCACCGCCCAGGGCATTGGGCGCGGTGTAGGCCTGGTTCCCCTGCGCCCCCTGTAATGACTGCCGGATGGTGCGTCCAGCGTCCTCTAACTCCGCCAGACTGTACTCCGGGATGGCGGTGTCTGGTACCGCAATACCCCGCTGGGTAAACACCTCGTTGGCAATACCCAGGGCATTGACCATGGTGGGAAAACCCCCGTAGATGGCCCCTTGAATACAAATCTCCTGGATTTCACGGGCCTCCAGACCCAGTGTCAGGGCGCTGTGGATGTAGGTGCGCAACTGCGACAGGCGCTGTAACACACTGAGGATCGCCAGGGTGCAGATCATGCGATGCCGCATGTCCAGGCCCGGACGGCCCCACACGGCGCCAAAGACCACTTCTTTGGTCAAGCGGCTCACTCCGGGCACCGCGGCGTTGACCGCTGTGCCGGTTGAGCCATGGGTGCCATGTTGTAATTGCTGCCGGACGTCCTCTCCACGTTGGAGCAGGGCTGCGCGTGTGGTCATGGATCGATGTCTCCATACGTCTACAAGAAGGTTGTCGGGCCAGAACGGCCGCCATGCTGTCTGGCATCAGCGGTGTCTGCTGGGGGCTCATCATACGGTAGAGTCCAGGCGAGGACCATACTACAGGTCCACGACCCGGTCCAGCGGTCACGGCTGCGTGCGGCCCCGCACCTGGGCACACGCTGGGCATCCAGGACGCCGGGGATACCGTGGACGACAAGCGTGCGTGCTGCTGCACCGGCGTTGTTGACCCGCCGCGGTGGGTAGGAAGACTACACGAGAACTTTTTGTTGACATCCTCCCCGGCCTGAAGTCCGGGGATGCCAGGGACTTCACGCAGAGGGGTGCACGTTCTTGTTTCCCGACCGCGTACGCCGCCGAGTCCCGTACCGTGTTCGGGGGCAAGTCATGTGCCCCGTCCGTTGGAGCCTGAAGAACCAGCGGACAGACAAGCCCAGCCACGCGCGGATATTTTGGGCCGCGTTGGCGTCGGCGTGTGCATGAGAGTGGCAGCGTGGGCACGCAAAGGCATGTTGCTTCCGAGTGCCAAGAGCGCCACAGCGATGGCCGCTCTTACTCGTAGAGGCTGCCGGCACCTTCTCACACGCCACACCGGCGCGGTGGGCTTTAGAGATGATGCACTGCTCCAACTGGAAGAACGGCCAATAGTCTCGGTTCTGGCCAGCGTCCGTCTTGGTCGTGTGCCGTTGCCTGGCACGCGACCGGATACCCGACAAGTCTTCCAGGCGTATCCCTGCACCACAGCGCTTGGCAAGTTGCACCACGTCTTGCGAGAGGCAGTGGTTGAGATGCGTGATCATTCGCCCTTCCCGTCGCTCGAGTTTTTTTACGGTGCGATGTGTCCCAGCCGCTTGCCGCCGTTGGCGGCGACGAGCATAGACGCGGTGGATAGGGCGGAGACCTTTGGCCTTCCAGAAGAGCACCGGACCATCCGGCGTCGCCGCTGCCAGGGGAACGTTTTGTCCACGATCGATACCGCTCCACCGGCCTGTTGGCTCAGCGTCGGGAACCTCCATCGACACCGAGAGACAGGCATACTAGATGCCTTGACGGGAACGCCAGAGCTTGAGAGTCCCTGGAGACGCCTGGCCATCAAGCCCCGCATCAAGCCACGGCTGATGCGACGCCTAGTGCACGGCCAAAGGCAGACGCTTCTTGAGGCCCCGGAGCACGCCAAAGGCCAGCGAGTCGGTGTCGCCGACTTTGTGCAGTGTCCAGTGCTGATTAGAAGTCTCCAGAGGCAGACACTGAAACCGGCGCACCTTGGTGCGCGCATTGGCGTTGCGGATCGTTTGATTGATCCAGGCGGAGCCAATCTCCACATGCGCGAACGCCTTACTGGTGAGCAGGCGTCTCTCCGCTTTCGGCAAGGCGAGCATCGTATTGGCCGTCCGCGTGTGCAGCGCTTGCAGCCTGGTAAACTCGACGACCTTCGCACGGTTGAGCCCGAGGAACGGGAGTTTGAGTGTCTTTGTTGTTGTACTCATAGGCAGATCATGTAGTATTTTGCGGTTGTCTGCAAGAGGTTCTCGCGGCATCCGAGCCGCTCAAACATCCCTCCGTATATCCCCGTCCTGAACGGCGGGGCTTTACGGAGGTCTTGGTAAAATGCACAAGGCCTCCAACTCGGATAGCAGGCGGGGCCATGCTCACAGCAGCAGCACTACTCGGTTTCTGTGGCCGGGGGCCCTCCGGTAGCCTCTCGGCTCGCACAGGAAGCCACTTGGCACAAACCATATGAGAGAAAGAAGGCCATCTGATGACGACATGTCCGTACGGTAGAACTATGTTGGTGGGTTTGGTTGCCGTGGCTGGGCTCATGGGACTGCCCTGGCAAGCGCAGACCGCCCCGACTTTCCTCGGCCCGACGCCTTACCTCAGCTTTGTCGACAGTCCCTTCAACGTGTCCGGCTTCACCTATTTCTACCTTGAAACCTTTGAAGACGGGGTGTTAAACACCCCTGGGGCCACGGCGAGTCCTGGGTGGACCGTGCTCAATCCTGATGTGTTCACCGATTCAGTGGATGGAGACGACGGGACGATCGACGGGTCTGGCACCAGCGGGCGCTCGTTCTACTCCAGCGGCTCTCAGACGAGTGTGACGATTACATTCAACGCCGCAGCCTTGGGGGGCAATCTTCCGACCCACGCCGGCATCGTCTGGACGGATGTCGGCAATGTCCTATCTGGCACATCAGAATTCGGTGACGTGACCTTGTCAGCGCTCGACGCCATGAGTCTGCCGCTCGGGTCTCTCACCGGGACCACACTGGGTGACGGCACGGTCTCTGGGGCAACGGCGGAGGACCGCTTCTTCGGCGTGACCAATGCTGCGGGGATCTTGAGTATTACCATCAGCATGAACAATAGCATCGACTGGGAAGTCGATCACTTGCAATACGGCTTTGCTGACCAAACCGCAGTGCCAGAGCCCGCCACGCTGACCTTGTGTGGTCTTGGCACGCTCGCCCTGCTGGGCTACAACTGGCGACGGAAGAAAGGCGCTCAACTGTAGACAGCGCGGCACTGGCATGCAGTCGCCCTGCAGAGTGGAGGAACGCTTGGAGAGGGTGGTGGCACACGTGGTGCAGGCTATTCGTGTCATCGCTGTGTGAGGAACCCAAGGGCCCAACACACAGAGCATGACACGAAAGTCCTCACGTACTCGGAAGATATCGCAGATAAAGAGGAGTGGAGGCGGCGGGAATCGAACCCGCTTCCGAAAGTCTTCAGCTACAGAATCTACACATGCTTTACCAGGGAAGAGCTACACCCCTCCGACCTCCCTGGTCGGGCAAGAGAGATGTTTGCCCAGTTTAAGTTTCGCCAGATCCTCCTCCAGGCGTGGGAGGATGGAGGCTATCCCACATCGTGACGCCCAACACCACCACCGTGGGCGAGTGATGGGTGGACGCTAGCCGGGATTAAGCGGCTAGAGCTACTTCATAATCGTTGGCGATTATGGGTTGTTCCGCTTTTTTACGAGGCCTGCGGAGCCCTCGGCATGCAACTGTAACCTCACATACCCCCGTCGAAATCCTTTCGCCCCCTTGTGTCTCACCTTACTCGCCCGCTAAAGCCCGCTGAATATCGCGTTGGGCCGTGCGGGTTTTGACCGCTTCACGCTTGTCGTACTGTTTTTTGCCTTTGGCTAAGCCCAACTCGACTTTCGCTTTGCCGTGCGAAAAATACATACGCGTGGGAATTAGCGTCAGGCCGCGTTCTTGCGTCTTGCTCCATAGGCGCTCAATTTCGCGCCGGTGTAAGAGCAGCTTGCGTGGCCGTACCGGGTCATGATTAAAACGATTCGCCTGCTCATATTGATCAATATGGGCCTGCAGTAGAAAAATTTCGCCTTCCTGAATATCCGCATAGGAATCTTTGAGATCAGCCCGACCCGCACGGAGCGATTTGACCTCCGTGCCTTGCAACACTAAGCCCGCTTCGATGGTCTCGCTAATCGCATAATCGTAGCGCGCCCGTCGATTAGCACAGATCATTTTGTGGCCCGTGTCTTTTTTGCTACTCTCGGCCATACGCACAACCTGATATGTGTGGGAAATATTCGTGAGTGATGATAAGAGTACCCTGCGCGCTCGTCGTTGGCAAGGGGACCACAGTAATTCTTCTGCTGCAGCACCACGGGAGACTGCCACCGCTAGGAGGTGACGGCGTGCAACTTCTGCGCGGCTTCCATGATGCCACGACGCAAAATTTCCACCTCGCTGGAGTAGCAAATAATCTTGGCGCCAGCGCGGATCCATTGTTCGCCCTGGGCAATCGTGCCGACCAGCATCGAGACATCCTTGCCGTGGCGCTGTGCCGCTTCGATCAGCCGGGTGCGATACTCATCAATCACCTTACCCTGATAGCACGCCGGCGTGGATGGTGAAATAA
>SXND01000085.1 GCA_005777235.1 Pseudomonadota bacterium
GAGCACAAAGTACTCTTGGTCAACCTTTCTTTTGTTAGGGTGCGTTGCCATGAAGAGACTTGCCTGAGGGCAATGGAAACTTTCTTTTACTTGCTCCTCAACACGGTCGTTCCTTCAGTTGCCATGAAGAGACTTGCCTGAGGGCAATTGAAACTGGACACTGAAGCCACGGCGGTAGTTCTCCAGATGGTTGCCATGAAGAGACTTGCCTGAGGGCAATTGAAACTCTCCTCCCGAAGATCTACGATGCGGATGGCATCGTTGCCATGAAGAGACTTGCCTGAGGGCAATTGAAACCCAAGACCAGAGCAAGCCGGCCGATCATATCCTCTGTTGCCATGAAGAGACTTTCCTGAGGGCAATTGAAACTATTGGACTCCCGAAACGACTGTAACTCTTTGAAATTATTGCCATGAAGAGACTTGCCTGAGGGCAATTGAAACATTATTGCCAGTCTGGATCGCCGCCGTTTGGATTTGTTGCCATGAAGAGACTTGCCTAAGGGCAATGGAAACTCACCTGGATAACAACTCCGTCTGGCCGAATTGAGTTGCCATGAAGAGACTTGCCTAAGGGCAATGGAAACAGCTGTCGTTCGACGTGGTTGGTGGTCCGAGCAACGTTGCCATGAAGAGACTTGCCTAAAAGGGCAATGGAAACTTCTTTCAGCCTCACGGACCTCGTGTGGACTGTTACAGTTGCCATGAAGAGACTTGCCTAAGGGCAATGGAAACGAAGACGAGAACTGCTTCGACGATGCACCGGGTGAGTTGCCATGAAGAGACTTGCCTAAGGGCAATGGAAACGTCGGAGTCGTTGATGGGTTCGTGCATGGCAACGATGTGTTGCCATGAAGAGACTTGCCTAAGGGCAATTGAAACACCGCTTCAAGTTCCCCCGCCTCCACTATGGTCGAGTTGCCATGAAGAGACTTGCCTAAGGGCAACTGAAACTCTTGATAGCCGTAACCAATCTGAGAAGAATGCCAAGTTGCCATGAAGAGACTTGCCTAAGGGCAATGGAGACAGAATAGGAAAGATGCGCGACACATCCGTTGAATCGGTTGCTATGAAGAGACTGGCCTAACCCTACAGCGACACTTGTCCTTGCCCTTACCCCGGGGGCTCTGTCTGCGGCTCCTCACTCTGGCGCCGCAGGAGACCGCCTATGTTACCCGCATGTCGCACCCCAGACGACACGTTTGCCATCCGGACGTTTGACGTGCTCCCGAGTGATGCCGAAGGGTTCGTCGAGGCACTGTGGACGTTCCAGGCTGCCTGCCATGATTGTTTGGCGCGGAGTGAGGCCCGTACCCATTTTTTCGATTCTATGGTGGGCCAATGTCGCCAGCTCGAACGCAAATCGATTGAGCCCCTGGCCCTCCAGGTTGCAGGAGGGCGCCTCCGCGGGCTGCAGCGCTTTAGCAGTGACGGGGTGTGGGAGGAGGCACATCTGCTCGCGAGCGACCAGCAGCTCGTGGCGGAAGCGAGGAGCGCGCCCGAGGGGGTTCTGATGTTGGACGAAACGGGCTGTGCGAAACAAGGCGCCGACTCTGAGGGGGTGGCCCGCCCGTACTGTGGGATCCTGGGCACAGTGGACAACTGTCAGGTGGGGGTCTTGGCCGCGTAGGCCTCGCGCCAAGGCTAGGCGTTGGTGGACATGCGTATGTGCCTGCTGGAGGCGTGGTGGATAGACGCGGAGTCCCCCGCCACAGTGGAGGACCACAAGGGGGCAGTGCTCACGGGGCATCAAGCGTGCGAGCGTGACGACCACGCGGCCTCTGGACATCACGGCTGCAGAGCATGGTGTCGCAGGCTTCTTGACGGGTGGCCACATGTCCGACGTCACCGTGGCGGATGATCTGCACGCCGAGGTGGTGGGAAGCTACGTTGTGGCGGAGCGGGGCTATGAGCGCAACCGGCACCAGATCGCAAACCGCAGCGAAGCCTGTGACAAAAGCAGCGTCTAGAGGATCTGCAAGGGCTATCTGACACTGTCCTTAAGGTTTATATAGATCCAAGAATACATACAGAAATGCGTACTACAGCGCACGAGGGGCAGGGGGTGCAGGACCTTGGACTGCAAGACCGCCTGGGGGAAGACACTCTACGAACATCTGGTCCGTCCTCTCCTGCGGGCTCATACCTCCATGCACGGGTTACAGCTGCCATCCATGCATGGCAAGAACCCGACAAAAGCACCGGCCCGACACCGATTTTACCCCGCGATCTCCATGATCTGGGTATGGACAGCGGCAACGACACGCTCAGCCGCGACGATGACACGCGACATCTGGTACAGGATCTGCAAGAGCCATAGTACGATGTCCTTAGAGCGTGTTCACGAAGGATATCGACAGCCGCCTTGAGGAAGATTTGCGCACGGCGACACTTCTGCGATGCTCCCTGGAGCTTCTTGAGCATCTGCTAGCAGACGCCACGCTCTTCATCCATTTGCTTTGTGCTATAGTGTCTATGCTGACTTCTAGCACGGAGAAATGAGATGTCTTTCTATCCCAAAGTGCGTCTTACCCCAGAAGAATATTTGGCGAGTGAACGGCAGGCCCCCTACAAAAGCGAGTACGTGAATGGCGAAGTATTCGCCATGTCGGGAGCCAGTCCACGTCATGTGCTCATCGTCACCAATGTTGTCGCCGAACTGCGTCAACAACTGAAACAGCGTCCCTGTACCGTGTACTCAACAGACTTGCGGGTCAAAGTGCTCCCAACGGGGCTGTACACCTATCCCGATGTCATTGTTGTGTGTGGGCAGCCCCGGTTCGATGATGCACAGCACGATACGCTTCTCAATCCCACAGTGTTGGTTGAGGTCTTGTCGGAGTCGACGAAAGACTATGATCGGGGTGGAAAGTTTGAGCACTACCGCACCCTGACGTCCCTCTCGGAGTATGTCCTGATTGCGCAGGACAAACACCACGTCGAGCATTTCGTGCGGCAGCCTGACAACCGGTGGCTCCTCGCAGAGACCAACAATCTGGACGATACCATTCATCTGCCCTCGATCGTCTGTGATCTCGCGCTCACCGAAGTTTATGACAAGGTCGAGACCTTACGTGGTGAGGAAGGGCCGCCTATCGACCTCGCCTAACACGGACAGAGGGGATGCGAAACCGTTCCCAGTAGGGGCGACCGGCCGGTCGCCCCTACGATGTTTATGGCCAAGTACTTAGCACACCCTCTCACTCCCCCGCCCTCTGCGGCGGCGTCTCCGTGCGGTCCTCCAGCTCGCCCTCCAGTTGTAGATACACCTGCCGCATTTGCGCCAGTTGTGCTTCGTCCGGCTGTTCCCACAGGCCGCGCTGCACGGCCTCGGTGAGGCGCTCAATGATGTTACGCAAGGCCCAGGGGTTCTTTTCCTGGAAGAACTGCTGCACCTGCGGATCGAGCACGTACTGATCCGTGAGCTGGGTGTACATCCAGTCCTCCACCACATGCGCCGTGGCATCGTAGCCGAACAGATAATCCACCGTGGCGGCCATTTCAAAGGCGCCCTTGTAACCGTGGCGTTGCATGGACTGCACCCACTTCGGATTCACCACCCGGGTGCGGAACACGCGCCGCGCTTCGTCGGCCAGCTCACGCACGCGGGAGCGGCTGGGGTCACTGGAATCGCCAAAGTAGGCTTTGGGATTGCGGCCCGTCAGGGCACGCACTGTGGCCACCATACCGCCGTGGTATTGCATGTAGTCATCGCTATCAAAAATGTCGTGCTCACGGTTGTCCTGATTCTTGACGGCAATGGCCATCTGGGCAAAGCGCGTCTTACATTCTTCGGCAGCCTCGGCGCCGTAGGTGTCCTGGGTGTAGGCATAGCCACCCCAGGCAATGTACACGGCGGCGAGATCCTGGTCACTGCGCCAGTTGCGCTCGTCGAGCAATGGCAGGATGCCAGCGCCGTAGGTGCCGGGTTTGGAGCCGAAGATGCGGTACAGGCTGCGCTCTTTGGCCGCGGCGGGGGCGACATTGGCGGAGGCATGCGTAGCGCAATCGGCCAGGTAATGCTTGCGCACGAAGTTCTGGTCGAGCGGTTCATCGAGTTCGGCCACGGTGCGGATGGCATTGTCCACCAAGTGCACGAGATTCGGAAAGGCGTCACGGAAAAAGCCGCTGATGCGCAGCGTGACGTCAATACGCGGACGGCCCAGGTCGGCGAGGGAAATGGCCTCAATGCCGGTGACGCGGCGGCTCTCGGTCTGCCACACCGGGCGCACGCCGAGCAGCGCTAGGACTTCGCCGATGTCATCGCCGTGCGTGCGCATGGCTGAGGTACCCCACACCACGATACCGACGGACTCGGGATAGGTGCCCTCGTCGGCGAGGTATTTGTCGAGCAAGCCGGTGGCCAGCGCCGTGCCGACCTGATAGGCAATGGGTGATGGCAGGGTCTTGGGATCAACCGAGTAAAAATTGCGCCCGGTGGGCAGCACATGCGCCAGACCACGCGTTGGGGCGCCACTCGGTCCTGCTGGCACGTAAGCGCCACGCAGGGCGCGCAGGATATTGCCGAGTTCGTCCGGGGTGCATTCCAGGCGTGGCACAATGACTTCGCAGGCAAAGCGCAGGGTGCGGATGATCTCGGCATCGGCGGAGCCGAGGCGCTGCATCACCACCTCGAACACCGCCGTGGAATCCCAATGCCGTGCCGCCAGGTGCTCTAGCAGGGTGCGCGCTACGTCTTCGAGCCGGTCGAGTACGTCACTATACGTTTGCACCGGCTCTTCTGAGGTGAGCAGAAACATCGGCAGCGCCTCGGTATAGCGCGTGCCGGGCGCATCCAGGATGCCCTGATAGTCCAGACCGGCCAGGAGCGCCAGGCTGGCGCGCAGGCTGCGTACCGAGCCGTTGTCCAGGCGCAGCATGGCCAGCACCAGGCCAATACGCTGTTCGCCCATGGGCGTTTGGCCCAGGGTGTGCAGGCCGTCGCGGATCTGCGCGTCTTTGAGTTCGCACAAATAGCCGTCCACATGCAGCAAGAAGTCGTTGAAATCGTCTGGGGTTTCAGAAGTGTGCAGGTCGTGATGTAGGTTGGCCTGCACGATCAGGCTCCAGATCTGCGCCTGGATGGTCGGCAGCTTGCTGGGGTCAAGGGTCTGCACCTGGTAATACTCGTCCATGAGCTGTTCCAGGCGGGCGATGTCGTTGTACACCTCGGCGCGCATCATGGCCGGGATGAGGTGATCGACCACGATGGCATGGGCGCGGCGCTTGGCCTGGGTGCCTTCGCCAGGGTCGTTGATGATAAACGGATAGATCAACGGCACATCACCGAGGGCCACATCCGGGTAGCACGAGGCGGACAGCCCAATGCCTTTGCCGGGTAGCCATTCCAGGGTGCCGTGCTTGCCCATGTGCACAATGGCGTCAGCCTGAAACGTGTGGCGCAGCCAGTGGTACGAGCCGAGATAATGATGCGACGGCACCAGGTCAGGATTGTGGTAGATGGCAATGGGATTCTCGCCAAAGCCGCGTGGTGGCTGGATACCGATAAACACGTTGCCGAACTGCAGCCCGGCAATGGTGATGGCGCCATTGTGACGGTACATGGTGCCGGGAGGCTCACCCCAGGCTTCGCGCACCTGCGCGCGCACGTCGTCGGGCCAGGTGTCGTACCAACGCTGGTAGTCGGCGGCGGGAATCTGCCCTACGGCGCTCTCGATCTGCGCGTCTGTTAAAAATTCTTTGTCGTACGTGCCGCTGGCAATCAGGGCTTGCATGAGTGCATCGCTATCGGTCGGCAAGGGCGCCGTGCCCAGGTCATAGCCGGCTTCCTGGAACGCATGTAGCAGGTGCATGAGCGACGCCGGACTGTCGAGGCCCACGGCGTTGCCAATGCGCGCCGCTTTGGTGGGATAGCTGCTGAACATCACGGCGACGCGCTTGGCGGCATTGGGCTTGTACCGTAAGCGCGCCAAACGCGCCGCCAGGCCCGCAGCCAGGGCGACGCGGTCGGGGACGGGCACATATTTGGTGACCACGCCGCCAATGCTGTTTTCTTCCGTCACCACCTCTTTGAAGGAGATTGGTACGCTAATAATACGCCCATCAAATTCCGGGATGGCCACGCTCATCGCCGTATCCAGGGGCGTCAGACCCTCATTGCCCTTGGCCCACTCGGCGTAGCTGCTGGTGCTGGTGATGGCCTGGATGATCGGCACGTTGAGGGTTTCGAGAAAATCCACCGACCAGCCCTCAGCCACGGTGGCACCGTGCACGGCCAGGGTGCCCATGCTGTAGCTCAGGGTGTTGAGCAGACAGTCTACTCGTGGCGTGCCGTGCTCGTCGCGTACCAGGGTGATAAACGCTTCGGGTGGGCCATCAGGGCCGCGCAGGCTGTAGCAAAAAATCGGCAGCACGTTGCAGTGTTGGGCTTCGACGGCGGCAATGAGGGCGTCGACAAACTCGCGATTGCCGCTCATCCAGTGCGTGCGGTAAAACAGCACGCCCACCGACGGTCGGCCCGCTTGCCAATGGGTGGCCAGATAGTGCTCCATGGAGAGCTGCTCCGGGCAGGCGGGATGATACAGGCCGCACTCGGGCAGTGGCATGGCGGGCTCGAAGCCGTGACCGGTCATGAGCAGCGTATCGGACAGGAACAGCAGCAGGTGCTTGAGATTGTCGATGCCGCCATGGCGCAGATACTCAAACGCCTCGCCGACAATCGCCGCAGGCGCCGTCGAGGCGGCGGTCAACTCCGCATCGACGTGCTGCTCCCCCGACCAGGACAGCAGCGGCAGGCCCTGCAGGCGACAGGCCCGCACGAGTCCATCAAAGCCAGCTTCCCAGGCGCGCCGTCCGCCGAGCAGGCGCACTAGCACCATGGTCGCTCCGGCCACTAGCGCGTCGGCTGAGGTGTCTACCGGCATCCGGCTCGGGTTCACAGCCCGGACGGCGGGAAATCCCTCCGGGAGGTCACGGGCCACCCGACTCAGCGCTAGAATTTCTGTATCGGCATTGGTGACAAAAACGATCATCGTTTGCACTCCTACTCGTATACCGCTCTATCTGTCTCTCTGTGGCCCGGTCTCTGCTTCTGAGATCTAAAGACACCACACCTTTGGCATCAATGAGACCCAGGATGCACAGAAGGCACCTGCTAGGCTACATAGCGCATAATTTCCAATTCGACAGCCCTGTGGCAACTGGCCAGAATCTGCTCCACACGGCTTCACTCGCGATCCGCAATGAGGTATTGTGTACAGTGCACACATTCGAGTACCGGGAGGTTCTTGAGGATGACGAGGGTGTGTTCGCGCACTTTAAATGGCAGATCGCTCATTGTTGAACGCAGGGTAGCCCCGCAGCTTGTACACGACATTACGGTATTCTCCTCGTCTTTCCATCGCTTGCCCATTCGTCTAGACTTGGACGATAGGCAGCGACAATATGTACATTTTCTCCCAAAATATCCGTGGCAAATACTATATGAAACGTCTCTCCCTGATATTGCGCATGCACCAGACAACTTGGGAGGTACTTATCCTGCGGATAGGCTTCGATAACTTCATACGTGTCCACGGGCATCGAGTATAGTCTGACGTGCAATGGAACGATGCTATAGACGCATGTTGACGTGATATGTCCAAAAGATCGACTTGTTCCGGACACATGCCTGGATAAAAACCAACGGGGTATCGCAGTGCCGCTGCTGAGGAAAGTCCATGCTGCCTGTGATCCACTCCTCGTGTTGGACGAGAGAAACGGTGCCTGCCCCCAATGTTTCTTGTGTGTCATCCTGTGCGCTTTAACGCCGACTGCGTTTGTTCGCTTGCGTTGGCGCCAGCTTCCTGGGCATGGATGGCATCACAAATTGTTTATTCTTCACAGCCACCTTACCATATATATGGTTGTTACCCTACCCCAGCGCGTAGAGCGTCGTGGATCGCATGACGATCAGCATGGCAGCGCTGCGGCCGAAATCTGTACAGAAAGCAATTGCCCCCATGCCAAACTGGCGCGGCATGTGCGATCCACGAGCCGGTTTGTCCGCCAGCAGGGCACCTATGTCGAGATGGCTGCGGATGCCGATGGCGTATACAGGTGACGTGTCTTCCCGGGCCCCTGGCTTGAGGTGGAGCACCGCTGCCAGTCGGGGCGACCGGCCGGTTGCCCCGATGGACTGACACCATAGACAGCGGGTCTTGGAGAGTGCCCCCAGGCAACTCCAGTCACACTACGCCATGTAAAACACCGGCTTACGGGTCGTAAACGGCAAGCGCCCGCCGGGGCTGAGGAGATAGGCGTGGTCGTGTGTCACGCTCAGCTGATCCTCGCACAGGCCGTCGGTGATGATCAGGATCGGGCCGTCCTTGGGGAAATCCTGCCGTGTCTCCAGCAAGGTCACCGCCGGTTGCAGCACGGTGCCCCCACGGCCGCGCACTGATACACGCGTCGCCAGAGAATCAATGGTGACAAAGCCCTCGTCGTAGGGCGTCGCATCACAGTACACAAGCCGCACCTGCTGCACAGCTTGTGCCTGCGCATAGCTTCCCACTGCTCCGAGGGCCTTGCCCAACTCGTCGCGGGCCATCGAACCGCTGGTGTCGATGATGACGCCAAAAGTCCGCGTGGCGCGGTCGTCTTCCGGCTCCACGAAGCGCGGGCGCGGGATGTCCGGCGTGACCGACTGGCGCCGCGACGCACGCGCATAGCTGCGCCGCCGCTCGGGCAGCGGGAAGCGCTCCTGGATCCATGCGGCGAGTTTCGCTTGCCACGGAATCGGCGGCTGGTCCAGCGTACGAATCGCTTCCACCAGCCCCGCTGGTAGCGTGCCGCGCCCGGTAGCCTCGTGGTAGTCCAGGCCTTGTAATAAGGCGCGGCGGCAGAACTCCTCGCGGTCGGTGAAGACCTTGCCGGGTGTGTCGTCCAGCAGATCGACATCGGCGCCGCGCAAGGTACTCAGGCGGCGTTTGATACGGAGATCGCCGGCCAGGCGTAGGTAAATGTCCTCAGCGGCCCGACCATGCAGTTCCTCATCGAACAACAGCCCATCGCCGGGTGGCACCCCGATGCCCATGGTGACCAACCAATCATTAATGACAAAGTCGCAGGCCACGTTCCACAAGAAGGGATCGCGTCCGTGGCGGCGACTGCTGTGACACAGCCCGGCGTGCGACACCTCATGCGCGATGACGAACTTGGCCTGCTCCAGGGTCAAGTGGCGCGCCGGGTTGATGTAGATCTCGCCTGTCCCCACGTGGATGGCGGCAATGAAAATATCCATGCGCCGACATACTTCCAGATCCTCGACGAGTTCGAAGCCCGTCAGCAGTGCGGCGAGCAGGGGATAGTGGTCAAGCAGCCAGCGCTTGGCGCAGGCTGCAGTGCTATGGGGGTTTGTTCCCGCACGCGGCACGACATAGGCCTCATATTGCACTTGGAGGGCGTGCTTGGCGTTGTCGACCATGGCCTGGACGAAGACCGCTTCGTGATCGATCACCTGACGGACGCCCGTCTGGCTCCAGCGGTGTAAGGGGCTAGCAACCCCGGCAATCATCAAGGGCACCTGGGAGGAACGGGTCAGCGTCCAATCGCCGTCGAGGAGAGGATGCGAGGGCTCGGTGCGCAGGCGTGCGGCGAGCTCTTCCAGCGGCAGGCGCCCCCATTGCACCAGCTCAAGCGGCAGGGCGCACTGCTCCGGCAGCTCGCCAAGCTTGAGGGTGTGCCACCAATGCAAGGCGGCCAATTGCGCGGTCAGGTCGGACAGTGGCGCTGGCACCGGCAGGCGTTTTGGACCACCAGTTGCTGCGCAAACTGTTCGACGAGCGCACTCTTGCCGACGCCGGGCGGCCCCCAGATAAACACCGGGCGCGCGGTGGCGACGTGCAGCAGGAACTCGTGGACTTGCTTGATCGACAAGGTAATCTGCGCCTGCATGCTGAGGTTCCTTGCTGTGTGATGGCACACGGTGATAGCCAGCCCAGGCCACGGAGGCACCCGTCGCCTCCCCACGAGTCAGCCGCCCTCGCCGCTGGCTGTCAGACGGCGCGGGCCGGCTGGGGGGCATCTCCGACGGGACTGGGGCACATCAGCGTGGCAGGGCAAGTGCGGAGGCTAGTGCCTGCACCGCCGTAGGCGTAGAGGTGTAGCGCAAGTCGCGCGTCTGTACGCTGTAGATGCCTGGCACTGCTTCGACAAACACATGACACTGCCGCAGATTGGCGCCATAGACGTGGATGGTTATGGCAGTCTCTGGTGACGTGTTGTCTATCGTATGATACTCGTAGGGCGGAATCAGGGCGCCCACGCTGCCCAGGCCAGCATTGATCTGCTCGACGGGGGTGGCCCGCACGTGCTGGGCATCCAGCGGCACCACGTCGTACTGCGTCACCCGCATGCGACCCTGGTACACGCCCTCCACACACCAGACGCCTCCGTGATCGTGGATCGGTGTGCCCTGCCCGGGCAGCCAGACCATCGCCACAATGACATAGCGGTCCTGGGGATGGCGATAGAGCAGATGGCGCGCGTATGACGCGGCTGTCGAGGCGGTCTGTTCAGGGGTCAGACAGGGTGAGGTGCTGAGCAGATGGGCCAGGGCGTGTTGCACAAAGGCGACGCAAGTCTGCGGGTCTGTCGTGCGCTCGGTCAGCTCGTCCATCGCGGCGATGAAAGCAGGCAGGGTGTGACAGTCACTCTCCATAGTCAGTCTCCAGGTTGATACCATACAACGATGAGGGAGAGCGAGCTAGACATCCCACACCCTCCCCCTTCCCCGACACTATAGTAGCCACTGCAACACGCGCCACAATTCCGGGGTGAAGCGTCGGGAGCACCTCGTACACACACGGGATGAGGGGTGGCATTCGATCACCGCCACGTGCCCTCGGCGTTGTGGGGATTGCTCCCTGCCATGTGAGCGCATTGACTCATCGGTCGCTAGGAATCACGTAAGACTTTGATATCAAACAGCAAATTGACTCAAATGTCTCTTCAGACTTCATCAGCTATATTCTCATTGCCTTCACCCAGGAGCTTCCGGCTGTCCGTTGCAGGCGTTTGTTTGGCCGTTTCCCCTGTGGATGCTGGCATATGCGACCGCAGAAAGGTCCACAGATCCGTGTTAGTGCAGTCTCGCTCTGGGCGATCTGCCCAGAAACGTCTCTGCATATCACAGCAGGGTTGACGAGGCGTACCACCGCTTCCACAAGCGTTGCCACGCCATGGGCAGCAATCGCCTGCTCGATGTACGACGCCTCTTGGAGATGGTCAATGTACGCCACAGTGATGGCTTCAGGTGTCGCCACGACTCAGCATCTCCGGGATGGCCTTGAGAGGGAGAGGGGGGCAGGCCTCGCCTGACGCCGCGCTCACTCCTCACGCAGCGCTGGCAGCACTTCCTTGCCCATCAATTCAATACAGCGCACCGTATCGTCATGTGTCATATGGCCATCATGTGACCACAGGAACATATGCCCCACGCCCAGCAGGTTGCGCACATAGCGCAGCTTTTCCACCACCTGATCCGGCGTGCCCACGACCAGTTGGTAATTCTTCTGTGCTTCCTCATAGGCCAGCGAATCAAACGAGCGCGAGATGGCCCGCAGGCGGCGGATACCCGCGACATTCACCGTGGCATAGCCGGGAGGGGCCATCCATTCACGCGGCTGTTTGTTCAGGGCGCCGTTTTGCCAGAAGAAATTCTTGCCTTGCTCCTGGGCTTTCTCGTGCGTGTCCGCTACAAAGCAGCGGATAAGATAGCCGATATGCTCTGGCTGCATCTCATAGCCCTCGGCCTCGGCGGTTTCGCGGTAGATTTGGATCAATTCCTGGGTCTGCTCCAGGAACGACCCCAGCACAATGTAGGGATAACGATGCTTGGCCGCCCATACGACTGTTTCTGGGCTAGCGGTGCCAGGCACCATGATCGGGGGATGCGGCTTTTGCAGCGGCAGAGCCCAGGGATTGATGACGCGATATTGGAAATGCTTGCCTTCCCAGCGGAACGGCCCTGGACGTGTCCAGGCGGCAATGATCAGGTCATGCGCCTCTTCAAAGCGCTCGCGATTGTGGGCTGGGTTGACGTTATTGGCCAGGCTTTCCACCCCACCACCGCGCACAAAGCCTGAGACCAGGCGGCCACGGGAGATGCAATCGATCATCGACAGCTCTTCGGCCAGCCGCAGGGGATTATCGACGATGGGCAGGGGATTGCCCAGCATGACGATCTTGGCACGTCGGGTAATTTTGGCCAGCACCGTGCCGGTGATGTTGATCGAGGCCTGCATGCAGAACGGCGCGGTGTGGTGCTCGTTAATCATGATGCCGTCAAAGCCGGACTCATCAGCCACTTGATATTCATCGTGGTAGCGATTGTAGAGCTCGCTGGCCAGCTTGGCATCGTACAGCGTATTGGGCAAAGTCAGGCGCAGGGCGGGGTACTCGTCCTGGATAGCGGGATCGTAGCCCGTGTACGGCTGCTCCGTGAAATAGTAATACTGCGTGGGTGCCATGGTCCTCTCCTTCTCTACCCGGTGAGTGTGACGCACTAAGCCCGGGCAATGAACTCCGCCACGACGCGTGCCAGTTCTAGCGGGCGTTCCAACTGCGGCCAGTGGCCACAGTGGTCAATCAGCTGGAGGGTCGCCCCTGGAATGGCGCGTTGGTAGAGCTGCGCACATTCGACAGGGATGATCTGATCCTGCGCCCCCCAGACGACCAGGGTGGGAACTTGCACTTTCCCGAGCATGCCCGGCAAGGCGCGATCATACATAAAGGGCCGAAAGCACATACGGATGGACATCGTACGCCCGGCCTCACGGGGGCCGCCAAATTCCTGCACTTCCTGCCCGAACAGCCGCTGGTACTCGGCGGCGTTGGTGACATCGTACACACAGCGTTCCATGACCTGCCGCCATGGTGTGATGAACACATCGAAAATCTCGCCCTGTTCTGGGCGGAGACCAGCCGCATCGACCAGGATCAGGCGTCGCAGGCGCTGGGGACACATCACGGCCATCTGCGCCGCAATCCAGCCGCCGATACCAATGCCTACGACATCCACCGCGGCAAATGCCTGTTGCTGCAGGAACCAATGGTAGAAGACGGCCTGATGGGCAATCGTGTCCATCCACTCCGGGCAGGACGTCAGACCATAGCCTGGATGCGAGGGAGCATACACCGTCGCATGCGCGGCCAGGGCATCATGGAACGCTAGCCAGCCCTCAAAGCCCTCCATCCCGTGCAGCACGAGCACCGGAGCCCCACTGCCCCCCTTGAGTAGATGGAGCGTCGTGCCCGCCAGGGCAATTTTCTCTTCTGTAAACGATGCGGTGGCTGTCGTCATCCCTCCCCTCTCCTGTTGCAGCGTGCCACGTGCCGTGGCCGCACGCCTCTATGCGTGTGGTGTGTGCGTATGCGGCGGAGTGTACGCTGCCCGCGTGCGCAACGCAAGTTACGTACCGTGGGCGGGTGCCCCGGCCAGGGCGGTACTGCCATCCCCCTGATACACATACTCAAAGGTGACACAGCCGGCACTCTTATTCACGCAGTAATAGCTCAGGAATCGCAGTTTGGCGTACTTGCCGTCGTGCGTGCGCACGAGATAGACCAGGGGCTTGGGTGCCAGGACATTCGCCAGATAGCTATAGTTGAACCATTTTTCGGTGGCGGGGTTATAGGAGGTGGGACGATTCTTCGGATGCACATCCGTCACGAACACGGCCTTCTCGGGCACTGCAGTGACGGCACTGAAGTCACGATCCTGAAGGCTCAAGAGCCCTCCTTGCCTGGTCGGATTGGTGGCACCGCCGTTGGTCTTCACCACATAGCGCTGGAACAGCACATCCCACGCCTCGGTTTTGGGA
The DNA here is from genome assembly GCA_005777235.1 of Pseudomonadota bacterium. Taxonomy (GTDB): domain Bacteria; phylum Tectomicrobia; class Entotheonellia; order Entotheonellales; family Entotheonellaceae; genus SXND01. The sequence continues at coordinate 13,823 of SXND01000085.1, forward strand.
TCCTGGATGGGCACGATCGCGCCACGCGCAAAGTCAAAATACATCCAGACATCATGGGAGCGCGCATCGACGGTATAGATGAGCGGGCCGACTAGGCGCCCCCCCACAGCTTGGGGCTGAGTCGGTGTGGGCTGGTACGTCGCAGAGGAGGGATCGTCCACATGCACGGGCTCACCACCACAGCCTGCCAAGAGTGCAGTACCCAGACACACGTAGCGCAGTAGAGACCATCGCCATGACATGCGCTGAGGCTCCTAAAAAGTTGAGGGCTGGGGCGGCTGGGGTGACTGCCGACGCCGGGCGCGGGCGGCGCGGTGGAGCTGACGACGGTGTTGGAGAGGACGCAGCACAAGAAAATGCATACCACAGATGACACCAGCATTCAGCAAGGCCAAAGCGAGCAGGCTGTGGTGATACCCATGGACGACGAAGTGACGGTAGGCCAGCCAATCGACTAACCCCAAGAGCGCCACATGGATCAGCAGGCCGAAGAGGAGGTAGTATTCTGTAAAAATGCTGACACCTTTCCTGCTAGGTCAAGGGCGCGTCCAAAGTTTCGCGGGACATCCACCCTGGGCGGCTGGCCCCGGCCCATAAGAGACACAGGGCAGTGAGGATGGCCATAATCAGCGCCGCCTGGTGCAAAGGTGTTTTGTTATGCGCCTGGTGGACAATGAGTCCAATCACCCGCATGCTGACCAGACATCCCAGCAGGAGGGTGAAATCAAGAGACAGCGTCTTGCGCTGTCTCGCCCGCCTGCTACACCACGAGACCGCCAGGGCACAGCGCTGATAAATCAACCACGGCAGCAGCACCACGAGGAGGGCACCTATGGCGAAGAACCATTGGGCGTTCGACATGGCCCGCTCCGTAGCCTGCGTATTGGTGAGATAATGCGCTCCAAAGAAGTACAACAGCCCGTAGCAAAAATAGACCAACGCGGCAAGTGTATAGCGCCACGCCCCAGGCATCTTCCCTGGGACGGTCGCTTGTGAGGAGCAAGATTGTGAGGATGGTGCCATGCGAGACATTCTATGCGAGACAGCACATCGAGGCAAAACGCTGTGGGAGGAACGCAGAGGCGGCACCCGGATTTGAAACGGGGATGGAGGTTTTGCAGA